>NZ_KB913037.1:4628702-4947711 GCF_000384295.1 Amycolatopsis balhimycina FH 1894 | reverse complement strand
ATCAGCGGCAGGTCGTCGCCGAGGACTTCACGGGCGGTGGTCTCCAGCCGCAGCCGTCCCTCGGCGACCAGGCCGACGACGACGAGCGCGGTCAGGCCCTTGGTGCCGCTGGCGATCGCGAACCGAGTGTCGACGGTGTTCTCCACGCCGTACCCGAGGTGCGCGTGCCCGTACGCCTTCGCGAACAACGTCTCGTCACCCCGGCTCACCAGCAGGACACCGGAAAATCCGTGTTCCCCGGCCAGCCGGTCGATCTCCCCCTGCACAGGTCCCCCCCCCGAAGCCGTGAATGGCACATTGAGGGTTCATCCATGCCCCCGCCACCACCCTCAACGGAGGCGCTGACGCGCCACTGCGCCAATTCTAGTCCCTCGATGTGCCATTCACGGCCAATCACTTTCGGGCGAACCTAGCGGCCCAGGAACGCGTGCAGCGACTCCAGCGCGGTGTCCGGCTGGTCGGCGAAGAAGCCGTCGACGCCGGCCTTGAAGAACGCCGCTTCCTCGGTGAAGACGTCGCCGTAGGCGTCCGGCTCGGCCGACGAGCGCAGGTTGGCCGGCAGGAACGGGTTCTCGTTCCGGAACGTGTACGGCTGCACCTTCAGGCCCGCCTTGTGCGCGTCCGCGACGAGCGCGGTCGGCGTGCCCAGGTTGCCGGCGGCGTCCCGCGGGATGACCTGCGCCTTGTCCGGCCCGAAGTACTTCGCGTACTTCGCGACCTCACGCAGCCCCTGCGGCGTCACGAGGTCCGCGTACGTCCGCTTGTCGCCCTTCGCGACGAAGTCCGCCGGGGCGCCGGTCGCCGAGGTCAGCTGCAGCAGCGGCGTCCGGAGCTGCTGGTGCAGGTCGATCAGGTTCGACACCTCGAACGACTGGATGATCGCCGGCGCGTCCGGCCGGTCGAGGCCGTTGCGCTTGAGGATCGAGACCAGCTTCGGCTCGGTCGGGTTGCCGATCGACTGGAAGAACGTCGAGTGCTTGACCTCGGGGTAGGTGCCCAGCGTCCGGTGCAGCTCCCGGCCCAGCCGCTTGGTCAGGTCGAGGACCTCCTGGTAGGAGGCGATCTGGTAGCGGCCGTCGTACAGCGTGTTGTGCGGCCGGTTCTGCGGGATCCGCTCGACCGCGCGCAGCGTCTTGAGCTCGGCCAGCGTGAAGTCCTGGGTGAACCACCCGGTCGTCGTGACGCCGTCGAGCACGACGGTCTTCTTCCGGTTCTCGAACTCCGGGTGCTTGGCGACGTCGGTGGTGCCGCCGATCTCGGGTTCGTGCCGGGCGACGAGCTGGCCGTCCTTGGTCGGCACGAGGTCGACGTCGACCCAGTCCACGCCCATCCGGTAGGCGAGCTCGTACGAGGCGAGGGTGTGCTCCGGCCGGTACCCGGGCGCGCCGCGGTGTCCGATGATCACGGGGTCATGGTGGCCCCGTCCGTGCGCGGCCGCGTCGGCGGACCCGGTTTCTGTGGCGCTCGCCGCCCCGACGGTGAGTCCGGTGACGCTCAGCAACGCCAGCCCGGCCAGTGCCAGTACACCCACACGTTTGCGCTTCATCCGGTGACCTCTTTTCCCAGGGTGTCCCTGATCTACCCGCGTCACCCTTGATGTCGCAAGCGTCCGAAGCGCGTATCCGGGTGGACACCGCGGTAAACGGCGGGTGGACTCCTCTTCCCCGGGGTGCCCGGGGACGGCGAAATGTCCGCCGGGAAGGCGGGCCGATACGCTGTGCGGCGTGCGCGTACTGGTAATCGGCTCCGGCGCCCGTGAGCATGCACTCGTCCTCGCGGCGTCCGGCGACCCCACCGTCACGGCCCTGGCCTGCGCGCCCGGCAACGCCGGGACGGCCGCGATGGCCGAGCAGCTCGGCGTCGAGGCGTCCGACCCCGAAGCGGTCGCGGCGCTCGCGAAGAGCTGGCAGGCCGACCTGGTGGTGGTCGGGCCGGAGGTCCCGCTCGTCGCCGGCGTCGCCGACGCCGTCCGCAAGGCGGGCATCGCCTGCTTCGGCCCGTCGGCCGCGGCGGCCCGCATCGAAGGCTCGAAGGCGTTCGCGAAGGACGTCATGGCCGCGGCGAACGTGCCGACCGCGCGGTGCGAGGTGGTCGACAACCCGGCCCGCCTCGACGCCGCGCTCGGCCGCTTCGGCCCGACGTGGGTGGTCAAGGACGACGGGCTGGCCGCCGGCAAGGGCGTCGTCGTCACCACCGACTACGACGTCGCGCGCAAGCACGCGATCATGCTCCTCGACGGCGGCCACCCGGTCCTCCTGGAGTCCTATTTGGACGGTCCGGAGGCGTCGCTGTTCTGCTTCGTCGACGGCAGCACCGTCGTGCCGCTGCTGCCCGCGCAGGACTTCAAGCGCGTCGGCGACGACGACGCGGGCCCGAACACCGGCGGCATGGGTGCGTACGCGCCGCTGCCGTGGGCGCCCGAGAACCTGGTCGGCGAGCTGGTCGAGAAGGTCGTCCAGCCGGTCGCCGACGAGCTCGTCGCGCGTGACGCGCCGTTCTCCGGCCTGCTCTACGCCGGGCTCGCGCTCACCTCCGAAGGCCCGCAGGTCATCGAGTTCAACTGCCGCTTCGGCGACCCCGAGACGCAGGTCGTGCTGGCGCTGCTGCGCACGCCGATCGCCGGCCTCATGCACGCCACCGCCACCGGCAAGCTCGCCGAGCACCCGCCGCTGGAGTGGGCGGGCGGCGCCGCGGTCACCGTCGTGATCGCCGCCGACGGCTACCCGGGCAAGCCGCGCACCGGCGACGTCATCACCGGGGCCGAGCTGGAAGGCGTCCTGCACGCCGGGACGCGCCGCCGTGACGACGGCGCCGTCGTCTCCGCCGGCGGCCGCGTGCTGTCGGTCGTCGGCACGGGCAAGACGCTCAAGTCGGCCCGCAAGCACGCCTACGAAACCGTCGAGAAGGTCCACCTCGCGGGCTCGCACCACCGCACCGACATCGCGCTGAAGGCGGCGAACGGGGAGATCGGCGCGCCGACGGCGAAGCAACGCGCCTGACTTTCCCGGATCGGGGGAACCGGCCCGAACCGTTCTTCGTCCAAACTCAGGCTGCCGCCACACGCTCGTTGGTAGCCTCGACGGGAGCCGGCCGGTCACTGTCCGTACGACGTCAGGGGAGAGCATGTCAGGACCCTCGTACGACCTCAGCTCGGCGGTCCCGGTGGCGCCCGCGGCCGCGGACGTCCTGGTCCGCCCGGACAAGCTCCTCGACGTCGCCCGCATCGTCGAAGACCAGGCCAACGCCCTCGAGGACCAGCTGCTCACCCGGCTCGGCGAGCTGCGGATCGACGCGCCGTCCGCCGACGTGATCAGCACCCAGTCGATCGAGGCGTGGAACAGCCTGATCGCGGACGGCGACCGGTCCTACGCCGGCCAGGTCCGCGAGTACGTCGCCGGGCTCAAGCGGCTGGTTTCGCAGCTGCGCGAAGCCGCGAAGGACTACAAGATCAGCGACGAGGAGAAGGCGGCAGTGTTCGGTGACCGCGGCAAGCACGGTGCGTAACCGGCGGTGGCGGATCACCGGGGGCGTGCTCGCGACCGCGGCGCTCGCCGGCTGTTCGGCGGGCACCGGCGGCACCCCCTATCCGGTCGAGACGGCCGCGACCGCGGCTTCGCAGAGCGCCAAGGCGGCCCAGCTGCCGCAGCGCCCGGCCGACCTGCCGCTGCTGGGCGTCGACCTGTGCGAGATCTTCCCGCAGGTGCAGCTCGACAACCTGAACATCACGAGCCTCCCTCGAAGTGTCAAAGTCCCCACGGACGGGCCGACCTGCGTGTTCGACGCCGACGGCGCCGAGCCGGTGCACTCCTACCACGTGCGGGCGGTGGCCGCGGACCTCGACCAGTGGATCACCGGGGCCCGCAAGAAGAACAGCATGACCACCGAGCCGAAGACCATCGGCGGTTACCCGGCGCTGACGAACTACCGCGCGGCCGGCGACCCGGCCGACTGCGAGACGCTCGTCGGCGTCGCGAAGGGCCAGACGCTGGCCGTCCAGACCTTCGCCATCACCCGCGGCAAGCTCACGCAGCCGCAGCTGTGCGACATGTCGGCGCACGCCGCCGACCTGGCGCTGCAGTCCCTGAAAGCACGGAACTAGGGAGGGCGCGTGGAATTCTCCGAGCTCGCGGCCGGCATCCAGAACCACCGGTTCGACGGCTGGACCAACACCGCGGTCGCCACCCAGATCACGCGGATGATCAACGGTGACGGCACCGGCAGCATCGGCACCGCCGTCGACGCGCTGAAGGCCGTCGCGACCGCGCTCGCCCACACCGACCAGACACTGCGCGCGCAGCTGCTCAAGCTCGGCGTCGAGTGGCAGAGCCAGGCCGGGGGCGCGGCGAGCCAGGTGTTCACCGAGCAGGCCGGGTTCTCCCAGGACGCCACGACGAAGGTCGCGCACGCCGCGGAAATGGTGTTCGAGCAGGGCGAGGCGTTCAACCGGACGAAGTACAAGCTCCCGGACGCCGAAACCGTCCGGAAGGGCGCGGGCGGCTACACGCTCACCGACGGCGTGCTGCTCAGCCTCATCGGGTTCGAGACCGACCACGCCCGGCAGGTCGAGGCCGCGAACAACGCCAAGGCGCAGGCGACGCAGGCGCTGAACGAGTACGCGCAGGAGAGCGGCACGAACCTGCTCTCGACGCAGTCGCTCGGCGACCCGGAGTCGCTGAAGCTGACCGCCCCGGGCGTCACGCCGGGCGTGCTCGACGTCGCCGGCGCCGCGGTCCAGGTCACCCCGGACGGGGGCGTGAAGCCGGCTTCGGACAAGGTCCGGTCGGTGCACGTCGACCCGCCGGTCGTGCAGCCCGTGTCGCACCACGTGCACGCCGACCCGCCGACTCCCGCCTACGGCATCGCGGCCCAGCCGCCGTCCCGGCCCGCGCAGCAGCCGCGGCAGAGCGGCCTGGTGGGCGCTCCGCCCGCACAGCACACGACGCCCAGTTCGTCGACGACGCCGTCCGGCGTGAAGCCACCGACATCGGCGCCCGGGCCCGGCTGGGTCAACGCCCCGGGGCGTGGCACGGCCCACGAAGGCGGCCACTTCACCTCCGGCCCGTCCGCCGGTGGCGGTGGCGGTGGTGGTGGCGAACAGTTCGTCCCGCCCGGGGCGCCGGGCGCGCTGCCGCCCGGTTCGTCGCCCGCGACGACGCCGATCAAGTCACTCGGCGGCGCGGGCGGGGGTGCTTCCGGCGGCTCGACCGGCGTCGACAGCTCGCCGGGCCGCGCCCCGGACGGGCTGCTGGCCAAGGGCCGCACGGTCGGGGCAGCCCCGCAGGCGTCCCTGCCGCCCGGGCAGTACACGGCCGAACGCGGCTTCGCGGTGAAGCCGGGCGCGACGCCGGGTGAGCTGGGCGCGGGTGCGGCGGCGGTCGGCGCGGGCGCGGCCGGTGGCGCGCTGAGCGGCGACAAGGAGCGCCAGCGGCGGGAAAAGAGCCAGCCGAAGGGCCCGATGCGGCCGCTGCCGGTCGGGGAGCTGCCCGAGGAGGAAGCCGTCGCGCTGAGGAAGTCGGAGCAGATCAGCCCGAAGCAGCAGCCCGGCGAGACGAAGTTCCTGTCCGAGGCGGCACCGCAGGAGGACGACGCCGAGCACGTCCGCCGCTACGGCGTCGACGACCAGGACCTGTTCGCCGACCAGCGGATGGTTTCGCCCGACGTGCTCGGTGACCACGGCGGGGATGTGCGCTGACCGTGTCGCTCGTGCTGTCCGCCCTCGAGTTCGACGTGCTCTGGGAGTCCTTCGAACTGCCCCGGCGGCACGTCGCCCTCGACGTGCCGAGCGAAGGGGCCACCTATGCGGAACGGCGTGAGCTGGTGGAGTCGGCGTGGGCGTCGCTGAGTGAGCGGCGCCTCGCCCGCAACCGCCGGGCGTCCGGCGAGGTGGCGGACCTGCTGCACCTGCTGGGCCGCCCCCAGTTCGGGCTGGACGTGTGGGTGTGGGCCGAACGCGAGATCCGCGGCCGCGCGGTGAGCGTCCGCGGCCAGGCCGTCCTGGCGGTGGTCGACCACGGCGAGGTCTGGCTGATCCCGGCCACGGAGGACGGCCTCCCGGAAGCGGCGGTCTCGGTCGCGGGCGACCTCGGCCCGGGCGTCGGCCAGACGGTGAGCATCCCGTACGCGGCTCTTCGCTCCGCCGACGAGGCGGCGAAGGGCGACGCGAAGGGGCTGGTCACGGCGCTGGAGGATCGCGGGGTGCCGTTGTTCCAGGCCCAGGAGCTGTCCGGGATGCTGCTGGGGCAGGAAGCCCGCGGCCAGTTCGGCGCCGAACGCACTTCACGCGACGGCGTCGTCCACCGGGCGGGCCGGGTGGTGGCGTTCTTCGACACGGACGCGGGAAGGTACCTGTTCCAGGTGGCCCCGGACCGTGACGGCCGCGAGTGGGCCACGGTGACCCCGGCGGACAACGCCCTGCTCGCGACGAGGATCCGCGAACTGATGGCGGAGGCCTGAGCCCTCCCGGGTGGAAGTTCGCGGAGACCGTACGCGCGCCCCGCGCGAAGTCATAAAGTAAGCGCGGGAACCGTCCTGGTCACGGCGACGTCTGACCGGGCGGAGACAAGTTTCCGAAGGGGATGACGAACCGTGCCTGTCTACGACTCGGACTCGCTGGCCATCGCGGCCGGTCAGGTGGAGAAGCTGAAGGACGAGTTCGAGAAGTCCAAGCACAAGGTCACCGGCCTGGACCACGAGAAGGAAAGCCCCTTCGGCGGGATGGACGCCACCGGCGACGCGCACGGCGCGGTCGGCAAGTTCAAGGACGGCGTGCACAGCCAGTTCGACGCCGCGGGCAAGCACATGGAGGCACTGGGGTTCGCCATGCGCAAGGCGGCCGGGCTGATCGCCGAGACCGACCAGGTCGGGGCGAGCGACCTCACCCTCCACGTCGACAAGTGAACCGAGGGGCACGACAGTGGGTTTGAACTCCAACGGCGCCGGAACGCCGGACAACTGGGCCGCCTTCATGGAAAAGGTGAACCAGGTCGAAAAGGTCGACCTGGGGAAGATCACCGCGGCGGCGGCGCAGTTCCGCGAAGCGGGCAAGAACGCCGGCGACCACAATGCGTCGCTGAAGAATTCGACCGACGCGCTCAACAGCGGGGTGTGGGCCGGTCCGGCGGCGGACCAGTTCTTCCAGTACGTCCGCCAGGTCCGCGATGCCGGGACCAAGGTGCAGACCCACCTCGAGGACGTCGCCAAGGACCTCGACGACCTCGCGTCGTCCCTCGAACAGATCAAGAAGAACGTCCAGGACAAGCAGCTGGCGGCGGAAAAGGCCGTCAACGCCCGCAACCAGCAGGCGCAGACCGCCATCGACAACGCGAGAGCCGCGGAGAAGACGGCGCACGACGAGGGCAAGCCCGGTCCGAGCCCGAGCTCGGCGGAGATCCTGGCCACCGCGAAGACGGACATCCACACCATCACCGCCGGTTTCGACGGCGACGTGACCGGTCTGCAGACCCAGGCCGACACGGCGATCAAGGCGTCGCAGAAGCTGATGTCCCAGCAGATCGAGGGCGGCTACGACCAGGTCCCGCTGCCGAGCAGCTCGTCGGCGCCACCCCAGAGCACCGGCGGCGTCCACAGCAACGGCGCCTCCCACCACGGCGGCGGTGGTGGCGGCGGCGGGGGTGGTGGAGGTGGTGGCCTCGGGCCCAGTGGTGGCCCGCCTTCCTCGCCGCCCCCGGGCAATGTGCAGCAATGGATTCAGGAAGCGTTGAAGGCTCTCCAGGCGGCGGGAATTCCGGTGACGGATGCGGATATCCCGAAAATCTGGGCGATCATTCAGCACGAATCCGGCGGAAATCCGAATGCCATAAACAACTGGGATTCGAATGCCGCCGCGGGGCATCCGTCAAAGGGTCTCATGCAATGTATCGACTCGACGTTCAATGCCCATAAACTGCCGGGGCACGACAACATCTACAGCCCGGTCGACAACATCATCGCCGGGGTGCGGTACTCCTTCGACCGGTACGGCGGCCTCGACAACGTGCCCGGCATCAAGGCCATGGCCCACGGCGGTGCCTACCGCGGCTACTAGCCTGGCCGCATGGTCGACCTCGGAGCCTTCGCCGGGCCCGCGCTGCGGGCCGGTGTGCCGCCCTTCCACGTCATGGACGTCCTCTCCGCGGCCGGTGCCCGGCAGCGCAGCCACGGTGATCTCGTGTCGCTCGCCGCCGGGCAGCCGTCCGTGCCCGCGCCGGAGCCCGTCCTCGCGGCCGCTCACGAAGCACTCCGGAAAAGCACCCTCGGCTACACCGAGCAGCTCGGTCTCCCGGAGCTGCGGGAAGCCGTGGCCGGGCACTACCGGACGCGCTACGACGTCGACGTCCAGGCGCACGACGTCGTCCTGACCACCGGCTCCTCCGGGGGCTTCCTGCTCGCCTTCCTCAGCGCCTTCGACCCCGGTGCGAAGGTCGCCATGGCGCGGCCCGGCTACCCCGCCTACCGCAACCTGCTGTCCGTGCTGGGCTGCGAGGTCGTCGAGTTCGCGACCACCGCCGAAACGAACTTCCAGCCCACCGTCGCCCTGCTCGACGAGCTCGGCCCGATCGACGGGCTGATCGTCGCCAGCCCGAGCAATCCGACCGGGACCGTGCTGCCGCCCGGGGAGCTCGCCGCGATCACCGGCTGGTGCGCGTCGCACGGGGTGCAGCTGATCAGCGACGAGATCTACCACGGCATCTCCTACGGCGCCGAACTTGACTGCGCGTGGCAGTTCGGCCGTGAGCCGGTCGTGCTCGGGAGCTTCTCCAAGTACTTCGCGATGACCGGCTGGCGGCTCGGCTGGCTGCTCGCGCCGCAGCGCCTGCACCGCGCGGTCGACGTCCTGACCGGCAACTTCACCATCTGCCCGCCCGCGGTCTCGCAGTACGCCGCCCTCGCCGCCTTCACGCCCGAGGCGTACGCGGAAGCCGACGCGCACGTCGAGCGGTACCGCGCCAACCGCGACCGGCTCTTCGCCGGCCTGAAGCGCATCGGCATCGGCAACCTCGCCCCCGCTGACGGCGCCTTCTACGCGTACGCCGATGTCAGCGCGTACACCGAAGACAGCCTGAGCTGGTGCCAGCGGCTGCTCGCCGACACCGGTCTCGCGATCACTCCCGGCGTCGACTTCGACCCGGTCGACGGCGGCAAGTTCGTCCGGTTCTCCTTCGCCGGCAGCGCCGAGGACATCGACGAAGGGGTGCGCCGGCTGGGTGCCTGGCTCAGCCAGGGGGAACCCTGATTTAACCCCGAACGTTGGCTCTTCGAGGGGAGTTCCACCGCCGGAGCTGGCACTGTGTAGCTATCGGGCCGGTGGGGCCACGGGAAACATCGGAGGAGCCATGTTCTGGAAGATCGTCGGCGGCCTGATCGTCGCCTGGGTGGCGTTCATGGTGCTGGGGAGCGTGCTCGGCTTCCTGTTCAAGGCTGTCCTGTGGATCGCCATCATCGGTGGCGTGGTTTTCCTGGGCACGGCCGCGTACGGCGCCATCACCGGCAAGAAGGACAGCAAGCGCATCAACCGCTACTGAGTTTCACGGGATCCGCGCCACGCCGCACAGCGACGTCCAGTTGACGGGCGTCAGCGGCGCCAGGCGCGGCCCGTCCGGCCACCACAGGTGCGGCGCGGTCAGCCC
The DNA here is from genome assembly GCF_000384295.1 of Amycolatopsis balhimycina FH 1894. NCBI lineage: Bacteria > Bacillati > Actinomycetota > Actinomycetes > Pseudonocardiales > Pseudonocardiaceae > Amycolatopsis > Amycolatopsis balhimycina. The sequence continues at coordinate 4,938,085 of NZ_KB913037.1, read as the reverse complement.
GGGTTCGAGCAGTTCGAGGCCGTCGAAGAACGACGCGATCTCGGCCCGCGCGCGGTAGCGCGTGTCGAGCCCGGTGCGGCCGAGCCGGTCCTGCAGTGACGCGGCGACGGCGGCCGCTTCGGAGCCGTCGTCCGGGTTGTGCTGGTGCAGCAGGAGCAGGTACGAGCCCGGTGCCATCGCGCCGACGTAGGACTTGACGACCTGCTGCGCCTGCTGGAGGTCCGTGATGTGGTGGACGATCGCGCACATCACGAGCCCGACGGGCCGCTCGAAGTCGATGAACTGCTTCACCGTGTCGTCGGCGAGCGTCTCTTCGGGGTGCAGCAGGTCGTTGCCGGAGAAGTGCGTGAAGTCGTTGTCGACGAGCAGAGCCCGGCCGTGCGCCTGCACCACCGGGTCGTTGTCGACGTAGACGACGTGCGCTTCCGGGTTGTACTTCTGCGCGACCTGGTGGGTGTTCTCCACCGTCGGGAAGCCCGAGCCGAGGTCGAGGAACTGGTCGACGTCCAGCCGTTCGGTCAGGTAGCGGACGGCGCGGACGAGCCACTGCCGCATCTCCTGGGCCATCGCCGGGGACTCGGGCGCGATGTCCAGGATCTGCCGCAGGGCCGCGCGGTCGGCCGCGTAGTTGTTCTGGCCGCCCATGAGCGCGTCGGAGACGCGCGCGATGCTCGGCCGGTCGAAGTCGACGCGGTCGGACGGTCGTTCGCTCGTCGCCATGGCACCTGCCGGGGGAGTCGGGGGACGCCCAGCCTAGGTCATGGGAATCACGGCCGGTAGGCGGCCGTGCGGTGTGGGTGAGTTTCAGTCCAGCCAGGCGCGGGCCGCGTCGGCGCCGTTCCAGACGTGGGCGCGCAGACCGACGGCACGTGCACCGTCCACATTGGACTCGCGATCGTCGAAGAACAGGCAGTCGGCCGGTTCGGCGCCGAGCTCGTCGAGCAGGAGACGGAAGATCTTCGCGTCCGGCTTGACGCACCGGACGTCGCCCGAGAACAACGTCACGCGGAAGTGCCGCGCCCAGTCCTGCGCACGGACCCACTCGCCGAACACCGACGGCGCGTTCGACAGCAGCGCCAGCGCCGCGCCGGCCTCGGAAAGCGCCTCGAGCAGTGCCTCCGAAGCCGGTTCCAGGTGACCCCAGCCCTCGATGTCGATGCGGGTCAGCTCGGCCGACATCGCCTCGTCGACGGGCACGCCCACCGCGGCACCGACGGCCTGCCAGTACTCCAGCGGCGTGCTGCCGGCGTCGTACGGGATCCGGTAGTCCCAGTACGCCTTCTCGAACTCCGGCAGCGGTGCGCCCATCGTCGCGGCCAGGTCCGGGCGCGCCGCGCTCGGCTTGCTGAGCACCTCGCCGTAGTCGAACACGATCCAGTTCATCGGTACCCCCAGTGTCGTCGTCTTCGTCACGCGCCGGTCTTGAGCCGGCGCAAGGCTTCTTCGATGTCGGCCGCGCTGAGGTCCCGGTGGGTGACGAACCGGACCCGGCCCGACACCGCGACCGAGCGGATCCCCAGCGAGTCGAGCCAGGTCTGCGCGGCCAGGCTGTCGGGCACCTCGGCGAGGACGATGTTGGTGTCCGGCTCGCTCGCCGGCCAGCCGTATTCGCGCAGGCCCTCGGCCAGCCGCCGGGCGTTCTCGTGCGATTCGGCCAGCTCGGGGACGCGGTCCAGCGCGACCAGGCAGGCCGCGGCCAGGATGCCGCCCTGCCGGACGCCGCCGCCGAGCATCTGCCGCATCCGGCGGGCTTCCTGGACGAACGCCGCGCTGCCCGCGACGACCGAGCCGACCGGCGCGCCGAGGCCCTTGCTGAAGCAGGCCGACACGCTGTCGACGCCGACGGTGAGCGCGGCCGGCGGCACCTCGAGGGCGACGGCGGCGTGCCAGATCCGGGCGCCGTCGAGGTGCACGGTCAGGCCGGCCTCCTTGGCGACGGACAGCAGCTGGGCGTGCTCGTCGGGCGGGGTCACCGCGCCGCCGGCGGCGTTGTGCGTGTTCTCGAGGCAGAGCAGCGAGGTCCGCAGGGGGAAGTACGGCGCGGGCCGCCCGATCGCGGCCGCGAGGCCGTCGGGCGAGGGGCGGCCGGGGCCGCCGTCGTGTTCGACCGGCTCGGGCATGCCGCCGGCCAGCCACGCCGCCGACCCCAGCTCGTTGGCCAGCACGTGCGCGCCGCGCGTGGCGAGGAAGCGGTCGCCGCGACGCAGGTGGAGGCTCAGCGCGACGAGGTTGGCCATGGTCCCGCTGGGTACCCAGAGGGCGGACGGCATGCCCAGGACGTGCGCGGCCCGCTCCTCCAGCTCCGCGATCGTCGGGTCGTGGTCGAGGACGTTGTCGCCGACCTCCGCGGACGCCATCGCCGCCCGCATCGTGTCATCCGGCCGGGTGACGGTGTCGGAGCGGAAATCCAGCGGCGGCAGCGTGAAGGTCACGGAGCGATCACATCACACCGACGTCGAGGGGATCAATGTGCCCTTGAGTGGTCGAACCCGCTCGGTCCGTGCAACCGTGGACGCCCCTGATTCCGTCCTCCCGGGCGAACGACAACAGAGCGGAGCACGACTGCGCGTGGACCAGCGCGACGAGCAGGAGTTCGCGGAGTACTTCGCCGCCAGGCGGGACGCCGTGCGCCGGACCGCGTACATGCTCTGTGGCGACTGGCACCGGGCGGACGACCTCGCGCAGACGGCGTTCGTCGCACTGCACCGGAGGTGGAAGAAGATCAGGGATCGCGCGGCGACCGACGCGTACGTCCGCAAGACACTCGTCCGGGCGTCGATCGACGAATCACGGCGTCCGTGGCGACGCGAGTGGCAGACCGAGACGCTGCCGGAGCCCGTCGACGACACGCCTGGCCTCGACGACCTCGTCGCGACCAGGGAAGACCTGCTCGCGGCGCTGAAAGAAGTGCCGCCCAAGCAGCGGGCGGTGCTGGTCATGCGGTTCTTCGAAGGACTCGACGTGACCAGCGCGGCACTGGAGCTGGGCTGCAGCGAAGGCAACGTGAAGAGCCAGACCGCGCGCGGGCTGGCGAACCTGAAGCAGGTCCTGGAACGGGAGGTGGAGACCAATGGATGAGCCGGAGCTGCGCTCGCTGTTCTCCGCCGCGCCGGGCGACGCGCCCGAGCCGACGTTCTCCCAGGACGACGTCGTCCGCGAATCCCGCCGCCAGACCGTGCGCCACCGCAACCGGATCACCGCCGGGGTGAGCGCCGCGGTGTTGGTCGTCGCCGGGTTCGGGGCGTACGGCGTGCTCTCCGGAAGCACTCCGGAGTCGCTGACCGCGGCCAAGGACAACGCCGCGTCCTCGGATTCGGGACTGGGCTCCGCACAACCCGGGGACGGCCCGATGCGTCCTCAGGTCGGTGGGGAGTCACCGAACTTCCCGTCTCCGGTACCTCAGCAGGGGGGTACCACGGACGGGAGGACCGGCCAGCTGGCCGAAGGCGCCTCCGGGTGCGAACAGGTGGACAGGGAGCTCGCCATCGCCCTCGCTGGCGAGCTCCCTGTCCACGTCTCCGACACCCAGGCCGTCCCGGGTGGTGCCTGTTCGACGGCGGCGCGGTCCGCCGGGTTCCCGGTCGCGGGCGGCGAGATCGCCGCGGCGGTGTACCCGAAGGGCATCCCGGTGGCCCGCAAGTTCCAGCCCGCCGGCACCGTGACCGCGCAGGTGGGCACGGCGTCCGGGGGCGCGCTGGTGCTGGTCAGCGTGCCTTCCGCCGGGGCGGCGGCGCCGCTCGCGGGGCAGGTCGAGCAGTTCGCGCACCATCTCGCGCCCCGCTTCTGAACCTGGCACGACCCGGTTGGCAGAATGACCGGCCATGACCGCTGCGACCACCCCCAAAGGGGAGCGACGGCGCGCCGCGCTCGTCGAGGCCGCCGCGAAACTGCTCGTCGAGGGCGGGTTCGACGCCGTCCGGCACCGGGCGGTCGCCGAACGGGCCGGCCTGCCGCTCGCGTCGACGACGTACTACTTCAAATCCCTGGAAGACCTGGTCACGGCGGCCGTCGAGCACCACTCGAAGGCCGAGCTGGCGACCGGCCGCCGCCGGCTGGAGGAGCTCGCGACCCGCAACCGCGGCGTGCAGGCGACCGTCGAGCTGGTGCTGGAGATGCTGCTGGGCCCGGCGAGCGGTGACGCCGACGCCGACGCCGAAGCCGTGCTCCTGCGGTACGAGCGGCTGGTCGCGACCGGCCGCCGTCCCTACCTGCGGCCGTTGATGCGGACGCTGTCGGCCCAGCTCAACGAGCTGCTGACGGAGATCTTCGCCCGCTCGGGCACGCCCGTCACGGAGGCCGAGCTGGACCGGCTGGTGGCACTGGTCGACGGCGCGGTCGTCAACGCGCTGATCGCGATCGACCCGGCCCCGCGCGCGGCGGCGGCCCGGATGCTGCGCGGGGCCCTCGAAAGTCCGTGAATGGCACATTGAGGGACTTAGAGTCCCTCAATGTGCCATTCACGGACTTTCACGACCGGGTGCGCTGAGCCTTTTCGAGGTCCTCGCGGGACTTGGCGACCAGGGTGAGCATCGCCTGCTCGGCCGCCGCGGGGTCACGGGCGACGATCGCGTCGAACACCTTCCGGTGGCTCGGCACCGGGTCCTCCGCCGTCGGATCGCCGTGTACCAGCTTGTCGCGCTCGGCCAGGCCGATCGCGATGACCCGTTCCATCCGCACCAGGAAGTTGTTGTGGGTGGCGGCCATCAGCCGCCGGTGGAAGGCGAGGTCGGCCTGGACGCAGGCTTCGGGGTCGTCGCCCGCGGCGGCCATGTCGGACAGCGCTTCCCGCAGCGCCTCGACGTCCTCGCCGGACGCGCGGTCGGCGGCGATCCGCGCGGCGGCGGGCTCCACGACCGCACGGACCTCGGTGAGCTCGTCGAGCAGCCCCGGATCCTCGGCGGCCGCGGTCTGCCAGCGCATGACGTCGGCGTCGAGCATGTTCCACTTCTCGCGCGGCTGGACGAACGTGCCGCGCTTCTGCCGCGCGTCGATCATCCCCTTCGCGGCCAGCACCTTCAGCGCCTCGCGCAGCGCGGTCAGGCTGATGTCGAGTTCTTCGCGCAGCGCGGGCAGGTCCAGGACGGTGCCTTCGCCCCATTCGTCGGAGAGGATCCGGCTGGCCAGTGCCTCCACGGTCTGGCCGTGCAAGCCGCGTGGCCGGTGTTCGGTCAAGGGAACGCCCTCTCAGCTGGCAGGTGGGGAGAATCCTACGGTCAGGGCAGGGAAACCGGGAGCACGAACGTCGGCGACCCCGTCGGGTGGTACCGCAGCTCCGCGTCGCCCGACGCGGTCAGGGTGAACGCCGTGATCGCGTCCTCCGACTGGGCCGCGACGTAACAGGTCCCGTCGACCAGGGCGAAGTGCCGGGGATTCGCGCCGCACGGCTGGTCCGCCACCGCGGCCGTGTCGTCCAGGGCGAACTCCGTGACACAGTCCGGGCCGCGGTTCGACACGTACAGGCGCTCGCCGGTCAGCTCGAGGTGGGCCACCAGGTTCGGGCCCGGAGACGGCGAAAGCGTCGAAACCGTCGAGGAAACCACCGAGAACGCACCCGGCGAGGTCTCCCGGACTGTCACGACCGTCCCGGCCAGCTCCCCGGCGACGTACGCCAGATCCGTGCCCGGGCGGCGCACCAGCTGGCGCGGGCCGGTGCCCAGCGGCAGCGAAGACACCGCCAGCGGCTCCAGCGAACCCGACGAAGACAGCGTGTAGCTGCGGATCTCGTCGGTGCCGAGGTCGACCGCGCTCACGACGGAACCGTCCGGCGACGGCACCGCCATGTGGACGTGCGCGGCCTCCTGGCGGTCGGAAACCGGGCCGCTGCCGCTGTGCTGGACCAGCGCCGTCCGGGCGCCGAGCGCACCCGAAGGCGACAGGGAGAACACCGCCAGGCTGCCCCCGGTGTAGTTGGCGCACAGCAGGAACCGGCCGTCCGGCGTCACCGCCAGGTGGCACGGGTGCGCGCCGCCCGTCTCGGCCGAGCCCAGCACCGACAGCACACCGGAGGAGGAGAAGGACAACGCCGTCACCGCGCCCGGAGCCGTCTCGTTCGCCGCGTACAGCACCGGCAACGACGGGTGGCGCACGAGCCACGACGGGGACTCCAGGGCCAGCGCCGAGATCTCCGTCAGCTCGCCCGTAGGCGAACGCGAGAGCGTCGTGATCCCGGTGCCTTTCCCCGCGTCGCCCGTGTAGCACCCGACGAAGACCAGTTCAGCCATGCGCGCTCCTCAACAGCGTCTCGACCCGGGCCCCCGGCCGGTAGCCAGCGTGGCAGGTCCCCGGGGCCGTTATATTTTCGGATTTAATTTGGCGACGGTCGAGGCGACACGGCATGCTGGTCCTGGCTGACGACGTCCGAGAGGAGACGGCGATGTCCGCGCGTACGGCCGTGGTGACGGGAGCGGCGTCGGGGATCGGAGCGGCGACCGCGGCGAAGCTGCTCGACGACGGCTACCGCGTCCTCGGCGTGGACATCGCCGAACTCCCCGGCGGTGTCACGCCGATCCGGGGCTCGGTGAGCGACGAAGCGACGTGGGCGAACATCGGAGAGGTGGACGCCCTGGTCAGCAACGCCTACGCGCCCAGCACCGGGCCGCTGCACGAGATCGGCCTCGCCGAGTGGCAGCGCCAGCTCGACGTCAACCTGACCGGCAGCTACCTCGCCGTCCGGGCCTGCCTGCCGTCGCTGCGGGCCCGAGGTGGCGCGATCGTGCTGGTCTCGTCGGTGCACGCGCACTTCGGCCTGCCGGGCCACCCCGCGTACGCCGCGAGCAAGGGCGCGCTGGTCGCGCTGGCCCGGCAGCTGGCCGTCGAATACGCCCCCGCCGTCCGGGTCAACTCCGTGCTGCCGGGGCCGGTGCTGACCGAGGCCTGGAAACACATCTCGCGCCAGGACCGCGAACGCAGCGCCCGGGCGACGCCGGCCGGCCGGCTCGGCAAGCCGGAGGAGGTGGCGAACGTGATCGCCTTCCTGCTTTCGGACGCGGCGTCGTTCGTCACCGGCGCCGAACTGACCGTCGACGGCGGCTGGTCCGCCGCCAAGGATTCCGCGTAGATGGGGACACGGGTGAAGATCACCGGCATCGAAACTTTTCTGGTCGCGCCGCGCTGGCTGTTCCTCAAGGTCAGCACCGACGAGGGGATCAGCGGCTGGGGCGAGCCCGTGGTCGAGGGCCGCGCGGGGACCGTCCGCGCGGCCGTGCACGAGCTGTCCGAGCTGCTGATCGGGCAGGACCCGCTGCGCATCGAGGACCACTGGCAGGTCCTGCGCCGCGGCGGGTTCTACCGCGGTGGCCCGGTGCTGTCGAGCGCGTTGTCCGGCTTCGACCAGGCGCTGTGGGACATCGCCGGGAAGGTGCGCGACGCGCCGGTGCACGAGCTGCTCGGCGGCCCGGTCCGCGACCGCGTCCGGGTCTACAGCTGGGTCGGCGGCGACCGGCCCGCCGGCATCCGCGAAGCCGTGGCCGCGCAGGTCGAGGCGGGGTTCACGGCGGTGAAGATGAACGTCGCCGGCCCGATGCTCGCGATCGCGTCGCCCGCGGAAGCCGACGCCGCGGTGGCGCGGGCGTGGGAGGCGCGGGAGGTGCTCGGCCCGCACCGCGACCTCGCGATCGACTTCCACGGCCGCGTCTCACCCGCGATGGCGCGCCGGCTGGTGCGCCTCCTCGAAGACGTCCAGCCGATGTTCGTCGAGGAACCGGTGCTGCCGGAGACGCAGGGTGACGCGCTGCGCTCGGTCGTCGAGGCGTCCACGGTGCCGATCGCGCTCGGCGAGCGGCTCTTCTCGCGCTGGGAGTTCAAGCCGGTGCTCGACGCCGGCGTCGCGGTGGTCCAGCCGGACCCGTCGCACGCGGGCGGGATTTCCGAGCTGCGGCGGATCGGCGCCCTCGCCGAGATGTACGGCGCTTCGCTGGCGCCGCACTGCCCGCTCGGCCCGATCTCCTTGGCCGCGTCGCTGCAGGTCGCGTTCGCGACGCCGAACTTCCTGATCCAGGAACAGAGTGCGGGCATGCACTACCACGAAGGACGGGAGCACAGCTACCTCGCCGACCCGTCGATCTTCGCCTTCCGCGACGGTTACGCGGCCCGCCCGCTCGGGCCCGGCCTCGGCATCGAGATCGACGAGGCCGCCGTCCGCCGGGCCGACGAGGCCGGGCACGCGTGGCGGTCGCCGGTGTGGCGTCACGAAGACGGCGGCTTCGCGGAATGGTGAAAGCGCTTCACAGCAGCGGAATTTCTGGGACCATGCCTGATGCCCTTCACCGTCAGAACCCTGACTGCCGCGGTGTTCGCGCTGGTCGTCTCCGCCGCGCTGCCCGTCACGGCGCACGCGCAGGACACCCCGGCGCCGGAATGCCCGGCGAACCTCGACTGCCGGTTCGTGCCGGCGGGGTACGACTGGTCCAGTGCCGACCACAGCGACCCGAACAACTACGGCAACTACGATCCCGCGAACCGGCCGGCTGACGGCCAGAAGATCCAGTACATCGTCATCCACGACACCGAAAGCTTGCCGAGCAGCACCGCGAGCCCGTACGACCAGGCCATCGGGTCGTTCCGGAACCCGGCGAGCGGGGCCAGTTCGCACTACGTGATCCGCTCGTCCGACGGGCAGGTCACGCAGATGGTGCCGACCAAGGACGTCGCCTGGCACGCCGGCAACTGGACGATGAACGAGCATTCGATCGGCATCGAGCACGAAGGCATCGCGGCCCAGGGCGGCACCTGGTACACCGAGCAGATGTACCGCGCCTCCGCGGCGCTGGTGAAGTACCTGGCGGCGAAGTACCACATCCCGCTGGACCGCAAGCACATCCTGGGCCACGAAGACATCTCGCGGGAACGCACGAAGAACTTCGTGGCCGCGCACTGGGACCCGGGCCCCTACTGGGACTGGGCGCACTACATGGACCTGCTCGGCGCGCCGATCAAGGCCACCGGTGCCGCGGACAGCCAGGTCGTCACGATCAACCCGGACTACGCGGCGAACCAGCCCCCGATGACGACCTGTGACGCGGCCGGGACGTGCACGCCGCTGCCGTCGCACGGCGCGAACTTCGTCTACCTGCGTACCGCGCCCGACGAGACCGCGCCGCTGATCACCGACCCGGTGAACCACCCGGACGGCTCGCCCGGCACGACCGCGATCGACGACTGGAGCGACAAGGCGGTCGCCGGCCGTTCCTACGCGCTCGCCGGGCAGCAGGGTGACTGGACGGCGATCTGGTACGGCGGGCAGAAGGCTTGGTTCAGCAACCCGGGTCACCGCGCGACGCGGCCCGCCTGCGGCCTGCTGCTGACCGCTCCCGACGGCGTCGCCTCGGTTCCGCTCTACGGGCGCGCCTACCCCGAGCAGTCCGAGTACCCGGCGGCGATCCCGTTCGACCCGATCTGGACGGTCGCGCCGATCCCGTGGACGCTGCCCGCCGGCCAGAGCTACCTCGCGACGGGCTCGTTCCGGGCGGAGAACTACTACGCGCGGTTCGACCCGGCCGGCGTGCCCGCGAACCACACGCTCGTCCTCGGCGGTGAGACGTACTTCCAGATCTCGTACAACCACCGCGTCGTCTACGTGAAGGCGTCCGACGTCAAGGCACTGCCCTACGAGTCCTGACCGGGGTGCGGTGGCGGCCCGTGCCCCGGGCCGTCACCGCGCTGACCTGCGCAGGTATCGTGAGGGCGTGACGGACAAGCCCCGCATTCCGAACGTGCTCGCTGCCCGCTACGCCTCGGCGGAGCTGGTCTCGCTCTGGTCGCCGGAATACAAGGTCGTCCTGGAACGGCAGCTCTGGCTCGCCGTCCTCAAGGCACAGAAAGACCTCGGCGTCGAGGTGCCCGACGGCGTGATCGAGGCCTACGAGCAGGTGCTTGACGACGTGCGGCTGGAGTCGATCGCCGCCCGGGAGCGCGTCACCCGTCACGACGTCAAGGCCCGCATCGAGGAGTTCAGCGACCTCGCCGGGCAGGAGCACATCCACAAGGGCATGACCTCGCGCGACCTCACCGAGAACGTCGAGCAGCTCCAGCTGCTCCGCTCGCTGGAGCTCGTGCGGTCCCGCGTCGCGGCCGTGCTGGCCCGGCTGGCCGCCCTCGCCGTCGAGCACGCCGACACCGTCATGACCGGGCGCTCGCACAACGTCGCCGCCCAGGCCACCACCCTCGGCAAGCGGTTCGCCACGGCGGCCGACGAGCTCCTTGTCGCCTTCGAGCGGCTCGACAACCTGATCGACCGCTACCCGCTGCGCGGCATCAAGGGCCCGGTCGGCACCGCGCAGGACATGCTCGACCTGCTCGGTGACGAGTCCACTTTGGACCAGCTCGAAGAGCGTGTCATGCGGCACCTCGGGTTCGGCCGCCGGTTCGTCAGCGTCGGCCAGGTGTACCCGCGCTCGCTCGACTTCGACGTGCTGTCCACTGTGGTCCAGCTCGCCGCGGCGCCGTCCAGCGTGGCCAAGACCATCCGGCTGATGGCCGGCCACGAGCTAGTCACCGAGGGCTTCAAGCCGGGTCAGGTCGGCTCGTCCGCCATGCCGCACAAGATGAACACCCGCTCGTGCGAGCGCGTCAACGGCCTCGCCGTCGTGCTCCGCGGCTACCTGTCGATGATCGGCGAGCTGGCCGGCGACCAGTGGAACGAGGGCGACGTCTCCGACTCGGTCGTCCGCCGCGTCGCGCTGCCGGACGCGTTCTTCGCCCTCGACGGCCTGCTGGAGACGTTCCTCACGGTGCTCACCGAGTTCGGCGCCTTCCCGGCGGTGATCGAGCGTGAGCTTGATCGCTACCTGCCGTTCCTCACCACGACGAAGGTGCTCATGGCGTCCGTCCGCGCGGGGGTCGGACGTGAGACGGCCCACGAAGCCATCAAGGAGAACGCCGTCGCCGTCGCGCTGGAGATGCGGGAAGGCCGCGCCGAGAACGACCTCCTCGACCGCTTCGCCGCCGACGAGCGCATCCCGCTCGACCGCGGTGAGCTGGACAAACTCCTCGCGGACCGGATTTCCTTCACCGGCACCGCCGGTCGTCAGGTCGCCCAGGTGGCCGAGCGTGTCGCGCAGGTTCTCGAGCGGTTCCCCGAGGCGGCGGGCTACGCGCCGCAGCCGATCCTGTGAGCTGACGCACCCGTCCACGGACTGGAACGAATCCACACGAACGGGCGAAATCCCTAATCTCGATCGCTGAAACCGGAGCGTCAGGACGTTTACCCAGTGACCTGACGTGCTTTCCGCGCGCCCCGGCGCGCCAACCTCGGGAAGAAGCGATGAGATCCACGCTGTCGAAGATCGCCGCGGCCGTCGCCGCGAGTGCGCTGACCCTGACCCTCGCCGCGTGCGGCGGGCAGGGCTCCTCGTCGGCCGCGGGCCAGACCCTGCGCGTCGGCACCCTGAGCGACGCCCCGCCGTCGATCTACCTGGAGAACGGCCGCTTCACCGGCTACGACAACGAGCTGCTGCGCGACATCGCCAAGCGTGAGGGCTTCGAGGTCGAGTTCGTCGGCACGGAGTTCGCCGGGCTCCTGGCCGGCGTCGCGAACGGGAAGTTCGACATCGGCAGCTCGACGATCTCCAGCACCGAGGCACGCAAGAAGACGGTCGCCTTCTCCAACGGCTACAACACCGGCTTCACCACCGTCGTCACGGCGAAGGGCGCGAACCTCAAGGACGTCGCCGCGTTGTCGGGCAAGCGCCTCGGCGTGGTCCAGGGCTCGGTGCAGGACGAGTTCGCGGGCAAGGTCGCCGGCGCCCAGGTCGTCCGCTTTCCCGACTACAACGCGGGCTTCGCGCAGCTGAAGAACGGCACCCTCGACGGGTGGGTCGTGCCGCAGGACATCGGCCGGAAGTACCTGGACCAGAACCCGGCGGTCCCGCTGGAGCTCGGGTACACGATCGAGGACAAGGACACGCCGTCCGCGTTCGCCGTCGCCAAGAAGAACACGGACCTGCTGAACAAGCTCAACGACGGCTTGGCGAAGGCGGTCGCGGACGGCACAGTCGCCCGGATCTACGCGCAGTTCTACAAGAACACGCCGTTGTCCAAGGAGCTTCAGCAGGGCGGCCCCGGCCTGCTGGTGAAGAACGTGGGTGTGTGACGTGAAGAAGCTGATCGTCACGGTGCTGGCCGCGGTTCTCACGCTCACCGCGTGCGGTGGCGGTTCGGACAGCGCTTCCCCGGTGTTGCGGGTGGGGACGCTGAGCGACGCGCCGCCGAACATCTTCCTCAAGGACGGCAACTACACCGGCTTCGACAACGAGCTGCTCAAAGCCATCGCGGCCAAGCGGAACCTGAAGCTGGAGTTCGCCGCGACCGACTTCTCCGCGCTGCTCGGACAGGTCGCGTCGGGCCGTTACGACATCGCCAGCTCGGCGATCGCGCAGACCGACGAGCGCAAGAAGACGGTCGGCTTCTCGGCGGCCTACGACTTCGAGACCATGAGCGTCCAGGCCAAGCAGGGCACGCCGGTCACCGACGAGAAGGGACTGGCGGGCAAGCGGGTCGCGGTCATCCAGGCGACCGTCGGCGACCACTGGCTGACCGGCACGGTCCCTGCCGCGCAGGCCGTGCGGTTCCCCGACTACGCCGCCGCGCTGACCGCGTTGAAGAGCGGTGCTGTCGACGCGTACATCCTGGACCAGAGCATCGCCGAGAAGAACGTCACCGACAACCCGGACGCCAAGCTCGTCGTCGTGAAGAGCTTCGTCACCGACGTGCCGCACGGTTTCGCCGTGAAGAAGGGCAACGCCGACCTGCTGCGCAAGATCGACGACGGGCTCAAGCAGGTGATCGCCGACGGAACCTGGCTTAAGCTGCACCAGCAGTTCCTGCCGACCACTCCGGTGCCGGCCGGGTTCCGAGGTTAGGAGAAGCATGAAGAAGACACTGGTCACGGCGATAGCGGCGACGCTGCTCGCGGCCTTGACGGCGTGTGGCGGCGGCTCCGACAGCGGCGGCGGGAAAACGCTGCGCGTCGGCACGCTCAGCGACTCCAAGCCGAACGCCTACCAGGAAAACGGCACCTTCACCGGCTTCGACAACGAACTGCTGAAGGCCATCGCGGCGAAGGAGAACCTGAAGCTCGAGTTCGTCGCGACCGACTTCTCCGCGCTGCTCGGCCAGGTCGCGAACGGCACCTTCGACATCGGCAGCTCGGCGATCTCCCAGACCGAAGCCCGCAAGAAGACGGTCGACTTCTCGGCGCCGTACAACTACCAGGCCCTCGGCATCGAAGCGAAGGAAACGGCCGGCATCACCGACGAGAACTCGTTGGCGGGCAAGCGGATCGGCGTCGTTCAGGGCACCGTGTCCGACAGCTGGCTCGGCTCGAACGCGCCGACCGCGCAGGCCGTCCGGTTCCCGAACGACGCGGCCGCGCTCGCGGCGCTGAAGACCGGCGCGGTCGACGGCGCGGTGTTCGACCAGGCCACCGCCGATGACTACGCGAAGAACAACCCGGACGCGAAGCTCAAGGTGACCAAGGCGATCGCCACGACGATTCCGCACGGGTTCGCGTTCAAGAAGGGCAACACGGAGCTGATCGGCAAGATCAACGACGGCCTGAAGAAGGTCATCGCGGACGGCACCTGGGTCAAGGTGCACGACCAGTTCGAGCCCAACGCGCCGGTGCCTGCCGAGTTCAAGGCGGGGCAGTAGTCCACAATGGACCAATTTTTCGACACCTTCCTCAACTGGGAGTACATCTGGCAGGTCTTTCCCGACCTGCTGAAAACCGGCCTGCTCAACACGCTGATCCTGGCGGTCACGTCCGCGCTGATCGGCACCGTGCTCGGCATGGTGGTGGCGGTGATGGGCCTGTCCACCAAGATCTGGCTGCGCTGGCCGGCGCGGGTGTACACCGACATCTTCCGCGGGCTGCCGGCGATCCTGACCATCCTCGTGATCGGCCAGGGTCTCGGCACGCTCGCGCGGGACGTCGTGGGCACCAACCCGTACCCGCTGGGCATCCTGGCGCTGAGCCTGATCGCGGCCGCCTACATCGGCGAGATCTTCCGGTCCGGCATCCAGAGCATCGACAAAGGACAGCTGGAGGCCAGCCGCGCGCTGGGGATGAGCTACAGCAAGGCGATGCTGCTGGTGATCATCCCGCAGGGCGTGCGGCGGGTGCTGCCGGCGCTGGTGAACCAGTTCATCGCGCTGATCAAGGACTCCAGCCTGGTGTACTTCCTGGGCCTGCTGTCCGAGCAGCGTGAGCTGTTCCGCATCGGGCAGGACCTCGCGGCCAACACGGGCAACCTTTCGCCGCTGGTGGCCGCCGGGTTCGTGTACCTGGTGATCACGGTGCCGCTGACGCACCTGGTGAACTACATCGACAAGAAGCTCCGGACCGGCCGCAAGGTGCGCGTCGACGAACCGGGCGAGGACGAGCTGGACCTGGTGGCCGGCGGGAAGGTCGTCTCGTGACGACAGCGGTGCGTTCGTCCAGTGTGGAACTGCGGGACATCCACGTCAGCTTCGGCACGCTGGAAGTCCTGCGCGGCGTGGACCTCCGCGTGGCGAGCGGCAAGACGACCTGCGTGATCGGCCCGTCCGGCTCGGGCAAGTCGACGTTGCTCCGGTGCGTGAACCGCCTGCAGGAACCGGATTCCGGCGACCTCCTCCTCGACGGCGAGTCCGTGATCCGGTCCGACCCGGACGCACTGCGCCAGCGGGTGGGCATGGTGTTCCAGCACTTCAACCTCTTCGGGCACCGGAGCGTGCTGGACAACATCGTGCTGCCGCTGCGCAGCGTGAAGAAGCTGGGCAAGGAGGAGGCGGTGGAGATCGCCCGGGCCCACCTCGCCGAGGTCGGCCTGGCGGACAAGGCACCGTACCGGCCGAGCGCGTTGTCCGGCGGTCAGCAGCAGCGCGTGGCCATCGCCCGGGCGCTGGCGATGGACCCCGAGGTGATGCTGTTCGACGAGGCCACCAGCGCACTGGACCCCGAGCTGGTCAAGGGGGTGCTGAACCTGATGGCGGGCCTGGCCGAACGCGGGCTGACGCTGATCGTGGTGACGCACGAGATGGGCTTCGCCCGCAGTGTGGCCGACGAGGTGGCGTTCATGGACGCGGGCCGCATCGTGGAGCAGGGCCAGCCGGCCCGGATCTTCGACGAGCCCCAGAGCCCGCGCCTGCAGCGCTTCCTGTCCCAGGTGCTCTAGGTCCGGCCCCACCCGTCCCCGGCAGGGTTCCGGCAATGTCGCGCCCGGTTCGCGGGTCGGCGGCTCGCCGGAGGTCCTGAATGACTCATTCAAGACACCGCGGCAGCGGTGGCTGCCACCCACGCCGGCGAGCGGACAGGCGCTGCCGGAGCCTTGGCGCACCCCGGACGGGCGTCACCTTCGGCATGAAGGGAGCCGTACTCCGAGCGGGTCAGGTCGCGGTCGGCGACGAGGTGATCGTGCACTCCTGGGCCGGCCCGAGCCCGAGCACGGCCGCCGCCGAGCCGCCGTTGACCGCGACCGCGAGCCGTCCCGCCGAATCCGTGTAGAGCACGCTGGCCCCCGCGGGCACGTCGGCGAACGTCCGCCCGATCACCGTCGTCACGGCCACCCGCTCGCTGTGCACCGACACCGCGCCGGACAGGCCCGACAGCTCCAGGTCCACCGGGGTCGCGGCGAGCTGGACGTTGCCGAAGTGGTCGACCGTCAGCACCTCCGACACCAGCTTCCCGGGAAACGCCGCCACGAACGGCTCCGGCATCGCGACCAGGTCGTCGACCGGGTCGCCGAAGTCGGACGGCGGCACCCCCAGCGCGAGGTGCGCGGCCGCGGGCGCGAAGACGTCCCGGCCGTGGAAGGTCGCCGACGTCGTCGGCAGCCGCAGCGACGGCTCCGCCAGCTCGTACGCCGCCCGGACCCCGCCCAGCGCCTGCGCGGCCGGCAGCAGGAGGCCGTTGTCCGGTCCGACCAGAAGCCCGTCCCCGGCGACGACGACCACGCCGAGCCGGGTCGTGCCGACACCCGGGTCGACCACGGCGACGTGCACCGCCTCCGGCAGGAAGGGGACCGTCTGGGCCAGCGCCATCGCGCCGTGCCGGATGTCCTGAGGTGGGACTTCGTGGGTCACGTCGATCACCCGCACGGCGGGGGCGAGCCGCGCGATCACGCCGCGGCAGGCCGCCACGAAGCCGTCGCGCAGCCCGTAGTCGGTGGTCACCGAGATCCAGTCGTACGCCATGCCAGCATCATCCATCGTGGCGGAGGGTGCCCGTTATGGTTCGGTGCGTGACACCCCTCCCCACACTCCGGAGGCTCGCCTCCGCGAAGGTCCGTGACCTGTACGAAGTGGGCGACGACCACCTGCTGATCGTCGCCTCCGACCGCATTTCGGCCTTCGAGAGCGTTTTCCCCAACCCCGTCCCGGACAAGGGCCGGGTGCTCACCGCGATGAGCGCGTTCTGGTTCGGCGAGCTCGCCGACGTCCTGCCGAACCACCTGGTGGCCTGCGACGGGCCGCTCGTGCCCGACGCCGTCCGCGGCCGGGCGCTGCTGGTCGAGCGGCTCGACATGCTGCCGGTGGAGGCGATCGTCCGCGGCTGCCTCACCGGCCGCGGGTACGCGGACTACCGCCGCTCCGGCGAGGTGTGCGGGCTGGCGCTGCCGCTCGGGCTGGCCGAGTCGGCCCGGCTGCCCGAGCCGATCTTCACACCGTCCACCAAGGCGCGACCCGGCGAAAAGGACGAGAACATCGACTTCGGCACGTGCGTGTCGGTACTCGGCCGCGCGCTCGCCGAGGAGGTCCGCGAGGCGTCGCTGGAGCTGTACCGCCGGGGTGCCGCGCGGGCCGCGGAGCAGGGCCTGCTGCTGGCCGACACGAAGTTCGAGTTCGGCACCGACGCGGCCGGCCGGCTCGTGCTCGCGGACGAGCTGCTGACGCCGGATTCGGCACGCTACTGGCTCGCCGACGGCTACGAGCCCGGCGTCGGGCGGCCGTCGTTCGACAAGCAGCACGTGCGTGACTGGCTGGTCGGCCCGGAGTCCGGGTGGGACTGCGTGTCGGCACTGCCGGCGTTGCCACCCGAAGTGGTGACGGCCACGCGCGACCGGTACATCGAGGCGTATCACCGCATCACCGGGCTTTCGCTGGCAGACTGGCCTCGTGATCCTGCTGATCTGCGGCAGCCTGCGAGCCGGCTCGGGCAATGCGGCGGTGCTGGGGACCGTCGCGACCCTCACCGCGAGCAAGACGTACACCGGTCTCGCCGGCCTCCCGCACTTCAACCCCGATGACGACCGCGACCCGCTGCACCCCGCTGTCGCCTCGCTGCGGGCGGCGATCAAGGAAGCCGACGCGGTGATGATCTGCACGCCCGAGTACGCGGGCGGGCTGCCGGGTTCGTTCAAGAACCTCCTCGACTGGACGGTCGGCGGCGGCGAGATGTACGGCAAGCCGGTGGCGTGGATCAACGCGTCGTCGATCGCGGCCCCGACCGGCGGCCGGGACGCGCACGACTCGCTGCGCAAGGTGCTGACGTACGCGGGCGCGAAGATCGTCGAGGAGGCGTGCGTGAAGATCCCGATCTCGCGGGCGGACGTCGCCGACGGCCAGGTCGCCGACCCCGATCTGCGTGGTCGGATCGCTGTCGCCGTGAAGCGCCTGCGTGAGGGTGTCTGACCCTTCCGGCAACGGTCGTCTGCCTGTTCTGCGCAGTTCATGACGACGTCAGGCGCGTGCGTCCCAATGGTGGCGTGGACGCTCACTTGCTGGTTTCGCTGTCGGGAATCACCCCGCGCACGCTGCACCGGTGCGCCGATCTCGCGGCCGAGCTCGACCGCCGCAAGGTGCCGCTCTCGGTGCTGTACACCGCCCGCACCGGCGAAGGCCCGGTGACGGAGTGGGTGCGCACCCGCGCCCGCGGCGGTGATTCCGTGCTGCTGCACGGGTACGACCACACCGTCACGCCCACCCATCGCACGGTCTACCTGGGCAAGAAGGCGGAGTTCGCGACGCTGCCGGCGCACGAGGCCCGGCTGCGGCTGATCGCGGCGAAGGCCGCTCTCGACAACGCCGGTCTCGCCGTCGACGGCTTCGCGCCGCCGCGGTGGGTCGTGTCCCAGGGCACGCTGCAGGCGCTGGCCGAGCACGGTTTCCGGCTGTGCGCGGACCTCGGCGCGGTGCGGGACCTCGTCACCGGCGAGGTGCGCCGCGCCCGCGTCCAGGAGTTCACCAGCCAGTCGCACCGCACGGAGACGGTGCGCTGCTTCACGCTGGTGCTGGCGGCCGCGCGCGCGGCTCCCCCGGGCGGGCTGGTCCGGCTGGGGGCGGATGCCACGGACCTCACCCGCCCCGGCCTCCGCCAGGCTCTGCTCGACGCGGTCGATGTCGCTCTCGAGAACCGCGCGTTCGGCGCGACCTACGGCTCGCTGCGCACCGTGACGGCTTAGAACTTCGCCGGTTCGCCCCGCTCGAGCACCTTGAGCTCGGTGCCTTCGGGCGCGAGGTTGCCGAACAGGCCGTAGTGCATGGCCGGGTTGGCGAGCACGGCTTCGTGGATCGGCACGGCGACCCGCGGCGCGACGGCCCGCAGGTAGTCCACGGCCTCCCCGGCCTTGAGCCACGGCGCCCCGGTGGGCAGGCCGAGCACGTCGATCTTCTGCTCGGGCACGAAGAACGAGTCGCCGGGGTGGAAGAACGCGCCGTCGTCGAAGACGTAGCCGATGTTCGGGATGACCGGGATGTCGGCGTGGATGACGGCGTGCTCTCCGCCGACGGCCTTGATCGAGGTGTCCCCGACGGCGAAGGCGTCCCCGACGTTGGCGACGTCGAACGGCAGGCCCAGCTTCTCGATTTCGGACGCGGAACCGGGATCGGCGATCAGCTTGGCGCCCGGGTTGGCTTCGAGGACCTTCGGCAGCCGCTCGACGTCCAGGTGGTCGAAGTGCTGGTGCGTGATCAGCACGGCCGACAGCTCGCGTTCACCCTCGAAGCCGGTGGAAAACACGCCGGGATCGATCAGGATCCGCTCGGAGCCGGTCTCCAGCAGCACGCAGGCGTGTCCGAAATGGACGATACGCATCGATGGTTCTCCTTCACGGGTAGTCGATTCCAGCCTACTGTGCCGATCGTTACTAATCCGACCACAGTCACGGCCGAATGGCTTCGTAGCTACGGTTACGTGCCGCGTGGGGGTCGGCCTACTTTTGGTCGGATTAGTAACCCCGGTTCGTCAGAGTTGGCCGGTGAGCAACACGTCGCCCAGGTCCGTGCGCCGGTACAGCACCTGGTGTCCTCGGCGCTCCGAAGCGAGCAACCCGGCCCCGCGCAACGCTGTCAGGTGCGCCGAAACCGTCGCCGGGGCCAAGCCGTGCCGCCGCGCCAGGTCGGTCGTCGCCGCGGGAGCGTCGAGTGCCGTCAGCAGCAGGGCCCGCGTCCGGCCGAGGATCTCGGCCAGCGGTTCCGGGGGCACCGCGGAAGACGTCCACAGCGAAGCCACGCCCCGAGCCGGGTAGAGCAGGGAGATCTGCCACGGCGGCACCGTCACCACGCCGACGTTCGGCCACGCGAAGACCGCCGGGATCAGCAGCAACCCGCGCGAATCGATCGAAAGCCGTTCCCGCGACCGGATGTCGACCAGCAACGACGTCCCCGAAAGCCGGACCCGCGGGTGCAGCCCGGCCAGCATCGCCGCGATGCCGCCCGAACCCAGCTGCCGCGTCCGGTACGCGATGTCCGCCGCGAGCAGTTCGCGCAGGCGAGGCCATTCCGGTGCCAGCAGGGCGTGCCACACCTGCTCGAGCTGGCCGGCGAGGAGGTCGCGCGCGGTCGCCGGGTCGGCGGGCAGGCCGGACAGGTCCGCGTCCACCATGCCCAGCTCCAACGCGACCTGCGCGGACGGCGTCGCGCGGACCACCCGCAGCTGCGCTTCGGCGGTCGTTTCCGGGTCGTCGGGCGGCGGGCTCAGGAACTCGGTGATGTAGTGCCGCGCGCTCAGCACCGCGGCCAGCTCGGGAACGTCGGGGACGGCCACGCCGGACGCCCACGGCAGGTTCGCCGGGTGGCCGCGGACGCCGAGCAGCGTCTGGACGGCGCCCAGTACCTCTTCGAGGGGCGAGATCGCGAAGCGGACGCGTTGCGCGCCGGCCGCCGTGAGGATCAGCTCGATCATCGACATTCGCTCCTCTCCGAATCAGTGTGCCGCACGACGACGCCGAGCCAGCGTGTGCGCATGTCGTTGTTCACCCATCGCGCCTACTGGCGCTGGTCGGCCGCCGTCCAGCTCACCCGGCTCCCGTCGTTCATGGCGCCGCTCGCGTTCACCCTGCTGACCACCGCCACGACCGGGTCGTACCGGCTGGGCGGCGTCCTGATGTCCGTCTACGTCGCCGCCGAAATGGTCTGCGCGGTCCCGGTCGGCCGGCTGCTCGACCGGGCCGGCCCGTCGCGTGGGCTGCCGGTGCTGCTGCTCCTGACCGCCGCCGGGTTCGGCGTCCTGGCCGCCGCGGCCGCGGCCGGCGCACCCAGTGCCGTGCTGCTCGCGCTCGTCCTGCTGCCCGGCATCGCGGGCGGCGCGCTGTCGGGCGGCTTCCGGACGCTGCTCGCGGACACGGTCGACGACGCGCTCCTGCCGCGGGCGATCTCCGTCGACGCGATGATCCTCGAAGGTGTCCTCGTCGGCGGCCCGGTGCTGGTCGCGCTGCTCGACGTCGCCGGCACGTTCGTCCCGGTCACGGCCATGGCCGTCGCTTACGTGGCCGCCGCCGCGCTCGTCCCGCGCCGCGCGGCTCCGCACGACGGGGTGGAATCCGAAGCCGGCGCGGCGCCCGCCCGGCTCGTCGCCTACCTGCCCTGGCTGTGCTGCGCCTTCACCATCGGGCTGCTGACGTCGACGATCGAGGTCGCGCCGCTGCCGCTGGTCCAGCGCCTCGGCGCGCCCGAGACGGCCGCGCCGCTGGTGATCGCCGTGCTGTGCGGGGCGAGCTTCGCCGGCAGCGCGGTCTACGCGTGGCGCGGCAAAACCGGTGACCCGCGGCTGTTCCTCGCCGGGTTCGTCGCCGGCGGGCTCACCCTCGCCGCCGACCTCGGCTGGGCCGGCCTGCTCGGATCGGTGGCCGTGATCGGCGCGTGTGGCGGGCCGCTGGTCGCCGCGACCTCGGTCAACCTCCAGCGTCTGCTGCCGAAGAACCGCAGGTCAGCGGGGTTCTCTCTGAGTTTCACCGTGCAGTCGTGCGGCTTCGGGCTCGGTTCGCTGGCGGTCGGCGTGCTGCCGTTGTGGCTCGCGCCCTTGTTCGGTGTCTTTGCCGCGGCGGTCGCCGGTGCAATGCTGGTGGCGAAGCCCGCACGAGCTATTGGCACGATGTCAGTAAGGTCGTAACCTGGGCAGACCCTAGACCTCACAGGAGACGCCGATGACCGCCGTCCAGCCGAAGCCGACGTCGGTCGGCGAGACCTTCGACTCGCTCAGCCCGGCGACCGACGAGGTGGTCGGAACCTACCCGATCCACACCGCGGACGACGTCCAGGCGGCCGTCGAACGGGCGCGCGTCGCGGCGGAGTGGTGGGCGGACCTCGGGTTCGCCGGACGCGCGGAGCGGCTCAAGAGCTGGAAGGGCGTGCTGACGCGGCGGCTGCCGCAGCTGTGCCAGGTGGTGCGCGACGAGACGGGCAAGCCGATCGTCGACGCGCAGCTCGAGAGCGTCCTGGCCATCGAGCACATCGCCTGGGCGGGCAAGCACGCGAAGAAGATCCTCGGCAAGCAGAAGCGGTCCGCCGGCCTGCTGATGTCGAACCAGGCGGCCACGGTCGAGTACCAGCCGCTGGGCGTGGTCGGCGTGATCGGCCCGTGGAACTACCCGGTGTTCACGCCGCTCGGCTCGATCGCGTACGCGCTCGCGGCGGGCAACGCCGTGGTGTTCAAGCCGAGCGAGTACACCCCCGGCGTCGGGAAGTGGCTGGTCGACGCGTTCGCCGAGATCGTGCCGGAGCAGCCGGTGCTGCAGCTGATCACGGGCTTCGGCGAGACGGGCGCGGCACTGGTCGGCGCGGGTGTCGACAAGATCGCGTTCACCGGTTCGACGGCCACCGGCAAGCGGATCATGGCCGCGGCGGCCGAGACGCTCACCCCGGTCGTCATCGAGGCGGGCGGCAAGGACCCGGTGCTCGTCGACGCGGACGCCGACCTCGACGCCGCCGCCGACGCCACGGTGTGGGGCGCGTTCTCCAACTCCGGCCAGACCTGCATCGGCGTCGAGCGGGTGTACGTCCACGAGAAGGTCCACGACGAGTTCGTGGCGAAGGTCGTCGAGAAGTCGAAGGACGTGCGCGCGGGCTCGGACGAGGCCGCGCAGTACGGGCCGGTGACGATGCCGTCCCAGCTGGGCGTGATCAAGCGCCACATCCAGGACGCACTCGCCCGCGGCGGCAAGGCGGTCCTCGGCGGCGAGGACGCGGTCGGCGACCGCTACGTCCAGCCGACGGTGCTGGTGGACGTCCCGGAGGACTCCGAGGCGGTGACGGAGGAGACGTTCGGCCCGACGGTGACGATCGCGAAGGTCCGCGACATGGACGAGGCGGTCGAGAAGGCGAACAGCACGAAGTACGGCCTCGGCTCGACGGTCTTTTCGAAGGCCCGCGGCGTCGAGCTGGCGGAAAAGCTGCGCACGGGCATGACTGCGATCAACGCGCCGCTGTCGTTCGCGGGCATCGCGTCGCTGCCGTTCGGCGGCGTCGGCGACTCGGGCTTCGGCCGCATCCACGGCCCGGAGGGCCTGCGCGAGTTCGCCCGCACGAAGGCGATCGCCCGCCAGCGCTTCACGGCCCCGCTGACGCTGACGTCGTTCAGCCGCAAGCCGTCGACGGACGCCCTGGTCGCCAAGCTGGTGACCATCCTCCACGGCAAGCGGTGACGCGATCCGGGGTTGTGGACAGCTCAGGTCCGCAACCCCGGAACTGTCGGTGCCCGCCGCCAGACTGGATACCGGGGGCCGCGGCCCGCCCTCACCGCCCCCGAATCAGATCGGCGGCCTTCTCGGCGACCATGATCGTCGGTGCGTTCGTGTTGCCGCGCGGCACAACCGGCATCACCGACGCGTCGACCACACGCAGCCCCTCCACGCCCTGCACCCGCAGCTGAGGGTCGACCACCGAACCGATCGCGCACGTCCCCACCGGGTGGTACAGCGTCTGCGTGTGCTCGCGGACGTGCTCGGCCAGTTCGGCGTCGCTGAGGTCGTGGCGCGCCGGCAGGAACGGCTTGTCGAGGAACCGTGTGAGCGGCCCCGACTTCCCGATCTCGATCAGCGCCCGCAGCCCGGCGATCATCGTGTCCATGTCACGGGAATCCGCGTAGTACGCCGGGTCGATTTCCGGTTTCCACAGCGGGTTCGCCGACTTCAGCCGCAGCCGGCCACGGCTCGCGACGTCCACCACGGTCGCCGCCGACGTGAACCCGGAGACGGTCGGCTCGCGCAGGCCGTTGTCGTAGAACAACGTCGGCGCGACGTGGATCTGCATGTCCGGCCCGGCCAGGCCGTCCGTGGTCGGGTAGAACGCGCCCGCTTCGCCGATGTTGGACGTCAGCGGCCCGCGCTTGGTCAGCTGGTAGCGGATCAGGCCGCGCGGCGTGGCCGCGTCGACCAGGTCGGTCGTCCCGCGCGTGGACCAGATGATCCCGCAGGCCGGGTGGTCGTGCAGGTTCTCGCCGACGCCGGGCAGCGCGGCGACGACGTCGATGCCGTGCTCGCGCAGGTGCTCGGCGGGGCCGACGCCGGAGACCATCAGCAGCTGCGGTGAGTTGACCGCGCCGCCGCTCAGGACGACCTCGGCCGACGCGCGCGCGGTCCGCTCGACGCCGCTGTCCAAATAGGACACTCCGACGGCGCGGGTGCCCTCGAAGACGACGCGGGTGGCGGGCGCGCAGGTCTTCACGGTGAGGTTCGGCCGGTCGAGGACCGGGCGCAGGTAGGCGTCGGCGGTGGACCACCGGCGCCCCTTCTTGCAGGTCACCTGGTAGACGCCGGCGCCTTCCTGGCTCTCGCCGTTGAAGTCGTCGGTGCGCTTGAGTCCCCACGAGACGGCGGAGTCGACCCAGGCGCTCGACAGCTCGTGGGTGAACCGGCGGTCCTCGACGTTGAGCGGGCCGTCCGTGCCGTGCAGCGGCCCGCCTAGCCGCTGGTTGCCCTCGGCCCGCTTGAAGTACGGGAGGACGTCGTCCCAGCCCCAGCCTTCGGCGCCGTGCTGATCGCGCCAACCGTCGTAGTCGGCGCGGTTGCCGCGGATGTAGATCATCGCGTTGATCGACGAGCAGCCGCCGAGCATCTTGCCGCGCGGCCAGTACGCCGGCTTGCCCGTGTGCTTCTGCTCGACGGTCTCGTAGTTCCAGTCCCACTTGGTCTTGAACAGTGACGAGAAGGCAGCCGGGATGTGGATCTCGTCCGCGGTGTCCTCCGCGCCCGCCTCGAGCAGCAGGACCTGGGCCGCCGGATCCTCGGTCAGCCGGTTCGCCAGCACGCAGCCCGCGCTGCCCGCGCCGACGATGACGTAGTCGTAGGACTCCTGGACGGCCACGGTGCCTCCTGTTGGCGAGATGTCAACGACTCATCATGGCGCAGCGCCGCGCCGTCGGCCAGTCTAGGTTCCCGGTGGGCCCCGCCAGGGGGGTGAGCGGGTGAACTATGCTCGCGGAGTACCCACGACCTGCGTGAATAAGGAGCAGCCTGCCGTGGCCCGAGTCGTCGTCGACGTCATGCCGAAGCCCGAAATCCTCGACCCGCAGGGACAGGCCGCGCTCGGCGCCGCCGGCCGCCTGGGGTTCACCGGGATCACCGAAATCCGCCAGGGCAAGCACTTCGAGATCGAGGTCGACGACACGGTCGACGACGCGACGCTGGAGAAGATCGCCGAAGGCTTCCTCGCGAACCCGGTCATCGAGCAGTGGACCATCAAGCGGGTCGGCGCGTGAGCGCCCGGATCGGCGTCATCACCTTCCCGGGCACGCTGGACGACGTCGACGCGGCCCGCGCGGTCCGCTACGCCGGCGGCGAGGCCGTGTCGCTCTGGCACGCCGACGAGAACCTGCGCGAAGTCGACGCGGTCGTCGTCCCGGGTGGCTTCTCCTACGGCGACTACCTGCGTGCGGGCGTGATCGCCCGGTTCGCGCCGATCATGACGCCGGTGATCGAGGCGGCTCGCGCGGGCATGCCGGTGCTCGGCATCTGCAACGGGTTCCAGATCCTGTGCGAGGCCGGCCTGCTGCCGGGCGCGATGATCCGCAACCAGGGCCTGCACTTCATCTGCCGCGACCAGTGGCTGCGGGTGGAGAACACCTCGACGCCGTGGACGACGCGGTACGACGAGGGCGCGGAAATCCTCATCCCGATGAAGAACATCGACGGGTGCTACATGGCCGAGCAGTCCACTTTGGACGCTTTGGAGGCCGAGGGGCGCGTCGTGTTCCGGTACGTCGGGAGCAACCCGAACGGGTCGCGGAACGACATCGCCGGGATCCGCAGCGAGAACGGCCGGGTGGTTGGCCTGATGCCGCACCCGGAGCACGCGATCGACGCGCTGACGGGCCCGTCGGACGACGGTTTGGGCATGTTCTTCAGCGCGGTGGACGCGCTGGTGAAGGCCTGAGGGCGGGCCTCGCCCCCCGGTAGCCATTTTACCTGGGCCCACCGACAGTTCCGGGGCTGTGGACGCACGTTGTCCACAGCCCCGGACTGCGACTTCGCCTCGCCGGCCCCGGCCGCGTGTCGACCCTCCAATCACGCGTGTCGACCTTTCGATCACACGTGCCGACCCTTCGCGCCCGGCCTGTCCCTAGCTCGCCGCCGCCACCAGCCGGGCGTACGAGCCGCCAGCCGACAGCAGTTCGTCGTGCGGGCCCAGCTCGGTAATGCGGCCGCCTTCGACCACCGCGACCCGGTCGGCCGCCGCGGCCGTGTGGAGCCGGTGGGCGATCGCGATCACCGTGCGTCCCGCCAGCACGCTGTTCAGCGACTTCTCCAGGTCCCGCGCCGAGCCCGTGTCCAGCAGTGACGTCGCTTCGTCGAGCACCAGCGTGTGCGGGTCGGCCAGCACCACCCTGGCCAGCGCCAGCTGCTGCGCGATCGCCGCGGGCACCGGGTGCTCGCCGGAGCCGAGCTTCGTGTCGAGCCCGTCCGGGAGCGACGCGGCCCAGTCCGACGCGCCCGCCGAGGCCACGGCCGCGAGCAGCTCGTCGTCCGTCCAGTCGCCGCCCTCGCGCCGCGCCGGCAGCGCCAGGTTCTGCCGCAGCGTCCCGGAGAACACGTGGTGCTCCTGGGTCAGCAGCAGGACCTCGCCGCGCAGCACGTCGTCGGCCAGCGCCGAGACGTCCTGGCCGCCGATCCGCACCGAGCCCGACGACGGCGCCGCGATGCCGGCCAGCAGCCGGCCGAGCGTCGACTTGCCCGCGCCGGACGGCCCGACGATCGCCAGCCGCTCGCCGCGTGGCACCCGCAGGTCGATGCCGTGCAGCACCTCGCGGTCGGCGGTGTAGGCGAACCGGACGCCGTGCACGTCGATGTCGCGCCCGCGCGGCACCTCCGTCACCTTCGGCGCGTCCTCCGTCGCGACCGTGTGGACACCGAGGATCCGGCGTGCCGCGGCCGCCGCGACCTGCAGGTCCTCCAGCCAGAACAGCGCCTCGTTGAGCGGCGGGGCCATCGCCTGCATGTACAGCAGCATGGTGGTGATCTCGCCGAGCCCGGCCCAGCCGCGCGTGTACGCGAGCAGCCCGAGCGGCAGCATGACCGCCAGCGGCGCCACGTAGCTGATCTCCAGCGACGGCAGCCACCGCAGCTGCAGCGCCCGCATCCGGCGTTCGCCGAGGATGCTCTGGTCCAGCGCGTCGTGCGCGGCGTCGATCCGCCGCCCGGTCAGCCCGAGCGCCTCGACCGTGCGCGCGCCTTCCGCCGTCTCGTGGACGCTGGTCGTCAGGTCCGCCCAGCGGTCCAGCATCCACTGCATCACCGGCGGGATGCGGCGCTGGTACCAGACGTTGACCGGCACCAGCAGCGGCACCGCGACCAGCAGGCCCAGTGACAGCAGCGGCGACGTCAGCACCATCGCGACGACCGTGAACACCACGGTCACCGCCGCGACCAGGATTTCCGGCGCCGCGAACCGCGCCGCGTGGTCGATCCGGCCGAGGTCGGTGGTGGCCCGGCTGAGCAGGTCTCCGGTGCCGGCCGCCTCGACGGTGCCGAGCGGCAGCTGCAGCGCCGTCCCGACGAACTCCTCGCGCGTCTCGGCCAGCACCAGCTCGCCGAACACCGCGCCGCGCATCCGCGCGATCTTCCGCGCCAGCGCCTGGAACACCAGGATCGCGACGAACGCCACCGCCAGCACATCGACGTGGGCCGTCGTCGTGCCGGCCGCGACGTCGTCGACCAGCGCGCCGAGCAGCTGCGGGCCGGCCAGCCCGATCAGCGTGGCCACGGCCAGCGAACCCAGCAGCAGTGCGAACTCGCGTTTGTGGGTCGCCGCCGTCTTCAGCGCCCAGCGGCGGACGTCCCGCCGGGACGCCGTGGGAAGCCGTTTCATACCGTCACTACCTTCGCCGTGAAGACTTCGTCCGCCACATGTGTCCACAAAGGACTCTGGCTGAACACCACCGTCGTCTTGCCGCGTCGCAGCGCGGCGACGCGTTCGGTGATGCGTGCCTCGGTGTGCGCGTCGACCGCCGACGTCGGCTCGTCCAGCACCAGGACGTCCGCGTCGGTCGCCAGCGCGCGGGCCAGGTTCAGCCGCTGCCGCTGGCCGCCGGACACCTCGCGCCCGCGCTCGCCGATCACCTCGTCGACGCCGTCGGGCAGTGCCTCGACGATGTCGTCGGCGTCGGCCGCGTACAGCGCTTCGGTGATGTCCACGCCGCTCGGTCGCGCCGGCGCCAGCTGCTCGCGCAGCACGCCGGAGAACCAGATGTCCTGGTTGTGCGCGTACACGACCCGCTGCCGCAGCTCCGCGAGCGCGACCTGGTCCGCGCGGACCCCGCCGACCAGCACGTCTTCGCCCTCGGCCGGGTCGGCGAACCGGGCCAGCCGGTCGGCCACCGCTTCCCCGCCGGCGCCGAAGTCGACGACCGTCAGCCGTCCGGCCGCGACGCGGACGCCGGACTCGGTGTCGACCAGCTCCAGCGGCCCTCGGGGCAGCGGTACCGGCGTCTCCGGGTCCGCCAGCTTCGGGCGGATGGCCAGCAGCGCGACGACCTTCCGGGCCGCGACCAGGCCGGAGGTGATCGAGCCGACCGCTTCCGTCGCGGTGGTGACCGGCCAGATCAGGAACGCCGAAACGCCGTAGAACGACACGAGCTGCCCGACGCCGATCTCCCCGGCCACGGCCAGCCGCGCCCCCAGCCAGGTGATCACCACGGTGACCAGGCCGGGCAGCGCGATCTCCGCCGCGGCCAGCCACGACTCGGCCTTGCCGACCTCGATGCCGGCCAGCCGCACCCGCCGGCTGGTTTCCCGGAAGCGGGCGAAGAACCGCCGCTCGCCGCCGATGCCGCGCAGGATCCGCAGGCCGGACACGATGTCGGCGCCGAGCGCGTTGACGTCTCCGCGCTTCTCGCGCTGCTTCGCCTTGCGATTCTGCAGCGGCGCCAGCAGTGGCCCGATGCCCAGCACCGCGACCGGCACGCCGATCAGCGCGACCACGCCGAGTAGCGGCGACGTCGAGACCAGCCACACCGCGACCACGACGAACGCCATCAGCGAACCGAACGCCCGGCTGGTGATTTCGACGGTGTTGCCGATGTGGTTGATGTCCGTCGTGCTGATCGCGACGAGGTTGCCGGTGGTCGTCTGCTCACGCAGGCCGGCGCCGACGCGGGTGGTGTGCGCCGACACCGCGCGCTGCGTCGAGCCGGCGCCGTGCAGCCACAAGCCGAAGTTGAGGAAGTGCAGCCAGGTCCCGGTCAGCGTCTGTACGACCCCGAGCAGGGCGGCGGCCAGCGCCCAGCGTCCGACGGCGGCGCCGTCGTGCGCGCTGACCGCACCGATGCCCTGGCCGACCACCAGCGGCAGCAGCGCGCCCGGCAGCGCCCAGACGACACCGATCGCGGCCGCGCCGAGCACCGTGCCCAGCCGGGCACGGAAGACGGCGAGCAGGAAGCGGCTCGCGCTCGGCCGTGCGGGCAGCCGCAGCGGCGGAAAGGGATACGTGGCGGAAAGCACGATTTCCGACGGTAAGCCGAGGCTCGTGCGAAGGCGACCGATTTTCCGGCCGCCGAGTCCGAAGGCACCCCCGGTGCTCGGGTCGCGCACCGGCCCCGCCGGTCGGCTTTTCCCGGCCGGAGTGCCTTCGCCGCTCGGCCCTGCCCCGGCCCGAGTGCCCTCGCCGCTCGGGGGACCCCCGGTTTCGACGTTACTCGAGGGGACCGACAATTCCGGGCCCGCGCACCGGAGTTGTCCCCAGGGCGCACCCCCGCGTCCCAGGCCGCATCGGGGCGTCCGGGCCGGTCGCGATGTCGGCTCGGTCACACCGGCCGCGGGCCGTCCGATTTCGACGGCCCACCGTCCGGGGCGCCCGGGCCCGGCACGTATCCTGGCGGCCGTGGCGAACCCTGACACGGACACCGTGACCAGCACCGTTGACACCACCGAGCGCGCCGGGGCGACCCCGGACCACACCCAGCCGTATCGCGAGCTCGGGCTCGCCGACGACGAGTACGCCCGCATCCGGGAGATCCTCGGCCGCCGGCCCACCGACGCCGAGCTGGCCATGTACTCGGTGATGTGGAGCGAGCACTGCTCCTACAAGTCCTCGAAGAAGCACCTGCGCTACTTCGGCGAAACCGCCACCGACAAGATGAAGGCCAAGATGCTGGCCGGCATCGGCGAGAACGCGGGCGTCGTCGACATCGGCGAGGGCTGGGCGGTCACCTTCAAGGTGGAGAGCCACAACCACCCGTCCTATGTGGAGCCGTACCAGGGCGCGGCGACCGGCGTCGGCGGCATCGTCCGCGACATCATGGCGATGGGCGCGCGGCCCCTCGCCGTCGCCGACGCGCTGCGCTTCGGCCCGGCCGACGCCCCCGACACCAAGCGCGTGCTGCCCGGCGTCGTCGCCGGCGTCGGCGGCTACGGCAACTGCCTCGGCCTGCCGAACATCGGCGGCGAGCTGGTGTTCGACCCGTCCTACTCGGGCAACCCGCTGGTGAACGCGCTGTGCGTCGGCGCGATGCGCGTCGAGGACCTGCACCTGGCGTTCGCGTCCGGTACCGGCAACAAGATCATCCTGTTCGGTGCCCGCACCGGCCTCGACGGCATCGGCGGCGTTTCCGTCCTGGCGAGTGACACCTTTTCGGGTGACGAGTCGGCGTCGGGCCGCAAGAAGCTGCCGAGCGTCCAGGTGGGCGACCCGTTCACCGAGAAGGTGCTCATCGAGTGCTGCCTCGAGCTGTTCGCGCAGAAGCTCGTCGTCGGCATCCAGGACCTCGGCGGCGCCGGGCTGTCCTGCGCGACGTCGGAACTGGCCGCGGCCGGCGACGGCGGCATGCACATCTACCTCGACCGGGTTCCGTTGCGCGCCACCGGGATGACGCCGGCCGAGGTGCTCTCCAGCGAGTCGCAGGAGCGCATGTGCGCGGTCGTTTCGCCGGAGAACGTCGAGGCTTTCATGGCGGTCTGCCGCAAGTGGGACGTCATCGCCACCGACATCGGCGAGGTCACCGACGGCGAGCACCTGGTCATCACGTGGCACGACGAGGTCGTCGTCGACGTCCCGGCGCACACGGTCGCCCACCAGGGCCCGGTGTACGACCGGCCGATCGAGCGTCCGTCCACTCAGGACGCCCTGATCGCGGACACGTCGGCTTCGCTGCCTCGTCCGTCCACTCCGGACGAACTGCGCGCGGACGTACTGCGGTTGATTTCGTCGCCGAACCAGGCGTCGAAGGAATGGGTGACGTCGCAGTACGACCGGTACGTGCGGGGGAACAGCGTGCTGGCCCAGCCGTCGGACTCGGGCATGATCCGGATCGACGAGTCGAGCGGCCGCGGCGTCTCGGTGGCGACGGACTGCAACAGCAAGTTCGTGTACCTGGACCCGTACCGCGGCGCGCAGCTGGCGCTGGCGGAGGCGTACCGCAACGTGGCGACGGGCGGCGCGACGCCGGTCGCGGTGTCGGACTGCCTCAACTTCGGCGCCCCCACCGACCCGGGCGTGATGTGGCAGTTCGAGCAGGCGGTGCACGGCCTCGCGGACGGCTGCGTCGAGCTGGGCATCCCGGTGACGGGCGGCAACGTGAGCTTCTTCAACCAGACGGGTTCGACGGCGATCCTCCCGACACCGGTGATCGGCGTCCTCGGCGTGATCGACGACGTGACCCGCCGCATCCCGACGGGCATCGGCGCGGAGGCGGGCGAAACCCTGCTGCTGCTGGGCGAAACGCACGACGAGCTGGACGGCTCGGCCTGGGCCCGCGAGCTCCACGGCCACCTCGGCGGCGTTCCGCCAAGGGTCGATTTGGCCCGCGAGAAGCTGCTGGCGGAGATCCTGGTGGCGGGTTCCCGCGACGGAATGATCTCGGCGGCCCACGACCTTTCGGACGGCGGCCTGATCCAGACGCTGGTCGAGACCGTCCTCATCGGACAGTGCGGCGCCCGGGTGTTCCTGGACAGCGACCAGGACCCGTTCGTCCAGCTGTTCTCCGAGTCGGCGGGCCGAGTGCTGGTGGCGGTCCCGCGCACGGAAGAGCTGCGCTTCACGGAGATGTGCACGGCCCGTGGCCTGCCGTGGCGCAAGACGGGTGTGGTGGACCCGGAGTCGGGCACGCTGGAGCTGCAGGACATCACGGAGTTCACGCTCGACGAGCTGCGCGAAACCTGGGAGCGTACTCTCCCCGCTTTGTTCAACTGACCCGGAAACCCGACTTGTCCACAGGCCGGCTCGATTGTGGACAAGTCGGGGCTTCCGAGGCGATTCCAGGGTTTTCGGCAGACCCCACCGGTAGACTGGACTTGGGGACGCCCCCCAGGGAGGGCGGGGGTTCCGGCAAGGTCGTGTCGTTGCAGGCAGCGCAGAGCACTCAATGGACCCACCACCCCGAAGCCGGATTGTGACTACGGCCGGCAGTACCGCGTCAAGGCGGGAAAGCGTGCCTTGACCCGGCACTACCGTCCGTGTTCTGGCTTCGTATCGGGGTTGCGGGGAGGGGGCTGGGTGGGGCGCCGGTCATGCCGTCAGCGCGTCGAGCACACTGGCGAGGCGCCTGCAAAGAGGCGCTACGACTTTGCCGGAACCCTGCCAGGGTGGGCAGGGGAAGTTTCGCGACGGGCAGGGCCCCGGCAAAGTCGTTTCTGCAGTTCAGAGGCTGATTTGTCGGAAGAGGCTGCGCGAGTACGCATGTCGGCGCCCATGCCTGGGAGCGCCTGTTCGCTCACCGGTGTGCGTGGCGGCCGCTGCTGCGGTGTCTTGAATGACTCATTCAGGGCTTGGGAGGTCCTGAATGAGTCATTCAAGACCTCCGGCGAGCGGCCGATCCGCGAACCGGGCGGGACTTTGCCGGCCCCCCGGGAACGGGTGGGGGATGCAGTGAAGCCGGACCGCTCCGCCGGCCGACGACTGTCCGGACGTCATGAACGACTCTTTCCTGTCGTCGGACCCGGATCCACCGGTGAATGTGCTGGCTGGGGGTATGTCGTAAACGGGCAGATGCCCTCTGACCTGGGATGATTGTTCTTGTCTAGGGAACAAACAGACCTTAAGTGAGAGGGCATCTGCTGGATGCGAGCATCTCATACCTGGGGCAGGGTGGCGGCGAGGTTCGACGATCAGAGCGTCGTGTCCCATGCCGGGCTGCTGCCCTTGCTGCGACTGGCCGAGAATGTCGGCTTCGCCGATCTGGCGGCCGAACGGATCAGGATCCCTGGTCCGGCTGGTGCGAACCCGAGCGCGAAGCTGCTCTCGATCGTCGCGGGCATGGCCGCGGGCGCGGACAGTATCGACGATCTGGATGTGCTGCGGGCCGGCGCGATGCACCGGCTGTTTCGCGGGGTCCGGGCACCGTCGACGCTGGGGACGTTCCTGCGCGGGTTCGACATCGGCCACGCCGGTGCGTTGGAGGCGTTCGCCGCGCAGGTTCTGATCCGCCTGGCCCGGGCCACCGGCGGGCGGTTGCTGCCCGGGGTGGGTGAGTACGCGATCCTGGACGTGGACTCGAAGATCACCCAGGTCTACGGTCACGGCAAGGTCGGTGCGAACCGCGGCTACACCCACGTGCGGGGCTACCACTTCCTCGCCGCCACGTTGTCCACCCCGATCGCGGCGCCGGTGCTGCTGGCGACCCGGCTGCGCGGCGGGCAGGCCGACACCCGCCGCAACGCCACCTCGTTTGTGGAGCAGGCACTGCGGACCGCCCGTGGCTGCGGCGCCACCGGGAACCTGCTGGTGCGTGCGGATTCCGGCTACTACGTCTGTTCCCTGATCCACGCCGTCATCGCGGCGGGGGGCCCGGTTTTCGATCACCATGCGCCAGCATCCCGGCCTGCAGCCGGTGATCGAGGGCATCGACGAGCACGCCTGGACCCCGATCACCTACGCCACCCCGGTATTCGATCAGGACACCGGGACCTGGATCCACACCGCGCAGGTCGCCGAGACCAGCTACACCGCCTTCACCAACTCCACCGAACACCCGCAAGGCCCCATCTCCGCCCGGCTGATCGTGCGCCGCTACCGCGTCGAGACCCGCAGCGAACAGGGCGAGCTGTTCCCCGTCTGGCGCTACCAGGCCATCTTCACCAACACCGGCCTGAACACCGTCGATGCGGAGAAACAGCACCGCGGCCGGGCCGGCACCATCGAGCAGGTCTTCGCCGACCTCAACAACTCCGCCCTGGCGCACTTCCCCTCCGGGCAGTTCCACGCCAATCAAGCCTGGCTCACCCTGACAGCCCTGACCCACAACCTGCTGCGCACCCTCGGTGTCCTGGCCAGCCAGGCGCACGCCCGGGCCCGCACCGCCACCCTCCGCCGTCAGCTGATCGCCGTTCCCGCCCGCGTCACCCGCACCGCCCGCACTCTCACCCTGCGGCTCCCGCAGAACTGGCCCTGGCAGGACAGCTGGCTCGGCCTGTTCACCAGCACCGCAGGGCCACCACCGCTCCGCTGAGCCCCTGCCCCGACGACCGGAGACCTCACCGTGGACGAGCTGGACCAGCCAGCACGATCCAGCACGCCCACCACCCACAACAAGATCAACAACCCAGCCCCAAGATCACCAAAAATCACATCGGTGGATCCGGGTCGGACGAGGTGAAAGAGTCGTTCACGACATCGC
This sequence comes from Amycolatopsis balhimycina FH 1894, assembly GCF_000384295.1. Classification (NCBI taxonomy): domain Bacteria; kingdom Bacillati; phylum Actinomycetota; class Actinomycetes; order Pseudonocardiales; family Pseudonocardiaceae; genus Amycolatopsis; species Amycolatopsis balhimycina. The sequence continues at coordinate 4,903,851 of NZ_KB913037.1, read as the reverse complement.
AGCGGCGCCCACCACGCACTTCCGGAGTCCCGGCACAAGACTTCGCCGGACCCCTCCGCTCAACCCGCCTTGGCGACGATCCGAGCTTCATCGTCGCGGAGTTCCTCGATGGCCCAGCTCGCCGGCAGCCGGATCTCCTTCTCCGTGCGCACCCGCGTGTTGTACAGCGAGACCGCGTCCGGCAGCGAAGCGAACCGCAGGTCCGCCTGCCCGCTGAAGCAAGTCCGCCGCAGGTCCAGTGAATCGAGCACGGTCACGCCCTGGAAATCCGCGTCCCGCGCGAACTTCGCGTCTTTGAACGTGGTCGGCCCCGCGAACGTCGTGTTCGTGAAGTCCGCCAGCTCGGCGAAGCCGGTGCCGCTGAACCACGCGTGGCCCTCGAACCGGGCGCCCTTGCAGCGGAACATCCCGATCAGCCTGCCGGATCCGGTGCCGGCGCCGGTGAAGTACGCCTTGCCCGTGAACACCGCGCCGCTGAGGTTCGTGCTGCTGTAGAGGCTCGCGTAGCGGAGCCAGAGGTCGCCGACCCGGCGCTTCGACAGGTCGAAGTACTCCAGCGTCGCGCCCGTCAGGTCCAGGTCGAAGGACTGCGCCGACGTTTCGGACGCCGGAGGCAGCAACCCGACCACCAGCCGCTGCGCCGTCAGCCGGACCGTCAGCTCCCGCTCCTCCTCAGGGCTGCCCTCGTCGTCGCTGTCGTTCTTCGAGTCGTTCTTGTACCGCGGGTGCTTGAACGGCCGGCGCAGGTACGAGCACAGCACGTCCAGCACCGTCTGCGTGTATTCCGGCCGGCTGCGCGCCAGGCCCGCCAGCGCGTGCAACGCCCCGACCCGCACCTGGTCGGCCGCGTGCCCGAGCAGCTCGACGGCCTTCGCGAACCGCTCGTCGGCGACCCGCTCGCGGTCCTGTTCCGCGCGCTGCGACTCCAGTTCGTGCCGTCGCCGCTCGATGTCCTGGCGTCGTTCCTCGACCCGGCGCCGCCGGTCGTTCAGCCACAGCGCGTACAGCGCCACGATCGCGCCGCCGGCGAGGCCGCCGGTCTTCAGCGCGTCACTGCGGCTGGTGGCGGGGTCGGTCAGCAGCCAGCCGCCGACCCCGAGCAGCAGCGCCAACGACGCCAGGAACGTCCACGCCAGCGGTGATCGCCACAGCTTCACCGGCTCAGGAAACCAGCATGGTGCTGATGCAGAAACCCTTTTCGTCGAAGTTCGTCGCGCTCAGCGTGCCCTTGACCGGCTTGCCGGCGGCGGTCCCGGTGACCTGGCCCTCGGCCAGGTACTCGTCGTCCGGCACCTCGCCGAGCCGCAGCTGCAACGGCGGCTTGAGGAACGTCCTGAGCCACGAGTCGAGCAGCCGCTTCGAGTTGGCGCAGCCCAGGGCGACCGCGCCGGCGTTGTCACCCGCGTTGAGCTTGTCGATGAAACCCTGCAGCACGGCCTTGGCGTCCGAGCCGCCGCCGGACGTCGACGGCTTCGTCTTCGGCGCCGACGGGTTGGCGGACGTGCTCGGCTGCGGGGCCGCGGCGGTGTTGTCCTTCGACAGGAAGAACCCGGGCGTGACGAAGCCCGTGACACCCACCAGGGCGAGCACGACGACCACGGCGGCGCCGACGGCGATCCACATCCCGGTCCGGCTCTTCTTCGGCGGCGTCGGCGGCCCGCCGAAACCCTGCGAATAGCCCCCGGTCGCCGGGTCCCAGCCGGACACCTGGCCGCCCGCGTTCGGGGTCCACGCCTGCTGGCCGTACTGCTGCGCGTTCGGATCCGCCCAGGCCGACTGCTGTGCGTTCGGATCCGCCCATTGCTGCTGCTGCGCGTTCGGATCCGCCCACGCCTGCTGCTGCGCGTTCGGGTCGCCCCACGCCTGCTGCTGCGTGCCGGGATCTCCCCACGCCGGCTGCGGGTTCGCCGGGAACCCGCCGGAAGGCGGCGCGTACCCCTGCTGACTCGGGTCCCAGCCCTGCGGGTACTGCTGCGTCGGGTACGGCTGCTGCTGCTGGTTCGGGTCCCACCCGCCCTGCTGCGGGAAACCGCCGGACTGCGGCGGCCGGCCGTACGGATCGGGCTGACCGGGCTGTCCCGGCTGAGGCGGGTACGTCATCTTTCCATGCCTTCCGGGCGTGGGGAGTCAGTGCGCTTCCGACGTCCGGCAGGCGGAAGCGGTTCCCCCCGGACGTGGCAGCGGCATTCTGCAATGCTCGGACGGTACGGCATGAAACCGGCTCCGGGCCCGCGACGATGCGAAGTCGTCGCGGACCGGAGCCGGGCCGGGAGCGGGGCGGGTGTGGATCAGCCGGTGGCGAGGGCCTGGAGCCGGTCGTAGGCACCGTTGAAGGTGTCCTGGTCGAGCGGGCTCGAGGTGTACTGCCAGACGGTGTAGAAGCCCCAGTTGTAGGGCAGGGTGCCGACCGAAGACGAGTACCGCGCGACCCACAGCGGGGCCGTGCTGGAGAAGTCACCGCTCACGCACTGACCCCACCAGTTCGCCGACGTGTAGATCACCGGCCAGCGCCCGGTCAGGGCGTGGTAGGTGTCGTGGAAGTCGAGGATCCACGACGTCATCCCGGCTTTGCCCAGCCCGTAGCAGGTCGCGCCGTACGGGTTGTACTCCATGTCCAGCGTGCCGGGCAGTGTCCTGCCGTCCTTCGACCAGCCGCCGCCGTGGGCGACGAAGTACCGGGCCTGGGCCGCGCCGCTCGAGGTGTTCGGGGTGGCGAAGTGGTAGGCGCCGCGGATGAAGCCCTGGTTGTAGGAGCCGTTGTACTGCTGCGCGAAGTACGGGTTGGTGTAGCTGGTGCTCTCCGTGGCCTTGGTCCAGACGAACCGCTTGCCTTGGTTCCACCAGTTCGCCCAGTCGACATTGCCCTGGTAGCCGGCGACGTCCATGCCGGCCACGGTGGCCAGCACCTGGTTCGGGATGGCCTGGGCGGGCTGCGGCTGCTGCGCCGCCCGCTGCGTTTCCGGTGTCGACTTGTCGCCTTCGACGCGCCGGATCTGGGACCCCAGCTCGTGGTCGTGCTGCGCGATGTCCGCGTTGATCGCGGACACCGGGTCGACCTCGGGGGAGAACGTCGTCGCCTGGGCCGTGCCGCCGAGCAGGAGCAGCGTGGCCGGGACGATCAGGGCAGCGCGGAACCGCCCTCTTCGGGGAGTGGACATCATGAAATCCCTTCACAGATACCCTCGCTGAGAGCGGCTTACTGCAGGTAGCCGCCCGCGCACGATTGTTGAGGACGAAGTGGCGTTTGTCACTCAGTTCCGTGAAATTGGGTATACGTGTGGGTGATTTTCCCGGGAAGTCGATCTTCAATTGGTCAGCGGTTAACACTTATTACTGGACCGCGGCCGGTCGGCCGAGGGCCAGGGCGAGCAGCCGGTCGGCGCCGCCGTTGAACCAGTTCTGGTCGCCGGGCAGGGTGCCGCGATCGGCGAACTGCCAGATCGTGTGCACGCTCCAGCCGGCGGGGAGCTCGCCGATGAAGGTGTTGTACCGGGCGATCCAGAGCGGGTTGCCGCCGAAGCCGCCGTTGTTGGCGGTGCACCGCTTCCACCAGCTCGTCGACGTGTAGATCGCCGGGAACCGGCCGGTCGCCGCGCGGTAGGTGTCGGAGAAGCCGCGGATCCAGGCGACCATGCCCGCCGCGTCCTTGCCGTAGCAGGTCTCGCCGTAGGGGTTGTACTCCGCGTCGAGCGCGCCGGGCAGGGTCTTGCCGTCGGCCGACCAACCGCCACCGTGGGCGAGGAAGTACCGCGCCTGCGACGCGCCGTCGGAGACGTCCGGCCGCGCGAAGTGGTAGGCGCCGCGGACCAGGCCGGCGGTGTAGGAGCCGTTGTACTGCTGCGCGAACTGCGGGTTGACGAAGCCGGTGCCCTCGGTCGCCTTGACGTAGACGAACTTGGCGCCCGCCCCCGCTGCGCCGGGCCAGTCGACCGGGCCCTGGTGCCCGCTGACGTCGTGCCCGAGCTGCTGGTCGCTGCCCCCGTACGTCAGGCCGGGTACCGCGTCGACGCCTTCCACCTTGGCGATCTGCGAACCCGCGTAGTGGCCTTCGGCGCCGGCGTAGACGTCGAGGGCCTTCGCCGGCGCCTGCCCTGCCACGAGGAGGGTGGCGGCGAGGACGGCGGCGAAGGGCAGCGAACGACTTCTTACCAACGGCACAGCACCCTCTTGCTCCCCACCGGTCTCATGAGACTTCTTCAGCCTCACGATGCACCCGAGTCGCCGGATCGGCGACTCGGGTCGTCACTCGGTGGAGTGAAACCCGCAGGTCAGCGCTGTTCTTCGGTGATGGCCTTCAGCAGGTGCTCCGCCGGCACGACGGCCGTGATCAGGTCGTGCGGGTTGATCGCGACGGGGTGCCCGCCGAGCAGGCCGACGATGTCCCGGCCGAGCACGGCCCGCGCGTGCGGCCACTCGCGCGGCACCAGCGCCTTGCGGGTGTACGCGGGCACCATGACCCGGCCGTCGGTGTTGTGGAAGCCGATGACGGTCCGCTGCACCGGCGACATCGCGTAGACGAACAACGTCGAGTCGAGGACGATCTTCGGCAGGTCCGACGGCGGGCGGTGCTCGGTGCGGACGAGCTGTAGCAGCTGCTCGAGGTCGTTCGCCGGCTCGGGGAAGCCGAGCGCCTTGGGCGAGGGGCGGTAGCGGTCGTTGGGGTGGAAGTCGGCGACGACGTCGCCGGCCGCGTTCACCGGGTAGGCGCCGACGACCGCCCACGACGGCACCGGGCCGTTCGGGTCGAAGGCCTCGTCGATGACGTAGAGCCAGCTGTTGGGATTGGCACGGGCGTTCTCCCGCATCTCCGCGGTGATCTCGGGTGTGCCGTGCTTGCCTGAGCGCCGTGCCTGCCGGCCTTCGCGCCGCGCGGCGCGGTTGTGCTTGCCATGCCTGCCGGGGCGATCGGCCCCGCTTCCGGTGGGCTGCTGCGAAACCGTCCGATCCGCGTCGTCCCGCTGCGCCATCGTCATCCCCACGTTCTCGGGTGTGCCTGCGAACTCTTGGTGCGCCACTCTACTGTTTGCCCATGGCCTCTTCGCGTTCGGTCGACCCCGGACAGTTACGCGCGGCGGTGCTGGTGATTTCCCCGTGGTTGCAGGGCGATGCGCCCGATCCGGCGCGCGCGGAACTGGCCGCGGCGGTCCGGCTCAGCCTGCGGGCGCTGGCGGCGGACGCGCCGGGCCGGGCGGTCGAGGTGCGGGTGCCGCCGTTCGCGGCGGTGCAGTGCGTCGAGGGCCTGCGTCACACGCGGGGCACCCCGCCGAACGTGATCGAGACCGACCCGCGGACGTGGCTCGAACTGGCCACCGGGCGACTGGACTGGACCACGGCCGTGGCGGACGGCCGGGTGTCCGCGTCGGGCACCCGGGCCGACCTTTCCCACTGGCTCCCCCTCGTCCGGCTCTGACGGACGGGTGCGTGGGTTACGGCTTGCGGCCGATTCCGCCGGCGATGGTCCGCTGGGCGACGTTGAGCTCCTTGAGCCGCGGGCCGTCCGGCCACCAGTCGGCGCACCGGACCACGCCCGGGGGCACCATGTCGAGCCCGGGGAACAGGCCCTCGATCTCCTTCTGTGTGCGGAACGTGCCCGAGCCCATCGGGCTGTGCAGGAAGAAGTCCTCCATCCGGCGGGCCGTCGCGGAGTCCTCGTCCTCCGGGTCGAAGAAGTGCGACACCGCCACGAACGAACCCGAGGGCAGCGCGTCGACGTACTCCTTCATGATCTCCGCCGGCCGCTCGGACGGGCCGTTGAAGTGGTGCAGCGTGCCCATCTGGAGGAAGGCGATCGGCTCCGAGAAGTCGATGTGCTGCCGGACGACCTCGTTCTCGAGGATCCGCTGCGGCTCGAAGATGTCCTCGGCGACGAAGTGGGTGTTCTCGTTCTCTTCGAGCAGCGCACGGCCGTGGGCGAGCACGACCGGGTCGTTGTCGATGTAGACGACCTGGATGTCCGGGTTGATCCGCTGGACGACCTGGTGGGTGTTCTCGGCGGTCGGCAGGCCGGAGCCGCAGTCGAGGAACTGGGTGATGCCCGTCTGGCTCGCGAGGAAGCGACAGGCCCGGATGAGGAAACCCCGGTTTTCGAACGCCAGGTCCTGCGCTTCCGGGGCGGCCTTCTGCACCTTGTGCAGGACCTCCCGGTCGATCTCGTAGTTGTCCTTCCCGAGCAGGAAGGCGTCGTACACGCGCGCGATGCTCGCTCGGGTCGGGTCGACCCCCACGGGAACTCGTTCGGTCCGGGTCGCGGCGTCGGGCATTTTGAACCTCGCAAGTTCTGTGTCGAAAGTCTCGTGCTCTACGTACAGTAGGACGGTGCGCGCACGCGGTAAACCGGGTCACCCCTTTGCGCAGGACGGGTTAACGTGTACTTTCGGTAGTCGGGTTAGAACCCCCTGGTGATATGAGTGCGGAAGGTCCGGGAATGAACGCGGTGAACGCGGCCGGTGGCGAACAGAACATCGGCCCGACGGCCCGCCGGATGATCCTGGGCTCGCAGCTTCGCCGACTCCGTGAAGAGGCGGGCATCACCCGCCAGCAGGCCGGCTACAACATCCGCGGGTCGGAATCCAAGATCAGCCGCCTCGAGCTGGGCCGGGTCGGGTTCAAGGAACGCGACGTCACCGACCTGCTGACGATGTACGGGGTCGAGGACTCGACGGAGCGCCAGACGTTCCTCGACATGGTCAAGCAGTCGAACGAGCCAGGCTGGTGGCGCCGCTTCGGCGACACCATGCCGAACTGGTTCACCGACCTCGTCGGCCTCGAAGAAGCCGCCGCGCGCATCCAGATCTGGGAGCCGATCTACGTGTCGGGCCTGCTGCAGATCGAGCCGTACGCGCGGGCGATCTTCAGCCACGGCCGTCCGGAGATGGCCGACGAGCGGGTCGACCAGCTCGTCGCGCTGCGGATGCGGCGGCAGAAGATGTTCAGCAGGCCGGACGCGCCGCGCGTGTGGATGGTGCTCGACGAGTCGGTGCTGTACCGCCCGATCGGTGGCATGAAGGTTCTCAAGGAGCAGATCGAATACCTGCTCGAGATGAGCGCGCTGCCGCACGTGTCGGTTCAGGTGCTGCCGTATTCGCGCAGCGGGCTGTCCGCCGAACACGCGTTTTCGCTGCTGCGGTTCGGTGAGCCGGAACTGCCGAACATCGCGTATGTCGAGTACCTGACCGGTGCGCACTACATCGAGAAACGCGAAGAGATCGAAAAGTACAGCCGCGCGCTCGACATGCTGGCGGTCGACGCGGAGACGCCGGAACGGAGCCGGACTTTGCTCGCGAAGCGTCGGCAGGAGATCTAGAAAGTCCTGGTCGGGCCCTGATTCGACAGCTTGTCAATGCCGCTGAGCGGTAACTCGCCGTAGCTATTAGTCCGATCGGGTATGTGCCTGTCACTCGATCGCTTAACCGCGACCTCGTGATTCTTTACCGTCCGAGAACTTTGCAAGAAATTCTGCACGTGCATTTACCGTTGCAGTCACACGTGCTAGCCTCGGATACGCGGGCAAATGCACATGCAGATGCATAGCCCGCAGCAGATTTCCGCATCGAGAGGTGGGACCATGGCTGAGCGATTCGAGAACGGCATCCCGGCCGATCGGCTCTCCGGCGCCCAATGGCGCAAGGCGAGCTACAGCGGCGCGGTGGGCAACTGCGTCGAAGTGGCACCGCTGTCGAACGGTGAGATCGCGATGCGCAACTCGCGGTTCCCCACCGGCCCCGCGCTCGTGTACACACGCGCGGAAATGGCGGCGTTCCTGGCGGGCGCGAAGGACGGTGAATTCGACGATGTCCTCGGCTGAGGCCGTCGCCCCCGCCATCGACATCGAAACCGGACTGCAGGAGCTGGTGGCTCGCGGCTACCAGTTCGTCCACCCCGCCGACGAGCACGGCGAAGTTCTCGCCGTCGTGGGCGTGCGGGTGCATGACGACGTGGTGGACGTGGTCCGGCTGAACGCCGAGGACGACGTCGTGGCGACCCGGATGCCCGGCACCGAAGAGAACATCTTGGAGCCGGAGCGGTGGCTGTGGCGCCGCCGTGGCGAAGGCGCACAGGTCCTCGCGGAGATCCTCTCGCTGTCGGATGCGTGCTAGGGGTGAAGACTTGCGGGCCCCGTCCGAAGTGGTCAGTGCCACGTCGGGCGGGGCCTGGCTCATGACCGGACCGTCTACACTCGGAACCGGCCTGACCACGTCTTCCCAGGAGCTCCTCGGTGGTTTCCGACCCGCAAGTCGTGTCCGACCAGCCCGACCCGGAACCCCGCGAGGAGTGTGGCGTCTTCGGCGTCTGGGCTCCCGGGGAAGAAGTCGCGAAGCTGACCTACTACGGCCTCTACGCCCTGCAGCACCGGGGCCAGGAGGCGGCCGGCATCTCCGTCTCCGACGGCTCGCAGATCGTGGTCTTCAAGGACCTCGGCCTGGTCAGCCAGGTGTTCGACGAGCAGATCCTGCAGTCGCTGCAGGGCCACATCGCCGTCGGGCACTGCCGGTACTCGACCACCGGCGCGACCATCTGGGAGAACGCGCAGCCGATCTTCCGCACCACCGCGACCGGCAGCGGAATCTCCTTCGCGCACAACGGCAACCTCGTCAACACGGCTGAGCTGCGTGAACGCACCATCGCGGCGGGCCTCAAGCCGCACGCCGGCCTCACCGGCTCGTCCAGCGACTCCGACCTGATCTGCGGCCTGCTCGCCGCGAACGCCGCCGACAAGGGCATCGAGGCGGCCGCCGTGGAGCTGCTGCCCACCCTCAAGGGCGCCTTCTGCCTGGTGTTCGCCGACGAGAACACGCTCTACGCGGCCCGCGACCCGCACGGCGTGCACCCGCTGGTGCTCGGCAGGCTCGAGCGCGGCTGGGTCGTCGCGAGCGAGACGGCGGGCCTCGACATCGTCGGCGCGTCGTTCGTCCGCGAGGTCGAGCCGGGCGAGCTGATCGCCATCGACGCCGCGGGCCTGCGCTCCTCGCGGTTCGCGAACCCGGACCCCAAGGGCTGCGTCTTCGAGTACGTCTACCTCGCCCGCCCCGACACCACGATCGCCGGCCGCGGCGTGCACGCCACCCGCGTCGAGATCGGCCGCCGCCTGGCCACCGAGCAGCCGGTCGAGGCCGACCTGGTGATGCCGGTGCCGGAGTCGGGCACCCCGGCCGCGATCGGCTACGCGCAGGGCTCCGGCATCCCCTACGGCACCGGCCTGGTGAAGAACGCTTACGTCGGGCGCACGTTCATCCAGCCGTCCCAGACCATCCGGCAGCTGGGCATCCGGCTCAAGCTGAACCCGCTGCGCGACGTCATCCGCGGCAAGCGCCTGGTCGTGGTGGACGACTCGATCGTCCGCGGCAACACCCAGCGCGCGCTCGTCCGCATGCTGCGGGAGGCCGGCGCGCTCGAGGTGCACGTCCGGATCGCGTCGCCGCCGGTCCGCTGGCCGTGCTTCTACGGCATCGACTTCGCGTCGCGGGCCGAGCTGGTCGCGAACGGCGTCGACCTCGACGGCATCCGGCGCTCGATCGGAGCCGACTCCCTGGGCTACATTTCCCTGGACGGCCTGGTCGCGGCCACGGAACAGCCGAAGTCGCGGCTGTGCACGGCGTGCTTCTCCGGCGAGTACCCGATCCCGCTCCCGGAGGACGCGCTGATCGGGAAACACCTGCTCGAAACCCTCGACGCGGTCAATGGCGCGGCGACCCCCGTCAGCCCCGCCGGGTACGGTGCCGAAGACGCCGTCCGGCGTCCCTGAGTTCCTTCCAGTAGGGAGTCCGTCCACCGTGAGCGAGTCCACGCGCGCCACGTACGCCGCCGCCGGCGTCAGCATCGACGCCGGCGAGCACGCCGTCGAGCTGCTCAAGCCGCACGCCGAGCGGGCGACGCGGCCCGAGGTCATGGGTGGTGTCGGCGGTTTCGCCGGGCTCTTCTCCCTGAGGCTCGACAAGTGGAAGGAGCCGGTGCTCGCGTCGTCGACCGACGGCGTCGGCACCAAGATCGCGGTCGCGCAGGCGCTGGACAAGCACGACACGGTCGGCATCGACCTGGTCGCCATGGTGGTCGACGACCTGGTCGTGACCGGGGCCGAGCCGCTGTTCCTGCAGGACTACATCGCCGTCGGCAAGGTGCACCCGGAGAAGATCGCCGCGCTGGTCGGCGGCATCGCCGAGGGGTGCGTCAAGGCCGGCTGCGCCCTGCTCGGCGGGGAGACCGCGGAGCACCCGGGGATGATGGGCGAGCACGACTACGACATGTCGGCCACCGGCGTCGGCGTCGTCGAGGCGTCCCAGCTGCTCTCGCCGGAAAAGGTCCGTCCGGGTGACGTCGTGCTGGCCCTCGGCTCGTCGGGATTGCACTCGAACGGGTACTCCCTGGCCCGGCACGTGCTGCTGGACATCGCCCGGATGCCGCTCGGCGGGCACGTCGAGGAGTTCGGCCGCACCCTCGGCGAGGAGATGCTGGAGCCGACGCGGATCTACGCGAAGGACTGCCTGGCGCTCGCCGCCGAGACCGAGGTCCGGACGTTCGCGCACATCACCGGCGGCGGCCTGGAGTCGAACCTGGCCCGCGTCATGCCGCGCGGCCTGGTCGCCCGGCTCGACCGCGGCACCTGGACCCCGGCGCCGGTGTTCGCCCTGATCGGCCAGCGCGGCAAGGTCGAGCGGGCCGAGCTGGAGAAAACGTTCAACATGGGTGTCGGCATGGTCGCGATCGTCGGTGCCGAGGACGTCGACCGGGCGCTGGCCATGCTCACCGCGCGACACGTCCCGGCCTGGGTGCTGGGCGACGTCCAGCCCGCCGGTGACGTCGACGGCCCGCGCGCGGTGCTCTCGGGCGACCACCCGCGGTTCTGAAACGTACTTGATCGCGGCTGTCACACTGGTTGACGTGGCAGCCGAAGACGTGGTGATCGGCTCCCGGTTCGTGATCCCGGGAGCCGAGTTGAGCGAGCGCTTTTCGCGGTCGTCCGGCCCGGGCGGCCAGGGCGTGAACACCACGGACTCGCGGGTGGAGCTGTCCTTCGACGTCGCCGCGTCGCCGTCGATCCCGGAGCACCTGCGTGACCGGGTGCTGACCGGGCTCGGCTCGCGGCTGGTCGACGGCGTCCTGACGATCGCCGCCAGCGAACACCGGTCACAGCTGCAGAACCGTGAGGCGGCGCGTGGCCGCTTGGCGAACCTGCTGCTCGACGCGTCGGCACCGCCGCCCGCCAAGCGACGCCCCACGAAGCCGTCCCGCGGTTCGAAGGAGCGCCGCCTGGCGTCGAAGAAGCGCCGGAGCGACGTGAAACGAGGCCGCTCCGGCCGCTTCGAGGATTAACCCAATGACAGGTGCACGCACTCGCCCGCCGGCCGGTAGCCGACGCGGGCGTAGATGCGCCCGATCCCGGCGTCACCCGGGGTCAGGAACGCGGTGTGCGCGCCCTTCGCGAACGCGTCGCGGGTCAGGAACGCGGTGAGCGCGGCGGCGAGCCCGCGTCCGCGATGGGTGCCGAGCACGCCGATGCCGGCGATCTCCGTGGTGCTGTCGACGATTTCGAGGGCGACCCCGCCGGCGACGACCTCGCCGGTGACCAGGTCCTCGGCGAGTGCCGAAGTGACTCCCGCCGCCTTGCTCTTCTCCGCCCTTTCGGTCTCTTCTTCGGTGACTTCGGCTGGTTCGCCGTACGCGCGGTTCTGCGCCGAGCGCATCCGCCGGTAGTCCTCGCCGGACTCCGGTTCGCGGATGGCGTAACCGCTCGGTGCGGGACGGCCGGTGAACCCGGCCGGCGTGCAGGTCATCAGCGCGACCCGTCGTTCGAGCGCATACCCCGCTTCGACCAGCAGGTTCTCCAGGTCGGGGGCGACGTCGGTGAAGTACTCGAGCCGCGGGAGCAGGTCCCGCCGCCGGTACGCCTCGGTCAGCGCGTCGATCTCGGTCGCCGTCGGCTGCGCGCCGTCGTCCGGGATCGCGTAGTTGAGCATCGGGTGCGCCGTGCCCGGCGAGTAGGTGGCGAGGAACGGGCCGACCCGCTCGGTCGCCCGGCCGCGCGGCGCCGTCTTGCGGACATACGTCTGGATGGCAGACATTCGAGCCTTTCGAAAAGCACGTCAAGGAACCGCAACCCTCGAAAACGGGTCTGCGGGCAGGTCGCTGGGCGTCGGGCCTAGCGGAGGCCGACGCCGGAGACGGCGCCAGGCATAGGCGGTCATTCCTTGACTCGAAGGAGGCTCTTCTTCCGCGATGATCGCACGGCCCGCAACCGGTTTACTGGCGTTCCGGGTGCGCGATGGCCGCGTAACGCGTGTCCCACACCGACCGCGGCACCCGCAGCGTGAGCGCCGGGGCTTCGCAGATCGTGCGGCGAGGCGCCGGGATCACCACCGGGACCGGCGGTGGCACGTCGAGCGAACGCCAGCCGCGGCGGCTGAGGGCCGCCCCGAGCGCCGCGCCCGCCGCGTTCAGCAGGACGTCGTCGGTCGACGTCACCCGGCCGTCGTGGATCAGATATTGCGTACCTTCCACCAGCACCGATGCGATCAACGCGGCCAGCGCGACCCGCGGCAGCGCCCGCAGGCGGCGGATCCGCAGCGGGAGCAGCGCGCCGAGCGGGCTCAGCAGCAGGACGTTGCCGACCACCTGCCAGAGTGAACCGTCGCTGCTGAAAGCCGCGGTGATGTCCGCACCCGGCACGAGGTCGAGCGTGCTGCCGGCGGAGTCGCCCACGGGCATCGTGACCAGGAAGAACACCAGGAAAGCGGCGAAGAAGACAGCGCAGTCGACGCCGGCGGACGCGGTCGCGTAGCGGGCGGGTAGTCTTCGGCGGCGCCGGGCCGCGAGCAGTGGCCAGCCGAGCAGCGCGTACGGCAGCGCGATGGCGGAAACCGGAATCATCCCCCAGAAGGCGCGCAGCAGAGCATCCATGCGCCTCCCTTCTCGAACCCCTCAAGATCGACAATGCGCGATGAAAGTGACCCCTCCCAAGATCACCTTCGCATCACAAGATCGACTCGGCATTCTGAGCGGACCGCACTATTCGGTGATCTTTCCGGTGGCGCCGGTTGTCTTCCCGTGGTTCGGTCAGCGGGTGCACTGTCCACAGTGGAGGCTGTGGACAACCTGTGGATGAATTCGCGCGAGAAGTGCGAAAGTGTTGTGCTGCAAGGAAAGAGCGCGAAGCGGACCTGTGTACTACTTCGCGGCCAGTTCGAGCGCCTGCTCGAGCAAGGTCTGCAGGTGCAGGCCGCGCCGGACGTCGCAGGGGTGCGTCGTCGTGCCGCTCGCGATCATCGCGGCGAAGTCGTCCAGCAGCGCGGTGTACGACTCCTGCGCCGAGCCGGGCTTGCGCCCGAGCGTCCGGTAGCCGTGCTGTCCCCAGACGGCGACCTCGACGACGGTCGGCTGCACCGGCAGCCGCAGGGAGAGCGTGGCGGTGCTGATCACGCCGCCCTCGTGGGCCAGCATCAGGTGCCAGAGGTCGCCGGGGCTCCGCCGAGCCGCCACGACGTCGGTGATCGGGCCGAGCGCCGCGTCCAGCAGGTCGAGCGCGTGCGGGCCGATGTCGTACAGCGCGCCGCCGTCGTCCTGGCGCCACTCCGACGCCGCGTACTGGCCGCCGAGCAGGGCCCCGGACAGCCAGCGCGCCCCACCGCCCGCCCAGCCGCCCGCCTCGGCGAGGCCGGCGAGCCACTCCTGGGTCTGCGCCGCGTAGCGCAGGGTCAGCACGACGAGCGCGGCGACGTCGGCGGACGCGACCGCGTCGGCCAGCCGTTGCGCGCCGTCGAGGTCGGCGGCGATCGGCTTCTCCAGGATCAGGTGCTTCCCGGCTTCGGCCGCGCGCACGCCCAGCTGCGCCTGGATCGACGGTGGAACGGCGAACGCGACCGCGTCCACCTGCTCGAACAGCTCCTCGACGCTGCCCGCGGCGGTCGTGCAGTGCGTCTCCGCAAGCGCTTGCGCCGCCTCCGGCCGCCGGGCCCAGACCGCGGTCAGCGCCGTGCCGGGGTGATCCGCCAGTCCGGGCGCGTGCACCGTCGCCGCCCACGGGCCGGCACCGATCAGGCCGACGCGCAGCTGTCCGTCCGCGATGAGCTGTCCCACGGCCGCAGTCTAGGTGTGTCCCGCGTCGCGCCGGAACCGCACCTCGGCAGCCGCCGACGTGGTGACTGTGCCGATCATTACTAATCCGACCACAGTCACGGCCGAATGGCTTCGTAGCTACGGTTGCGTGCCGCGTGGGGGGTCGGCCTACTTTTGGCCGGATTAGTAAAGTGCCTGCATGATCGCGTCCCGCTTCGTCGCCGTCTGCGCACTGCTGCTCGCTGCCGGCTTCACCGGCGCCGCGCCCGCGTCCGCGGCGGCCACCGAGGGGGCGTGCCCCGCGGGTGGCGGGGTGACGGTGGTCGTCGACTTCGGCGACCTGGGCCCCGGGTCGTCGATCCGCTGCGCTCCCGGGACGCCCGCGAACGGCATCGCCGCCCTGCAGGAGGCGGGGTTCCAGGTGGTGGGCTCGCAGAAGTACGGCCTCGCCGTGGCCTGCCGGATCGACGGCAAGCCCGGCCCCGACGTCGAGCCCTGCGCGGGCATGCCGTCGGCCACGGCGTACTGGAGCTACTGGCACGCGCCGGCGGGCGGCACCTGGCAGTCGAGCCAGGAAGGCGCCCAGACGGCGAAGCCGGCCCCCGGCGGGTTCGAAGGGTGGGCGTTCGCGCGTCCGAAGTCCGCGAACGACCTGCCGGCGCCGCCTCGGGTGCCGCCGGTCCGGCAAACCGGGACAGCTGTCCCGGACGTCGCGGTGGCCGGCGACATCGAATTCCCGTGGGGGTTCGTGATCGGCGCCGCGGTGATCCTGGTGATCGGTGCCGCGGGGGTGTTCATCTCGTCGCGCCGGCGGCGTCGGCGTGAACAGTAGGGCTCTGCACCCCGGCGCCTGGTGGGTCTGGGCGCTCGCGCTGGCCGTCGCCGCCAGCCGCACCACGAACCCGTTGCTGCTCGGCCTGATCATCGCCGTCGCCGGGTTCGTCGTCGCGAACCGGCGGAGTGACGCGCCCTGGGCACTGGCGTTCCGGCTGTACGCCTACGTCGGCGCGCTGATCGTCGCCTCACGCGTGCTGTTCCGGATCCTGATCGGCGGCGAGGACGGCGGGCACGTCCTGTTCACGCTGCCGCGGATCACCTTGACCGCCGGGTTGTCCCTGCTCGGGCCGACGTCGGCGGAGGAACTGCTCGGCGGGTTCTACGACGGCCTGCGGCTGGCGACGATGGTGGTCTGCGTCGGTGCGGCCAACGCCCTGGCCAACCCGAAACGGCTGCTCAAGGCGGTCCCGGGGGCGCTGTACGAGGTGGGCACGGCGGTGACGGTGGCGCTGACGGTCGCTCCGCAGCTCGTCGAGAGCGTGCAGCGCGTGCGGCGGGCCCGCCGGCTGCGGGCCGGCCGGACTCGCGGGCTTCGGGCGGTCAAGGGCATCGTGGTCCCGGTGCTGGAGGACGCGATGGACCGGTCGCTGCGGCTGGCGGCCGCGATGGACTCCCGGGGCTACGGCCGCCGGGCGTACTTGAGTCCCGGCGTGCGGCTGCTGATCGCTTCTTGCGTCCTGGCCGGGCTGGTCGGCGTGTGCGTCGGCGTCTACGGCGTGCTCGACGGGACGACGCCCTGGCTCGGCGTCCCGCTGCTGACGGCCGGGCTGGCGGTGGCGGTCGCGGGCTTCGTCCTCGGAGGCCGGCGCGTGCGGCGGACGGCGTACCGGCCGGATCCGTGGCGGTGGCCGGAGACGCTGGTCGTGGCGGCGGGCGCCGGGGCGTGCGGGCTGCTGTTCGTGACCGCCCGCGTCGCCCCGGGGAACCTCTACCCGTCGCTGAGCCCGCTGCGCTGGCCGGAAGTCTCTTCGGCGCACGCGTTGTCCCTGCTGGTGGCAGTGCTGCCGGCGTTTGTCGCGCCTCCTGCCCCTTCGTCTTCGTCGTCGTCGGAGGTCGTCCGGTGATCGAGTTCTCGCGGGTCACGGTGACCTACCCGGACGCGGCGCGGCCGGCGCTTTCGGACGTCTCCCTGCAGGTCGAAGAGGGTGAGCTGTGCCTGGTCGCCGGGCCGACCGGGGCCGGCAAGTCGACGTTCCTCGGCGCGATCAACGGGCTCGTCCCGCACTTCACCGGCGGACGGCTGGCCGGGCGGGTGCGCGTCGACGGGCAGGACACTTCGCTCTTTCCGCCTCGTGAGCTGGCCTCGGTCGTCGGCGTCGTCGGGCAGGACCCCCTCTCCGGGTTCGTGACGGACACCGTCGAGGAAGAACTCGCGTACGCGATGGAGCAGCTGGCGGTCCCGCCGGACGTCATGCGCAAGCGGGTCGAGGAAACGCTGGACCTGCTGGGCATCGCGGAGCTGCGCAACCGTCCACTTCGGACACTCTCGGGCGGGCAGCAGCAGCGGGTCGCGATCGGCTCGGTGCTGACGGCGCACCCCCGCGTGCTGGTCCTGGACGAGCCGACGTCCGCGCTGGACCCGACGGCCGCCGAGGACGTGCTCGCGGTGATCACGCGGCTGGTGCACGACCTCGGGACCACGGTGGTCGTCGCGGAGCACCGGATGGAGCGCGTCGCGCAGTACGCCGACCGGCTGCTGTACCTGCCGGGCGACGGTTCGGTGCGGTCCGGGCCGCCCGCCGAAATCCTGGCGACGTCTTCGATCGCACCCCCGATCGCCGAGCTGGGGCGGCTCGCGGGCTGGTCACCGTTGCCGCTGTCGGTCCGGGACGCGAGGCGGGTCGCGGGGCCGCTGCGCTCGCGCCTCGCGCCGAGTCTTCAAAAACTGTCGGTGGTGGGTCGTAGTCTCTCGGTGACCGGTTCGGCACTGGATGTGAGAGGGGTGGTGGTCCGATACGGAGATGTCCTGGCGGTGCGCGGGGTCGACCTGCGTGTCGGACCGGGAGAAGTGGTCGCGCTGATGGGACGCAACGGCTCCGGCAAGTCGTCGCTTCTCTGGGCGGTGCAGGGCAGCGGGCCGAGGTCGGCGGGGAAGGTCGACGTCGGCGGCGCCGACCCTGCGTCGCTCAAGCCACGAGTGGCCCGTCAGCGCGTGGGGCTGGTCCCGCAGACCCCGGCCGACCTGCTGTACCTCGATTCGGTGGACGCCGAGTGCGCACAGGCCGACACCGAGTCGGAGGTACCGGCGGGCACGGCCCGGGCCCTGCTGGACCGGCTCGCCCCCGGGATCGCCGGTGAAGCGCACCCCGGCGATCTGTCCGAAGGGCAGCGACTGGCGCTGGTGCTGGCGGTCCAGCTGGCGGCGGCCCCGCCGGTCGTGTTGCTCGACGAGCCCACCCGCGGCCTGGACTACCACGCGAAACGGCGCTTCGCCGCGGTCCTGCGAGAGCTGGCCTCGCAGGACCGGGCGGTGGTGCTGGCCACCCACGACGTGGAGTTCGTGGCCACGGTGGCCGGCCGCGTGGTGGTCATGGCCGAGGGCGAGATCGTCGCGGACGGCCCGACGAGGGAGGTGATCGTCGCCTCGCCGGCGTTCGCGCCGCAGGTGGCGAAGATCCTGGCCCCGGAGCCGTGGCTGACGGTCGACGAGGTGTCGGAGGCATTGAAGTGAGGGTGGCGGAGGCGGGGGTGGGGGGCGGGGGCGGGGGCCGAAGCAGACGAGCGCGCTCCGCCGCCGGCCCGCGG
Organism: Amycolatopsis balhimycina FH 1894; assembly: GCF_000384295.1. Lineage (NCBI taxonomy): Bacteria > Bacillati > Actinomycetota > Actinomycetes > Pseudonocardiales > Pseudonocardiaceae > Amycolatopsis > Amycolatopsis balhimycina. The sequence continues at coordinate 4,886,223 of NZ_KB913037.1, read as the reverse complement.
TTGGCGGCCCCTCCGGCGGGGCCGCCGGCCATGGCTCGGTGCCGAGGCGACGCCCCGCGGACCTCGCCTGTCAACGCGCCCAGCCGCGCCTTTGGAGCGGCGGAGGCGGCGGCATGACCGAGTTCCTCGGCGCGCCCCGCGCCGTCCGCCTGACGTTGCGGCCCGCGCTGGTCCTCGGTGTCGCGAGCCTCCTCGGCTTGGCCATGTTCTGCTGGCCGCTCTTCGCGCACCCCCGGCCCAGCGCGGCCGCGCACGCCATGGATGCGCCGTTCGTGTTCATGGCGACGTTGCCCGTGCTGATCCTGGTCGTCCTGGCCGAGCTGTCCCGCGGTGGCATCGACGCCAAGGCGCTCGCGCTGCTCGGTGTGCTGTCGGCCGTGAACGCCGGTCTTCGGCCGCTCGGGGCCGGCACCGGGGGCATCGAGCTGGTGTTCTTCCTGCTCGTGCTCGCCGGGCGCGTGTTCGGGCCCGGCTTCGGGTTCGTGCTCGGCTCGACGTCGCTGTTCACGTCGGCGCTGCTCACCGCCGGTGTCGGGCCGTGGCTGCCGTTCCAGATGCTGGCGTCGTCGATGATCGGGCTCGGCGCCGGGGTGCTGCCGAAGGCTCGTGGCAAGGCGGAGATCGCCCTGCTGGTCGCTTACGGCGTCTTCGCGGCCTACTTCTTCGGGCTGCTGATGAGCCTGTGGACGTGGCCGTTCCTCGCCGGGACCGCTACCGAACTCGGGTTCGTGCCCGGCGCGCCGCTGCTGGACAACCTGCACCGGTTCGCCGTCTACACGGTCCTGACTTCGACCCTCGGCTGGGACACCGGCCGAGCCATCACCAACGCCGTGGCCATCGTCCTGCTGGGACCGGCCGTGCTGACCGTCCTTCGCCGGGCGGCCCGGCGGGCGGCTTTCGACGCGCCCGTCGGGTTCGACCAGAGTCAGCTGTACGAATAGAAGCCGCGGCCGGTCTTCTTGCCGAGCAGGCCCGCGTCCACCATGCGCAGCAGCAGCGGCGGCGACGAGTACAGCGGCTCCTTGAACTCCGCGTACATCGAGTCCGCGATGGCCTTGATGGTGTCGAGTCCGATCAGGTCGGACAGGCGCAGCGGGCCCATCGGGTGGGCGGTGCCCAGCTCCATGCCGCGGTCGATGTCCTCGGCCGAGGCGAAGCCCGACTCGATCATCCGGATCGCCGAGAGCAGGTACGGCACCAGCAGCGAGTTCACGATGAACCCGGCGCGGTCCTGCGAACGGATGACCGTCTTGCCCAGCGCCGTCGTCGCGTGCTCCTCCGCGCGGCGGGTGGTCTCCTCGCTGGTCAGCAGCGAGGGCACCAGCTCCACCAGCGGCAGCACCGGCACCGGGTTGAAGAAGTGGATGCCGACCACCTGCTGCGGCCGGCTCGTCGCCATGCCCAGCTTCATGATCGGGATCGACGACGTGTTGGACGCGAACAGCGCGTCCTCGGCCTCGACGATCTTGTCGAGCTGGCGGAAGACGTCGACCTTCGCCTGCTCCTGCTCGAGGATCGCTTCGATGACCAGATCGCGGTCGGCGAACTCGGCGATGTCCGTCGTGAACCGGAGCCTGCCGAGGGCCGCGTCGGCGTCCTCGGTCGAGAGCTTGCCGTTCTTGACGCCGCGTTGCAGCGACTTCTCGATGCGAGCCTTGCCCGCGTCGAGCGCCGGCTGGTTCACCTCGGTGACCACGACGTCCAATCCGGACCGGGCGTGTACCTCGGCGATGCCGGAACCCATCAGTCCCGCTCCGACGACTCCAACCCGACTTACCACCGGCTCACTCCTTCATCGCTTCGCAGCCCCGTATCCGGGCAGCACGCAGCGCGCGAGGGCAGTCACCGGAAGCCTCCGGCGATGCCCTCGCGCAGTTACGCGTGCTCAACGACGGTACTCGTCGTACCCGTCGTCGTACGGGTCTTGATCATCGCTGTCGGACTCCTCGTAATGACTACCCGAGGAGTTACTCGACAGCTCGCGCTGCAAAGCATCGAAGTCGGTCTCGTGCGAGCTGTACTTGAGCTCACGCGCCACCTTCGTCTGCTTGGCCTTAGCCCGGCCGCGCCCCATGGCTCGACCCCCTCGCACAGGGGCGGGGCGGCCGGGGGAATCGGCGGCCCCGCATCGTCTCGACAATTCTTTCCTGGTCACACCGTACCGTGTCCGGGGGGTTGGATGCGACGTGGCACGGTGTGCCGGAGCCGACAGTGTTCGGCGGACACCGGTTACCGGCCGGTCGGTGGCGATCGGCGCAGGTAAACGTGCCACGATCTACTCGTGCTCCGTCCCTTCGTGGCTTACTTGCGGGTGTACGAACCCCTGCTCGCCCTGGGCGACCCGCCGGACGAACGGCTGTGCGCGGCCGTCTCGGCGGCCAAGCTGCGGCGGACGGACGCGGGCGCGCGCGAGCAGGCCATGTGGCTCAAGTCACAGGTCGCCGCGCCGCGGCGGCTGCTGCCCGCCGAACTCGCCGACGGCCGTCCCGCGCCGAGCCTGCTGACCGACGTCCTGGTGCTCGACGCCGAAGAGGTGCCCGGTGGCAAGGCCGAACACGGTCCGCTGGTCTGCCCGCTCGAGCTGCGGGCCCGCTCGGCCGCCGCGCTGGTCACGTTCCTCGGCGACGCGCACCCGGCGCTGAAGAACGTCGTCCTCGACGAAGGTGGCTTCACCCAGGAGACGATCCGCGGCCGGACCAAGTCGGCCATGGCGGACCTGAGCACGACGGCCGCGCACACGCTGTCCACCACCTGGACCGTCCCGCTGCCGTGGTTCGTGCTGATCGAGCCGGACGAACGCCGGCTGGTGCTCGGCCGCGGCCGCGACGACCCGCAGCGGGAAATGTCCTGGCGAGCCACGCTCGCCGATGCCCAGCATCGCGCGCGCGAGGCCGGTGACCTGCTGGAACAGACCTTCGGCGACTCCGGTCCGGGGCGCGTGCTCTTCGAGACCCGGCGGTGGCTGGACAACTTCCACCCGGACTCCGTCGTCGAGCTGGACTACGGCGGCCTCGTGCAGCTCTTCGCCGACCCGGTCCTGGAGGCCGACAACACGGCCGACGAGGTCCACGACATCCTGGACGCGCTGCGCTCGGGCAACGTCGAGGAGCTGGCCGAGCTGTTCTCCGACCTGCGCGAGTTCTGGGGCGACCTGGCCGCCCGCGAACGCGCGAACTAGCGACGGCGACGGGACCCGCAGGCTGGGGAAGGCCACCATGCCGGACGGCGGTTCCGGCCCGGAACTGTCGGTGCCCGCCGGTAGCGTGGAAAACGGGGGCTGCTCAGCGCAGGTCAGCCGCGCAGCTCCGGCACCCGTACTTCCCCCACGGGGCGGCCGCCACCCGAGACGACAGGGCCGGCGAGGGCTTCGAGGCCGGACACATCCACGCCGAGGTAGCGCAGCGCCGCCACTGCCAGCGGCGCGCAGGCCCGCTTGGCGCCGTCGTCGATCTTGATCGCCACCGCGAAGCCGTCCGGCAGGGCGAAGGCCTGGACTCCTTCGGCGCCGCCCTTCGCGATCAGACCGTCCACGGCGGACATCAGCTCGGTGTCCTCGCGCCCGGTGCCCGCCACCAGCCACGGGTGTTCCCGCATCGCCGACGCCACCGTCCGCAATGGCCCGTCCGCAGCGAGCGCGACGCGGCCGAACGCCCGGGCCAGCCCGGTCAGCGAGAACGCGAACAGTGGCGCGCCGCAGCCGTCCACGCCCGTGTGGGCGATCGGCTCGCCCGTCAGCTCCTCGACGGCCGAAGCGATCGCCTGCTGCAGCGGGTGGTCCGGTGCCTCGTAGCCCGCGGTCGGCCAGCCGGCCCGGACGCACGTGGTGAGCATCGCCGTGTGCTTGCCGGAGCAGTTCATCGTCACGCGCCGCGGCTCGGCCGCGTCGCGCATGCTCGGCACGTGCAGCGGGAAGTCCGGCGGGCACGCGAGGTCGTCCTCGGTCAGGCCGGCCGCCCGCAGCAGTTCGAGGACGCGCTTGACGTGCGCGGGCTCGCCGGAGTGGGACGCGCAGGCCAGCGCCAGGTCCTCGCCCGCGAAACCGAGCCCGGACCGCAGCATGCCGACGGCCTGCAGTGGCTTGTTCGACGAGCGCGGGAAGACCGGCGAAACCACGTCGCCGAGCGCCAGGCGCGCTTCGCCTTCGGGGCCGGTGACCACGAGCGCGCCGCGGTGGACGCTTTCGACGAATTCGGATCGGACGACTTCGGCGAGGACGGGGTTCGTCACTCGCCGCGGCCGCCTTCGTTCTCCAGCAGCTCGTCCACAGTGGCCGAACCCTGCTGGTAGCGCTGCGCGATCTCGGCGTTGAGCGTGTCCATCACGCCCTGGACCTCGCGGCGGAAGGACGACACTGACAGCTCTTCGCTCGCGTAGGTGTCCAAAGCGGAGGCGAGCTTCTCGTCCGAGAGGGACCCGACGTCGGTCAGGTCGGTGTCGCCGATCAGGGCTTCGGCGTGCCGCCGGTGCTCGCCGGCCCGCGACGGCTCCAGCTGCTGGTGACGTCCCGAGCCCGCCGCCGGGCCCAGCGCGTTGTCGGCCAGGATCGTGGCCAGCTGGTCGACGATGCTGGCCTCGCCGCCGGAGCTGCGCCGCGCCTGCTCCGCGCGCACGATGTCGATCCGGGCGTGCAGGAGACGGCGCAGGTAGGACAGGTCGGTCTCTTCCTGGGCGGCTTCGTCGCGCCGCTCGCGCAGCACCTTCAGCGGCAGCTCACCCAAGCCGCTGAGGTACCCCGGGCCGAGCACGCGGTCGATCCGCCGCCTGCCGCCGGGCCGCACTTCGATCACAGCGCAGTTTATCCCGGTTGAGCGTGATCTCGCTGTCAGGGGCTTTTGATCAGCCACGAAGTTGGGCCGCCGCGGCACGCCCCGGTGCCGGCTGTTCCGAAGGCACGGAGTCGGGGTCGATCGCCGCCTGGACGAGGTTGTCCTCCGAGCCGGTCAGCAGCTCCGCGCCCACCGGCGTCGACCGCTTGACCAGGGCCAGCGCGATCGGGCCGAGCTCGTGGTGCTGGATCACGGTACCGATCCGGCCGACCGTCCGGCCGTCCAGCTGCACCGGGTCGCCGGTCTCCGGCGTGACCTCGGGTGAGCCGTCGAGGTGCAGCAGGAGCAGGTTCCGCGGCGGCCGTCCCACGTTGTGGACCTTCGACACCGTCTCCTGGCCGCGGTAACAGCCCTTCGCGACGTGTGCGGCCGACCCGACCCAGCCCACCTCGTGCGGGATGGCGCGCTCGTCGGTGTCGACCCCGAGCCGCGGCCGCAGCGATTCGACGCGCAGCGCGTCGAACACCCAGCTGCCCGCCGCGCGGGCGCCGGCGTCGGTGAGGCGCTTCCACCAGTCCACGAGCGCCTCGCGCGGCACCGCCAGGTCGACGCTCCACCGGCCCGGCCACGGCATCCGCCGCGCGAAGCCAGCGTGTCCTTCCAGCGCCGCCACCGCGTACGGCTCCGGGCCGACTTCGGCGCCGGCCGCGCTCAGGACGCGCTCGGCGTCCGGGCCGAGCACGGTGAGCAGCGCGAGCTCGCCGGTCGTGTCGCGGATGTCCACCTTGGACCAGAACTTCATCGCCTCGAGGTACTCGCGCAGCGTCTGGGGGCCACCCTTGGGCAGGGCGCTCGTCACGCTCGGGGCCGGGTCTGTGTCGAGGTACACAGTGCCGTCGAGGTGCGCCACCACCATGTGGGTCTCGATGCGGCCCTGGCTGTCGAGGACCAGCGCCTCGGTGCCGGAGCCCTCGGCCAGCTCGGTCACGTGCTGCGAGATGACCAGGTGCAGCCACGACAGCCGTTCTTCGCCGGTGACGGCGAGGAACTCGCGGTGCGACCGGTCGATCACGACCACGCCGCGCGAGGCCGTGCGCTGCTCGGCGAAGGGGTCTCCCCAATGCCAGGGCACGCCTGCTTCGGGGTGATCGTCAGGCGGTGGGATGGATCCGGGCACGTCCAGCAGCGGCGAGCGGTACGGCATACCGCTCAGCCTAGGTGAGTACCGTGTCGGCATGCGCGTGCTCGTCTTCCTCGACGGAACCCAGGCCGATCCCGACGTGGCCCAGATCAAGGTCGACGACCTCGGGTTGACGCGCGGTGACGGCGTTTTCGAGACGATCCTCGTCGTCGACGGCCACCCCCGCGAACTCCGGCCGCACCTCGAGCGCCTGGCCCGTTCGGCGGCCATGCTCGACCTGCCCGAGCCCGACCTCGCGGCGTGGGAGAAGGTCGTTTCGCTGGTGCTCGAACGGTGGGCCGGCAGCCGCGAGATGGTGCTGAAACTGGTGTACACGCGGGGATCGGACGGCGATCCGGACGCGGCGCCGACCGGCTTCGTCCTGGGTTCCGAGGTCTCGCCGGCGATCTTGCGGGCCCGCGCCGACGGCGTCGCCGCGATCACCCTGGAACGCGGTTTCGCGCCGGACCTCGCCCAGCGCGCGCCGTGGCTGCTGCTGGGCGCGAAGCCGCTGTCGTACGGCGTCAACATGGCCGCGCTGCGCGAAGCCGGGCGTCGCGGAGCCGAAGATGTGATTTTCACCGCCGCCGACGGTTCGGTGTTCGAAGGCCCGACGTCGACCGTGGTGCTCGCGAAGGGGCGAACGCTCGTCACGCCGCCGTCGAGCATCGGCATCCTGCCCGGCACGACCCAGGCGGCGTTGTTCCGCGGCGCCGGGAAGGCCGGCTGGGCGGTCGAGGTGGCGCCGCTGACCGTGCGGGACCTCGTCGAGGGTGACGGCGTCTTCATGGCGTCGAGCGTGCGCAAGCTGACCCGCGTGCACACGCTGGACGGCGAGCGGCTGCCCGGCTCCTCGGCGGTGTACGCCGAGCTGGTGGCGGCCTACGAGGCCGAGTACGCCTGACCCTGGCTGATCCGGACGACGGCGGGGGCGACCTCTTCGGCGCGGTAGGCGGCGATCTTGTGGTGGCCGTCGATGATCAGCTCGCGTTCGCCGTCGGCCAGCACCACCGCGACCGGCCGGTGGCCGGTGCGGATGGCGGTCCGGTAGTACCCGACGCGGGCTTCGTCCGACGGCGGCCAGGTGTCGGTCGGCGTGAGCAGCCGGCCGTCGGGCAGGCGTTCCGGGCCGCTCACGCGGTAGTCGCCGTCGACGAGCAGGTCGAGGACCGGCCCGAGCGTGGCGGCCAGCGGACGGCGCAGCTGCCCGGTGGCCAGCGCGATCCGCAGGGACTGCGGCAGCTCGGCCCGCGCCCGCGTGTTCACGTCGAGGAAACCCGTGCCACCGCTGATCGTCACCTGTTCCACGCTTATCAGGACGGGCGGCGGCGCGACATGGTTCCGGCCCCTACCCGGACGGGTGCACCGCGTGACCCGGCTCTCACCCGCGCGGCGGTACGCGTTGCTCAGGAAGGCCGGAACCGGATTCGGGTACCCGGCCGGGCTTGCGCGAGCGCGCCGAGCGCGGCCGTCCGGACGACGGCGGCCACGGGATAGCCGCCGGTGGTCGGGTGGTCGGCGAGGAACACCACCGGGAGCCCGCTCGGCGGCACCTGGATCGCGCCCGTGAGAACGCCTTCACTGGGCAGCTCGCCGTCGACGGCCCGGCGCAGCGGAGTTCCGTCCAGGCGCAGGCCGACGCGGTTCGACTCCGGCGTGACCGTCCACCCCGCCGAGAGCCCGCCTGCCGGGTCGTCGAACCAGTCGTCGCGGGGGCCGAGCGTCACCGGGACCACCAGGTCGGCCGGCGCCGGAACGGGCACCACGACGTCCGCGCCCGCCGGAACTCCGGCCGGGACGCCGAGCGGGAGCACGTCACCGGCTTTCAGGGGCTCGGGACCGATGCCGGAGAGGACGTCCCGCGACCGGCTGCCCAGCACCGGCTCCACCGCGATCCCGCCGGAGACGGCCAGGTAGCAGCGCAGTCCCGCGGACGGGGTGCCCAGCGTCAGCGTCTGCCCGGCGCAGACCGGGACGGGCAGGTGGGAGCCGAACGCGCGGCCGTCGACGGAAACCGCGACGGCCGGGCCGGTCACCGCCACCGTCGCCGCCGCGCTGAACCGTGCCGACAGGCCGCCGAGCAGGGTTTCGATTCCCGCGGCGGTTTCGGGGTTGCCGGCGAGGCGGTTCGCGAGCCGCAGCGAGGCCGCGTCCAACGCGCCCGAAGGGGGGACGCCCAGGTGGGCGTAACCGGGCCGGCCCAGGTCCTCCACGAGTGCGTACCGGCCCGGGTCGAGCACTTCCAGGCACCTCATCGGACGCTCCGGAAGCGGACGCGGTCACCGGGCGCGAACAACGCGGGCGGGTCGGCGTGCGGGTCGAACAGCGTCGCCGTGGTGTGCCCGAGCAGCCGCCAGCCACCGGGTGACTCGCGCGGGTAGACGCCGGTGAACTCGCCGGCGAGCCCGACCGACCCGGCCGGGACGCGGGTCCGCGGCGACTCCAGGCGAGGTTGCTGAAGCTGCGGGGGCAGCCCGGTCAGGTAGCCGAAGCCGGGGGCGAACCCGGTGAAGGCGACCGTGTAGACGGCTTCGGTGTGCAGCTCGACGACCGCGTCCGGGGAAACGCCGGCGTCGGCGGCGATCAGGGCCAGGTCCTCACCGTCGTAGCGGACGTCGAGGGTCACTTCGCGGGGCTCGCCCGAAGGCGGGTGCGTGAGATCGGCGTCCTCCAGCAGCGCCCGCACTGCCGCGACGCCGCCGACGACCAGCAGGCTGCGTGCGCCGGGCACGAGGTCGACCACGCCGTCGGGGCGCGCCGCGCAGACGGTCGCGTGGGCCGCCCGCATCTGCTCGAGGGAGTCGCAGTCCAGCAGGGCGGCGTCCTCGCCACACCGCCGCCAGCGCACGGTGTCAGCCGACGACGCGGTGCAGCAGGGCCGAGGTGTGCGGCTGCATCTCCTGGCCCACCATCGCGCGCTCCTCGACATAGCCGAGGGAGCCTTCGATCAGGCCGTACAGGCGCTGGGCCGCGGTGACGTCCTTGGCCGTGGCCGTGCGGACCACCGCGTCCGTGCCGAGCTCCCAGGACGTCTGGTTGCGCGGCTTGCCGTAGTACAGCTCGACGATGCCGGTGTTGTGCGTGAGCAGCAGCTCGATCGTGTCGTCCTCCTGCGGCCGCCAGAACCCGGACTCGCGGGCGGCGGGGCGGATGACGTTGCCGTCTTCGTCCAGCAGCCACGAGCGGGACTCGTGGATGAGGAACGGGCGGCCGTCGTGGGAGATCGTCAGCTGCTGCGCGAACTTGCGCGGGCCGTCGATGGTCGGGTAGCCGACCTCGCCCTCACCGCGCCAGACACCGACGATCGGCAGCAGCGCGAGGCAGGCGTCGTTGAGGTTCGGCCCCTCGCGCAGGTTCGCCGTGTCGTTGGGGATGGGCAGGTCGTCCCACAGCGGAAGGTTGCGCACCCGCGTGCTTTCGGCGCGCTTCTCCGCTGCCGCGATGGCTTCGTCGCCGCTGGCGGTCATGGGTCAGCGCTGGTCCGCGTACAGCCGGTAGACGACATACACGGCGAACCAGGTGATCGCGACGCCCGCGAGGACCAGCAAGGTCGTAAACAGAGCTTCCACGCGCCGGAGTTTAGTCCGCCCGGCCGCGTCCGGTCCTGCCCAGGGTGGCCGCGGTGAGCACAGTCACCGCTTCGGGACCCCGAAAAGCCGTGAAGGCCACCTTCAGGAACTTCAAGTTCCTCAAGGTGGCCTTCACGAACCACGAAACTCAGCCGACGGAGATGGCCAGCTGGTGCACGCCCGGGCCTTCCGCGGTGACGGAGGCTTCGCCGTTGCCGGTGCGGTGCAGGGCGCGGACCGTCCACTCGCCCGGCGCCGCGTAGAAGCGGAAGTCGCCCTCGGCCGACGAGACGACCTCGCCGGTGAAGTCGCCGCCGCCGTCCAGGAGCCGGACGAACGCGCCGCCGACCGGCCCGTTCGCGCCCGTCACCTTGCCGGCCAGCACGACCTGCCCGCGCGTGTCGTAGTCCGCCGGCGTGGCCTCCTGGGCCGGTGCGCCGCAGCTGTCGTCAACCGCCATCACTTGGCTCCCAACTCGACCGGCACGCCGACGAGCGAGCCGTATTCCGTCCATGAACCGTCGTAGTTCTTCACGTCCTCGTAGCCCAGCAGCTCGTGGAGCGCGAACCACGCGATCGAGGAGCGCTCGCCGATGCGGCAGTAGGCGATGGTGCCCTTGCCCTCGTCGATGCCCTCGTCCTGGTACAGCTCCTTGATCTCTTCCTCGGTCTTGAAGGTGCCGTCTTCGTTGGCGACCTTCGCCCACGGCACGTTCAGCGCGCCGGGGATGTGGCCGGGAACCTGGGACTGCTCCTGCGGCAGGTGCGCCGGGGCGAGCAGCTTGCCGGAGAACTCGTCGGGCGAACGCACGTCGACGAAGTTCTTCGACCCGATCGACTGGACGACCTCGTCGCGGAAGGCGCGCAGCGACAGGTCCTGGTCCTGGGCCTGGTAGTCGGTGCCGGCGCGCTTGACCTCGTCGGAGTTCAGCTCACGGCCGTCGAGCTCCCACTTCTTGCGGCCGCCGTCGAGCAGCTTGACCTTGTCGTGGCCGTACAGCTTGAAGTACCAGTACGCGTACGCGGCGAACCAGTTGTTGTTGCCGCCGTAGAGGACCACGAGGTCGTCGTTGGCGATGCCCTTCTCCGACAGGAGCGCCTCGAAGCCCTCCTTGGAGACGAAGTCGCGGCGCACCCCGTCCTGCAGGTCCTTCCGCCAGTCGAACTTCACCGCGCCCCGGATGTGGCCGGCGTCGTAGGCGGTGGTGTCCTCGTCGACCTCGGCGAACACGACGCCGGGGGTGTCCAGGTTCTCCTCGGCCCACTGGGTTGTGACCAGGACGTCTTCACGGCTCATGGACTTGGACTCTCTTTCTGGGGTTGAACTTCTAGGACGCGCGGGCGGGGGTGAAGCGTTTGATGAGCAAGTACATTTCGCAGCCGAGGCAGAAGTCGAAGGCCGCGTTGAGGAAGGCCGCGAACAGCGCGAAGGCCGTCGCGACGATGCCGAGCGGGGTGACGTCGAGCGCGAAGCCGACCGTGCCGGCCAGGGCGAACACGAACCCGACGGCCTGGGCGAACCGCAGCGGCGCCGCGTCCTCCCGCTCGTCCGTCGGACCGAGGCGCGGGGCCACGAGCTTGCGGTAGACGATCGAGTACGGCGCCGGCTTCAGCCCGATGAACGCGCCGATGGCGAACACGACGGTCTGGATCGCCAGCAGCGGCCACCACCCGGTGACCAGCACGACCGCCAGGACGATCGTGGTCAGGATGGCGGCGAACCGCGGGCCTCGCGGGTCGACGGCCGGTCCTGCGGGCATTCGTTCCTCCAGCTGGAGCAGAGGGGGTGCGTGCGAACGGCACGCTTCAGCGGCTTAGGGGCTGGCTGGGACCGGACGTGCTTCAGCGCCGGTCGGACTGAACACGACACAGGCTGCTGCGGACGCGGCAGAGGTCGACTGCGCGTCGCTGCGTCAAGAAGAAGGTGGTCAGCCGGGTCACGGGTGCGAGGGTACCCAGAGCTCCCTCAGAGTGGGAACCACGTTCATCCCTTGGGACGGTTCCCGTTTTCTGGGACAACACCCTGGTCAGGACGTCCGGGTGGTGAGATGCGGCCGCAGGGCGGCCAGCAGTTCGGGCCCCTTGGGGACGCCGCCGACGCGCAGGAGCTCCCGGCCGTCCGGGGTCAGCGCGATCGTGGTCGGCGTCCGCAGCACGGCCAGCGACTGCGCGACCTCCGGCTGGTTCGTCACGTCGAGCTCGACGTGGTGCAGGCCGTCGGTCCGCTCGGCCAGCGGCGCGAGCACGGCCTTCGCGTGCCGGCAGGGCGCGCAGAAGGTGGTGGAGATCTGGACCAGCGTCACGGCGGACGCCGGGTCGAGCACGTCGGTGACGGGCGCGGGCAGCTCGCGGGCGGGTTTGGCGTCCCGGACCCGGCCGTTGCGCGCCCGAAGCAGCGCGCCGGCGGCCACGGCGGCCACCAGCGTCGCCACGAGCACCCACAGCCCCGTCACCGGCCGCTCCTTACTTGCTCAGGTCCGCGAAGGACACGTTCGCCGCCTTGCCCTTGATCGTCACCGATCCGCTCCGCACCTGCACGCCGGTCGGGGTGACCGACAGCGGGAGGTCCTTCGTGGTGATCGATGCCCGGAAGTTCGGCATCAGCGCGTTCTGCACCGCCTGGGGGACGACCGTCGTCTCCTGGTTGTTCCCGAACTGCAGCCGCTTGGGGATGAAGTTGATCGTCCCGCCCTTCGCGTCGGCCTCGATCATCGCGAAGCAGAAGATTTCCAGATCGCGGCCCGCGAACGACAGGTGTCCCGAAATGCGGACACCGGTACTCGACTCGTCCTGGTCGGCTTGACCCTCGGTGGTCTTCGTGGTGGTCGGCGTCGGCTCGCTCTGCCCGGCGTCGCCGTTCTTGACGTACGCGGTGCTCGACGGCTCGATCCGGAGATCCTTGATCTTGTCCAGCGGCGAGACGCGGGCCAGATCGGCGGCCTTGATGGTGACCGAGCCGGTCAGCTCGCCGATGGTGATCGCCTTCGTGTTGCCGTTCGCGAGGTCGGACAGCGGCGCCTTGACGTTCTCGAGTTCGGCGTTCACCGCGACGTCCTGCAGCTTGTCCGCGACCGGGATGCCGGCGGCGGACACGCTGATGTGACTGTAGTCACCGCCGAGTGCCTGCGTGAGGAACGGGAAGCCGTGGATCGTGACCGACGGGTCGTCGTTCAGCTGCAGCTGCGTGCGTGCCTTCTGCGAAATCATGTGCTCGGCGTACGCGGCGGCTCCGAAATCGGCACCGACCAGCAGCAACACCAGAACGACCAGTGCGATCACCCAGCGGCGGGCACGGCGGCCGCGGCGTCGTGCGTCGGGCCTCGGTGCGGGTCGGTCGTCCCGGGTCACGGGCCTGCTCACCATCGCGTCCGTACTCCTGTTCGTCGGGGACACCCGGATTCCTCCAGGTGTGATCGATCCAGCAAGGGTTAGGTGCCCGGCCGTTCAGCCGCTATTCTCACTTAGCACCGACCAACGCCGCTTTGCGGCGACGACTCGAGAAGGCGGTGCGGCTGATGAGCCTGGACCTTCTGGTACTGACTGCGGAGGCCGACGCCACCTCGGTGCTGCCCGCGCTGGACCTGCTGCCGCACACCGTACGCGTCCGTGCTCCCGAGGTGACGGCCCTGCTCGACGCGGGCCACCGCGATGTGATCCTCCTCGACGCCCGCACCGACCTGGCCTCGGCGAAGAGCCTCTGCCGCCTGCTCAAGGGCACCGGCGAAGACGAGGCAGCCACCCCGATCATCGCGGTCGTCGGCGAAGGCGGCCTGGTCGCGGTCAGCGCCGAGTGGCGCACCGACGACATCCTGCTGCCCACCGCCGGCCCGGCCGAGGTCGACGCCCGGCTGCGGCTGGTCACCACCCGCGACGGCGGTTCCGCGCAGGTCGACGCCGAGCTGCGGGTCGGCGAGCTGGTGATCGACGAGGCGACCTACACCGCGCGCCTCCGCAAGCGCACCCTCGAACTGACCTACAAGGAGTTCGAGCTGCTCAAGTACCTCGCGCAGCACGCCGGCCGGGTGTTCACCCGCGCCCAGCTGCTGCAGGAGGTCTGGGGCTACGACTTCTTCGGCGGCACCCGCACGGTCGACGTCCACGTCCGGCGGCTGCGCGCCAAGCTCGGCCCCGAGCACGAGCAGATGATCGGGACCGTGCGCAACGTCGGCTACAAGTTCGAGCGGCCGGCCAAGAGCGGCGGCCCGCGTCCGGGCGTGCCCGCGCAGGCGACCGCCGATGCCCCGGCCGACGCTGTGCCGACCAGTGCGAATCCGACCACAGTCACGGCCAAATGACGTCGTAGCGGCGGTTACGCGCCGTGTGGGGGCCGGCCTGCTGTTGGCCGGCCAAGTACTCCCGAACGCGCGCACTGATCCCCCTTTCGCGCACGAAAGACGTCTCACGCAGCCTTCGCGTTGCGTCCGGCGCGGGTACGGTCGCAGGGTGAGCGGAGACGGCGAGTGGCGCCAGGAACTGGACAAGAAGCAGCTTGATGACGTCCGCGGGCTGCTGCTGGCTGTCCGTGAGGCCGACGGGCGGCCCGAGGTCGGGCCCGAGGGGCCGCTGCCCGGCGAGTTCGACGGCGGTGAGCACCTCGTCGCCTGCGTCGAGGGCGACGTCGTCGGCTATGCGCACATCGACACCACCGGTGACTCCTTCGGGCACCAGGTGGCCGAGCTGTTCGTCCACCCCGCCCACCGCAACCGCGGCTACGGCGCGAAGCTGCTTCACGCGCTCGACGAGCGTGCCGCGGTCGGGTTCCGCGTCTGGGCGCACGGCGACCACCCGGCGGCGCAGCGGCTGGCGCGCAAGACCGGCCTCGAGCGCAAACGCGAGCTGCTGATCCTGCGCGTCGAGGTCGACGGCGCGGACTGGCCGGAGCCGATCCTGCGCGACGGCGTCTCGCTGCGGACGTTCGTGCCGGAACAGGACGAGGACGCCGTCGTCCAGGTCAACGCGCGAGCCTTCGACTGGCACCCCGAGCAGGGCGCGCTGACCGCCGACGACGTCCGCGCCGACGAAGCTCGGCCCTGGTTCGACGCCGAAGGCTTCTTCCTCGCCGTGGAAGAAGACACAGCAGCCGGCAGCGGGAATGACACAGTGATCGGCTTCCACTGGACGAAGGTGCACGAGCCGACGCCGGGCCGGTTCGACGGCGAGCGCGTCGGCGAGGTGTACGTCGTCGGTGTCGACCCCGCCGCGCAGGGCGGCGGCCTCGGCCGGGCGCTGACGCTGGCCGGGCTGCGGTACCTCGCCGGCCGGGGGTTGCGGCAGATCATCCTGTACGTGGAGGGTGACAACGCGGCGGCCTTGGCGGTCTACACCAAACTCGGGTTTGCGCGTTACGAAACCGACGTCCAGTACGGTCGGTGAACACGATGGACGCCGGGCGAACAGTCCGTCACAGTGCGCGAACGCGCAGGTCACGGGCCGGACACGGGCCTCTCTCAGGCTAGTCGCGCTCCTCACATCGAAAGGCTTGTTCACTTTGCGTTCATCTGGACAGGGGAACCCGTCCATCGGCGCTGCCTAATGTCCGGATCCGGCGCGGCAGCACGCCGCGACGACCCGGTCAAGCTCCTGATGGAGGAAACAGCAGTGAAGATCATGCGGCCCCTGAGCGCGGTGGGCATCGTCGCGAGCGCCGCCCTCGTGCTCGCCGCCTGTGGTTCCGACCCCGCGGCGACCAACAGCAGCAGCTCCAACTCGGCTTCGGCCCCCGCTGCGACCGGCACCGCCGACGTGGAGTGCGGTGGCAAGAGCCCGCTCTCCGCGGAAGGTTCGTCGGCTCAGAAGAACGCCATCGACATCTTCACGCAGCAGTACAGCAAGAAGTGCTCGGGCCAGCAGGTCAACTACAACCCCAGTGGCTCGGGTGCCGGCGTCAAGCAGTTCAACGCCAACCAGATCGACTTCGGCGGCTCGGACTCGCCGATCAAGGACGCCGACGCCGCGGCCGCCAAGACCCGCTGCGGCAGCGACGCGTGGAACATCCCGATGGTGGTCGGCCCGATCGCGATCGCCTACAAGCTCTCCGGTGTGGACAAGCTGACGCTGACCCCGTCGGTCGCCGCCAAGATCTTCAGCGGTGGCATCACCAAGTGGAACGACCCGGCCATCAAGGCGGTCAAGGGCAACGAGAGCCTGAACCTGCCGGACAAGCCCATCCAGGTCGTCTCCCGCGCGGACGAGTCGGGCACCACCGACAACTTCCAGAAGTACCTGGGCGCGGCCGCGAAGGCGGACTGGACCAAGGGCGCCGGCAAGAAGTTCAACGGTGGCGTCGGCAACGGTGCGCAGGGCTCCAACGGTGTCGCGACCGCGGTGAAGGCCTCCGACGGCGGCATCACCTACGTCGAGGGCGCGTTCGCCAAGGACGGCCTGACCCCGGCTCTGATCGACAGCGGTTCCGGCGGCGTCGAGCTGAACGCGGCCAACGTGGCGAAGTCCCTGGACGCGGCGAAGTTCCTCAAGGACGGCACGAACGACCTCGCGCTCGACCTCAACGGCATCTACGCCAGCAACACCGCGGGTGCCTACCCGCTGCTGCTGACGACCTACGAGATCGTCTGCTCGAAGTACTCGAACCCGGACGTCGCGAAGGCTGTCAAGGCGTTCCTGACGGTGGCCGCCACCGACGGTCAGCAGCCGCTGTCCGCCAAGGGCTACGTGCCGATCCCGCAGTCGCTGCAGACCAAGGTCCTGGCCGCGGTCAAGGCGATCTCCTGACCTGGTCTTGCGACTTTTCCCCGAGTTGATACAGGCTGGACAGAAGTAGTCGATGAGCGAGTCAAGCTCGACGCGAACGCCCACCGGCGACCCCGGTGGGCGTTCGTCGTCCGCCACAACGCCCCCGGAGGATCCGATTTCGGAGCAACGAACCTCGACGGCGGCGCCCGAGCCGCCCGCGAGCGAGAAACCGAAGAAGGTGCGGCCCGGTGACCGCATCTTCGAGAACCTGACCACCGGGGCCGGGATCTTCGTCGTCGGCCTGATCGGCCTGATCGGGCTCTTCCTGCTCATCCAGGCGATCCCGGCGCTGCAGGCCGACAAGGCCAACTTCCTCTTCAACCACGGCTGGTCGACCAACGACCCGGCGAACATGTCGTTCGGCATCCTCGACCTGCTCGAGGTGACCGTGGCGACGTCGCTCGTCGCGCTGATCATCGCGATGCCGGTCTCGCTGGGCATCGCGCTGTTCCTCACCCAGTACGCGCCGAAGCGGCTCGCTCGGACGTTCGCCTACGTCGTCGACCTGCTCGCCGCGGTGCCGTCGATCATCTTCGGCCTCTGGGGCATCCTGGTGTTCGCCCCGGCGATCGAGCCGTTCTCGCAGTGGATCAACGAAACGTTCTCGTGGTTCCCGCTGCTGGCGCCCGGCAACGTCGCGCCAAGCGTGCGCGGCACGATCTTCACCGCCGGCATCGTGCTGGCCGTGATGATCCTGCCGATCATCACCTCGCTCTCGCGCGAGGTCTTCGAGCGCACGCCGACCCCGCACATGGAGGGCGCGCTCGCGCTCGGCGCCACCCGCTGGGAGGTCATCCGCACCACGGTGCTGCCGTTCGGCAAGGCCGGGTACGTCGGCGCGTCCATGCTCGGCCTCGGCCGGGCACTGGGTGAGACGATCGCGCTCGCCGTCATCCTGCTGATCCCGCAGGGGCGCAACTTCGACTGGAGCCTCTTCGACGGCGGTGCCACGTTCGCTTCGAAGATCGCCGCCAACTACAGCGAGTTCAACAACCAGATCTCGGCGGGCGCGTACATCGCGGCCGGCCTGGTGCTGTTCGTGCTCACCTTCCTGGTGAACTTCGCGGCCCGGTCCGTCATCGGCAAGAAGGGAGACTGAGCATGTCCACCTCCACGCTCGAAGCCCCTGCCACGACCCCCGCGTTCCAGCAGGTCAGCCTGGCCCGCAAGGTCAAGAACGGCATCGCGACCGTCCTGGTCTGGCTGTCGTTCCTGATCGCCGTCGTCCCGCTGGTCTGGGTGCTGTACACGGTCATCGCGAACGGCATCAAGCGCATCCCGTACTCCAACTGGTGGTCGCAGGACCTGGGCAACTTCCTGTCCGACGAGGTCGGCGGCGGCGTGCTGCACGCCATCATCGGCAGCCTGCTGCAGGGCCTGGTCTGCGCGGTCATCGCGGTGCCGATCGGCATGCTCGTCGCGATCTACCTCGTCGAGTACGGCCGCGGCAAGCTCGCGAAGGCCACGACGTTCATGGTCGACATCCTCTCGGGTGTCCCTTCGATCGTCGCCGCGCTGTTCATCTACGCGCTCTGGATCACGACGTTCGGCCTGCCGCGCAGCGGGTTCGCCGTGTCGCTGGCCCTGGTGCTGCTGATGATCCCGGTGGTCGTCCGCTCGTCGGAGGAGATGCTGCGGATCGTCCCGGACGACCTGCGCGAGGCGTCCTACGCGCTGGGCGTGCCGAAGTGGAAGACGATCATGAAGATCGTCCTGCCGACGGCGATGTCCGGCATCGTCGGCGGCGTCATGATGGCGCTGGCCAGGGTGATGGGCGAGACCGCGCCGCTGCTGGTCCTGGTCGGCTACTCCGCCTACACGAACTGGGACATCTTCAGCGGCGAGCAGGCGGCGCTGCCGTTGCTGATGAACAACGAGCGCGTCACCAACTCGATGGATCCGGGCTCGGTCGGCTTCGACCGGATCTGGGGTGCGGCCCTGACCCTGGTGCTCATCATCGCGCTGATCAACCTCCTCGCCACCGTGTTCGCGCGCCTCGTCGCCCCGAAGAAGAAGTGAGCTGTTCCTGATGGCCAAACGACTCGATGTCAAGGACGTCGACATCTACTACGGCAAGTTCCACGCCGTGGACGGTGTCACCCTTTCCGTGCCGCCGCGCAACGTCACCGCGTTCATCGGCCCGTCCGGTTGCGGCAAGTCGACGGTGCTGCGCACGCTCAACCGCATGCACGAGGTCATCCCCGGCGCCCGCGTCGAGGGCGACGTCCTGCTGGACGGCGAGAACATCTACGCGTCGTCGGTCGACCCGGTGCAGGTGCGGCGCACGATCGGCATGGTGTTCCAGCGCCCCAACCCGTTCCCGACGATGTCCATCAAGGACAACGTCGTCGCGGGCCTGAAGCTGGGTGGCACCAAGGGCAAGAAGACCCTCGACGACATCGCCGAGCGCGCCCTGCGCGGCGCGAACCTGTGGAACGAGGTCAAGGACCGCCTCAACAAGCCGGGTGGCGGTCTTTCGGGCGGTCAGCAGCAGCGGCTGTGCATCGCCCGCGCGATCGCGGTCCAGCCGGACGTGCTGCTGATGGACGAGCCGTGCTCGGCCCTGGACCCGATTTCGACGCTCGCGATCGAGGACCTGATCGGCGAGCTGAAGAAGGACTACACGATTGTCATCGTCACGCACAACATGCAGCAGGCGGCGCGGGTTTCCGACCAGACGGCGTTCTTCAACCTCGCCGGCGTCGGCCAGCCGGGCCGGCTGGTGGAACTGAACGACACGGAGAAGATCTTCTCCAACCCGGACGAAAAGGCCACGGAAGACTACATTTCCGGCCGCTTCGGCTGAGACTTCGTTGCGGAACAAGGCCTTTCTCGCCGGCGCTCGGGGGCCGGCGAGAAAGGCCTTTTCTTTTGTCCAAAGTGGATCAACGAAGAAAGCCCCCGGCATCGGCCGGGGGCTTTCTCCTTGTCAGGGCTCAGATGTCTTCGTCGGTGCCGTAGCCCGGCATCTTGCCGGTGACCACGAAGATCATCCGCTTCGCGACCGACACCGCGTGGTCGGAGTAGCGCTCGTAGAAGCGGCCGAGGAGGGTGACGTCGACCGCCGCGGCCACGCCGTGCGGCCATTCGCGGTCCATGATGACCGTGAACAGGTGGCGGTGGATGTCGTCCACCTGGTCGTCCTCGGACTCGATCGACTTCGCCGCTTCGACGTCCTTCGAGTGGATGACCTGCTCGACCTGGCGGGCCAGCTTGACCGCGACCTCGCTCATCTCGGCGAAGTACGGCCGCACCGAGTCCGGCAGCACCGGCTCCGGGTGTCGGCGCCGCGCGGCCTTCGCCACGTGCAGTGCCAGGTCGCCCATCCGCTCCAGGCTTTCCGCGGCGTGGATCGCCGCCAGCACGGTACGCAGATCGGTCGCCACGGGCGCCTGCAGGGCCAGCAGGGCGTACGCCTGCTCCTCGCACTGGGCACGGGCGTCGTCGACCTTGGCGTCGTCGCTGATCACTTGTTCGGCGAGACTGAGGTCGACCTCCAGCAGTGCCCGTGTGGCGCGCTCCATGGCGTCGGCGACCTGGACGGACATCGCGGCCAGGTGGTCGGCGAGCTGTTCGAGTTCGACATGGTAAGCCTCACGCATGGCCCAACCCTACGGCCAACTGTGACCGAATACCGCATCGCCGGGTGAACCGCATGTGAACCCGGTCTAACGATCCTCGCGGCTCAGCCGTTGCTGGTGCTCTTGCGGGTGGTGGTCGACTTGGAACTGCCGCTGCTCTTCGGCTTCGACGTGCTGGTCGGCGGCGCCTGCTCGCTGCGCGGGATCGGCGCGTTCGGGTCGGGCATCGCGGTGTTGTTGCGCAGCGCTTCGAAGAGGGCCTTCGTCTTGCTGACGACGAGGACCTCGTTGCCGCGGCTGTTGGCTATGCCGACCGTCGGGACCGTGAGGAACGTGATCTTCGACGGGTCCAGGCCCTTCATCGACTGCGCCAGCGTCATCATCTGCTTGACGCCGAGGTTGTCGCCGAAGGTGGCCTTCGCGAACGCCGTGATGAAGTCGCTGAGCTTGCCGGGGTCGAGCACGACGTCCGACGACATGACCTTCTTCAGCAGCGCGCCGATGAACGCCTGCTGCCGCTTGATCCGGTCGTAGTCCGACTTCGCCACGTCGGACCGGACGTGCCGCGCGCGCACGTAGTTCAGCGCCTGGTCGCCGGAGATCGTCACGTCACCGGTCTGCATCACGACCTTGCCGAGGACCTCGTCGTCGATCGGTTTGTCGGTGTGGATGGTGACCCCGTGCACGGCGTCGACCATCTCCTTGAAGCCGTTGAAGTCGATGCCGACGAAGTGGTTGATCCGCAGGCCGGTGATCTGCTGGATGACCTTGGTCACACAGGGCGGCCCGCCCACGGCGTACGCGGTGTTGAGCTTGGCGATCTTCTGCCTCGGAGAGACCTGGTCGGTGGTCTTGTTCTGCGCCGGGTCCCATCGCTGGCAGTCGGGCCGGTCGATCTCCAGGTCGCGGGGGAACGACGTGACGACGACGCGCTTCCGGTCGGCCGGGATGTGCGCCACCATCACGGTGTCCGAGCGCGCCCCCGGGGTGCTGTCGGCGGTGCCGACACCTTCCTCGTCGGAGGCGCCGTCACGGGTGTCGGAGCCGACCATCAGGAAGTTCTCGTCGTTCGCCTGCGCCTCGGCGTCCTGGATGTCGGACGAGTTCTCGTCCAGCGCGGAGACCTGCGTGAACTTGGCGTCGAAGTACGTCTGGGCGCCCCACGCGCCGCCGATGCCGAGGAACACGAGACCGGCGACGACGGCCGCGGCGATCCGGCCGAACCGGGCCGTGCGCTCGATCTTCCGCCGCTTCTTCTCCTGCAGCCGGGTCTGCTCGGCCTTCTCGGCGGCGTCGGCCTCTTCGTCCGGCGACGGCACCGGTGCGACGACGCGCTGAAGCGCCGTACGCGTGCTCTCGATCAGCGAAGTCGGCGAGAGGCGGTCACGGCGTTCGCGGCGCTTCGCCTCCTCGGCTTCCATCTCGTCGTGCGCGGCCGAGAACCGGGCGAGCGTGTGGTCGATCTTGCGGCGGTACTGCGTCGCCTCGTCGATCGCTTCCATCTCGTCGGTCATGGTCAGCGGGTCGAGCTCGGCGCGCGGCGGCACGCCGCCGGTCAGGGGCCGGGCCGGCGCGTCGGGTACCGGGGCGGCCTGGGTGCGGCCGGCCTCGGGCGTCGCTGTTTCCGGGACGACGGGCGCGCGGAGGGGCGCGGGCGCGTCGGCCGCGGGGTGCCGAGGGGCTGCTCCCTCGGGGGTGGCTGCCGGGCGCCGGGCGGCCGGACCGGCGGGGCGGCGCGATGGGACGCCCTCGGCGGCCTGCGGCGCGGCGCCGTCGGCGGCCGGGCGGCGGGGCCGCCGTGGCGGCTGGGGTGCGGCCGACGTCTGCTGCGCTCCCGGGTTCGCGGCCGGGCGGCGCTGGAGCGGGGCCTCGGGCAGCGGAGCGGCGGCCGTCGTGCGGCGCGGCTGACGCGGCCGCGGCGGGCGCGATTGACGAGTGGCGTCCGTGGGTACTGGGTCTTCTGCGGGAGCCTGCGCCGGCCGCGGCGCACGCGGCGGCTGCGCGGCCCGGGCCGGAGCCGGCGGGACGGGTGGTTCGGCGGTGCGGCCACGGTGTCCCGGCTGGTCGGAGCGGTCTTGCTGCTCACGGGCCGGCACGGGGCGGACGCCGGTGGTCTTGGCGACGACGTCGGAGACGCTGATCCCGCCCTGGTCCTCCATCGACCGGCGCCTGCCGGCCCGGGGGCGCGCGGGACCGTCGAGGCGGCGACCGGTTCCCGGGCTGTCGTGCTCGTCCGGCACTCGGTCTCCTTTCGAACACGGGTCTACATGGCCGTCTTCCCCCGCAGGAGGTGATCGTTCCCCGGAGGTTTTCGTTATCGTACGGATACCCCCCGTTCGTGACGACACCCTCCCGGAATTTTCTTCACCTTGAGTCGACGAACGGCCGGTGTGCGTCGACAAACGGGTGATGCACCTTGTCGGCAAACCGGAGTAATGCGGTGTTTGTGTTACTCAGAGTGGGTTATTAACTGTGTCGTTTGCGCGTCGTGATAGGCCACTTTGTTCCGGCCCGCACGTTTGGCCGCATAAAGCAAGGTGTCCGCGCTGCGCAGCTGCCGCTCGGGTGACGTGGGCGTCGTCCCGGATCCCGGTGCGTGGTGCGCCAGGCCGGCGCTGATGGTGACCCGCAGCCCCGGCTGGAGTTCTGACCAGGGATGACGGGCGACGCGGAGGCGGGCGTCGTCGACGATGCGGACGGCGTGCCCGGCGTCGACCCCCGGCAGCCACAGCACGAACTCCTCGCCGCCGTAGCGGGCGCAGAAGCCGTCCGGCGGCAGGTTCTCCTGGAGGAGGTCGGCGACCCGGCGGAGGACGCGGTCGCCGACGAGGTGACCGTACGTGTCGTTGACGCTCTTGAAGCGGTCGACGTCGACGAGCGCGATGCCCAGCGGCGAACGCGCCGCCTGTCGTTCGGTGAACGGTCCGTACAGCCGCTCGTCGAGGTAACGGCGGTTGTAGCTCGACGTCAGCGCGTCGCGCAGGCTGCCGTCGCGGGCGATGTCCAGCGCGGACCGCAGGTGCTGGTAGGCACGGCGCCAGTCGCCCTGGGTGGCGAAGAGGCCGGCGATGGCCTCGTGGAGGCGAAGCAGGTCCGGCTGGTGCGGCGGGCCGCCAGGCCGGGGCATCGCGCCGTCGCCCTCGGCGACCATGCCCACCTCCACCACGCATTGGTTGTCGTCGCGGCGGAGGCCGCGCTTGAGACGTCGGTGCGGAAGAAGGTGAATTTCGCTCAAACGGGAGCCGGGCGGTTACTCTGCGGAGTGTGGTGTTGCGAGTCCGGCGAACGGCTCAATGTCCTTGAGCTGGGAGAACTGGTCCTTGGCCCAGTAACTCACATTAGCCGTCGGATCGTTCAGTAGCTCGGTGTAGCCGGGCCAGCTGACCCAGCGCCAGTCGCCGACCTCGGCCGGGTTCGGCGCCGGCTCGGCGTCGGCCCACGCCGCGAACACCGGGCAGAACTCGTTCTCGACGATCCCCTGGAACGGCGGCGTCCGGTAGCGGTAGGCCGGCAGCACGCAGTGCAGCCCGGCCAGCGAAGGCACCCCGAGCTCGTAGGCTGCGCGCCGGAGGACGGCGTCCTCGAGGGATTCGCCGGGTGCGGGGTGGCCGCAGACGCTGTTGGTCCAGACTCCCGGCCAGACCTTCTTGTGGAGGGCGCGCTGGGTGATCAGCAGGGCGTTGTCGCTGCGGCGCAGCACGTAACACGAGAAGGCCAGGTGCAACCGGGTGTGTTCGTGGTGGCTGGCCAGTTTCGGGCCGGTCTCACCGGTGGGCACGCCGTCCTCGGTGACGAAGACGATCTGTTCGGTCTCGGGTTCGGTCGCGGTGTCCACCCGCCCAGTGAACACGACGGGCCGCGGCGAGCCGTACCGCAAGGCGGGTGGGTTACCGCCCGTCCGCCCGGCGGTGTGACGCGCCGTTACCGCGCGTTGAGGTGCTCGACGAGCAGCGTCGTGACGGCCTCCGGAGCCTCCTCGGGAACCCAGTGCGTGACGTCTTCGAGCATTTCGAAGCGGTAGGGCCCGGTGACCCAGTTGGCGGTGTCGAGCGCGGCGGTGGAACCGAACGAGACGTCTTCGGTGCTCCAGATGTACAGCGTCGGCACGGAGATCTTGCCGATCTTCCCGCCCGGCCGGCCCGCGCGATACCAGTTGAGCGCGGCGGTGAGCGCGCCCGGCTCGGCCAGGCGCCGCACGTAGTCGTCGACCTTGGACGGCGACACCCGCCGCTCGAACATGTCGCGCAGCGCACGGGCGTCGTTCTCCAGCATCCGCCGCTCGGTGACGCGGGTCTGCCGCCACTCGGTCAGGTAGCGGGTGCGCAGGTACTGGTCCTCGTCGGTCTTCATGGCGCCGGCGAGCGCGGCGGGGTGCGGCGTCGACACGACGGTGAGGCTGCGCAGCCGCTCCGGGTGCGCGTCGGCGGTCCACCACGCGACGGCGCCACCCCAGTCGTGCCCGACGAGGTCGAACTTCGGCCAGCCCAGTGCTTCCGTGACGGTGACGACGTCCCCGACGAGGTGATCGATCGAGTAGTCGCCCGCCTGCTCGGGCCGCACGTCCGGCGAGTACCCCCGCTGATCCGGCGCGACGGCCCGGAACCCGAGCACCCCGAGAGTGGCGACCTGGTGCTCCCACTCGGTGGCGGCTTCGGGGAAGCCGTGCAGCAGCAACACGGGCCGCCCGTCCTCGGGCCCGGCCGCGATGGCGTCGAAGGTACCGGCCTCGGTGGGGATGCTGATGTGGTCGATCACGGAGGCGAATCTACTTCGCCCGGTTGGACGTCCGGTGTCAGCGGTCCTGGATGGTCACGACGGTGCTGTCCGGTCCGAGCAGCTGCACCCCGACCGGCTCGACCAGATCGCTGACGTGGATGCGGAGCTGCGACCGCCCGGCGAGCGGCCGCAGGTCGAGCCGGCCCATCCCCGTCACGGTCAGCTTCTTGAGCCGGCCGAGATCGGCGAGCGGGGTCAACTCGGGCATGCCGCGCAGATCCCGCAACCGCAGGTCCTCCAGGTGCCGGAGCCCGGACAGCAGCGCCAGGTCCGGCAGGTCGGTCGCGGTCAGGTCGAGCAGCCGCAGGTTGGTCAGTTCGGCGATCGGCGCCGGATCCGCGGGTGGGCATGCGATGAGGCGCAGCCACCGGAGGCCGGCCGCCCACCGGGTGAGCAGCGATACGTCTTCGAGTGCCTTGCAGGAGAGGAAAGCGAGAGAGGTCGGCGCGGCCAGGAACTCGAGCGGTGTGAGGTCGTCGAGCCGGAAGACATGGCTCAGGGACAGTGACCGCAGGCCGGTCAGCGGCACCAGGTCGGCCAGCTCGGCGGCGTCGTGGATCCAGCTCAGCTGCAGGTGCTTCAGCTCGGGCAGTTCGGCCAGCGCCGGCCAGCCGTGGGTGGCGACCCGAGCTTCGATCGAGCGCAACCCACGGACTTCGGCGAGCGGGCTGAGATCCGTCGACTCCCGCAACGGGGGACCGGTCAGCGTCAAGTGGGTCAGTCCGGTGCCCGACAACGAGGGCAGGTCGTAGCCGGCGATGTCCTCGACCACGAGCGAATCGAGCCGAGGCAGATCGCGCATGAAGTCGAGTCGCCCGTAGCCATCGGTGAACCGGCAGCGCAGCCGTTCGAGATGACGGAGGCGGGGCACTATCACCAGCTTCGCCGGGTCGTACAAGCTGAGGTATCCATCGAACAGAGGCGAATCGGCCAGCACTCGTTCTGCGTACTCCTCGGGTTCGAACTGTGCATCGGCCGCGAGGAGTTCACTGACGACTCGAGGGTCGTTGCTTCTGCGATGCCGTGCGATCAGGTCGAGCGCCGCCGGGCCGCCGATGAGAGCGGCGGCGTGGATGAGGAACGGAACCTGCGCCGGCTCAGGTTCGCAGCCGACCAGCAGGTCCAGTACGAACTCGCCCGCCGCCGCCAACGCGTCGGCCACGTCGGAGCTGTTCGGCGGGATCAGGGTGCTCGCGCGATCCTCGATCTCGTTCCGCAACCGCTCACTCAGCTCGGGCGAAGTCTCCAGGCAAGCCAACGCCACCAGGTCCAGCTTCAGCCGCTGCGGCTCTTCCGCGTCCCAGCTGAGGATTCCGTCCAGCAGGCGCTCACGCTGCGCGGGATGAGCGTGCCCCGCGGCCAGCACGACCACTTCACGCCACTCGTCCAGGTGTGCGTTCGCTGTGAGGATTCCGATGTCGTCCTCTTCGACCGCCGCCTGTGCGGCCAGGTACTCCTGGAACGTCCGGTGCACGAAGTCGACCCGGCCTGGAACCGGCTCGCGCAGCACGCCGCCACGATCCAGCAGGTGGCGGAACACCGTTCGCGGGGTGACGTCGATCTGCCCCATCGAACGCAGCTTCGCCGCGATGCGGGCTTCGGCGTCGACGGCCGGGACGTCCGTGTGGCCGTTGCGGACCAGCCAGTACGCCAGGTTCCGCAGCAGCACGAGCTTCTCGGTCAGGGAAAGCCGGACGGTCGCTTCGATCCGGCGCTCGATGTCCCGGCTGTCGAGCAGCATTCGCAATGCGACCTCGTAGAGCTCCATGCGGTTGTCCGGCAGCCGCCCGTTGCCTTCGTGGTGGAGCGCGCAGAGCAGCGCGCACATCAACGGGTTCTCGGCCAGTCGCCGCAACGCGCTTCGGGCGACGATGGCGTCGACCAGCGCGTCGCCGCGGTCTTCGACGGCAGGCATCGCCCGGTGCCACCGCTTGACGAACGTCCGGACGTCACGAGGCGTCATCGGCTGCAGCCGAACCTCGGTGAACCCGTCGCCGCGCAGCCAGCCGGGGGCCACCGCGGACGGGCGGGTGGTCACGACGAACCGGGCGCGCGGGAACGCGCCGACGAGTTCGCGAAGCCACTCGCGTACCTCACGGCGACGCTCGTCCGGGAGCTCGTCCAGGCCGTCGACGAGCAGGACGGCCTGGCCGCGGCGCAGTCGCTGCTGCACCCAGCCGGACGGCATCTCGTCGGCGATGTGCCGGCCGATCTCGTCGAGGAAGTGCTCCGGCGTCGGCAGTGGTGACCGGCTGAACCGCCGCAACCGCACCAGGAAAGGCTCCACGTCCGACCAGCCGTCGACGTCCTGCAGCTCTCGGCTCGCGCACTGGACGGCCAGCCACTGCAGCAGTGTCGTCTTGCCCGATCCGGCCTCTCCGCGAAGCAGAATCCGCGACGATCGCGGCAGCACGTGCTCTATCCGGTCAGCCGGTCCGTCGTCGTGGTCGGCGCTGATGCTCAGACTCAGATACGCCACTGACAGCGGGTACAGGCGGGTCGCGTCGGTCAGGCCCGCGCCGAACAGGGCCATCCGATCCAGTGCCGTCACGACTTGGCGCCTGAAGTCGGCCGCGAAGTCCTCCGGGTGCCGGCGTTCCGGCAATGCCGCGAGCACGTTCCGGACCGTCTCCAGGATCTCCGTCTCACGGCGGAGGATCTCGACGAGCGCGCCCGGCTGGAACCGGGGCAGGGTGCTCGTCACCTGCACGAGGTACGCGCAGCACTCGCGGAGTACTCGCCGATACAGCGCCGTCGCGTCGGCCGAGAGGAGCGCAGAGGCGCCGGGGGCCGTCCGGAGCAGGTAGCGGTACAGGTAAGCCGCGTCGAGGTCGGTGGCGAAGAGGTCGTCGTCGGTCAGCGCGGCACGCTCGAACGTCTCGCGCGCCGCGTTCACCGTGGCGGTCCGCTCGTTGTCCGGCAGGGCCCGGAACTCGACCTCGAGGAAGGGCAGGAGCCGGTCCGCCACGCGGGACTCGAGATTGGTGAACAGCAGCCGCAGCTTGCGCTGGTCGTTGAGGCCCGTGACCTGCTTCTCCAGCAGGTCGAACACCTTCGCAGCAGCATCAGCTGCGATCGGGCGGTCCCGGAGCCAGATCTTCGCGGCGGCCTTCACCACCGCCGTGGTCAACGCGATCGCCGAGGCTTCGAGGCTCACCGAGCCAAGGTTAGCCCAGCACTTCCGCCGTTGTGGCCACCTTCACCAGCGGGCCGTACAGCCGCATGATGTCCAGCGCCTTCGCGTGGCTCTCGTCGTCCACGCTCGCGCACGCGTCGGCCACCACTGTGACGTCGACGCCCGCGTCCGCCGCGGCCAACGCCGTCGAAAGGACGCAGCAGTCCGTGGACACGCCCGCCAGGACCAGGCTCGCGCCGCCCACCCGGGTCGCCATCCGCGCGTGCCACTTGCCGAACGTCGTCGCGTCCACAGTGGACTTGGGCTGGAACGCGCCGACCACTTGGTACAGCGGCGCGTCCGGCGGCTGAAGGGCGAACGGCCACTGCGCGTAGTACTGCTTCCACGCCCCTTCCGGCTGCCGGGGCGCGACGAACCGGGTGAACACGACGTCGTCGCCGAACGCCGTCACCAGGCGCCGGATCGGCGGCACCACCTCGGCGAACCGCGGGGTGAACCACGGGCTCGCCGGGTCGGCGAACACGTTCTGCAGGTCGATGACCGCCAGGACCGCCTTCACGCCGTCTCCTGCGCCCGGACGCGCCGCCGGGTCAGCAGCGTGACGGCGAAGCCGAGCACCAGCGCCAGCAGGACACCGAGGTTCGCGAACGCCCACGAGCCGTCCCGGCCGCCGAGGCCGAACGGCTCGAGGAGGTAACCCTGCCACTTCAGCCAGTCCGCCGACGCGTTCGTCACCAGGCCCCAGCCGAGTGCGGTCGCCACCAGCACCAGCGCGATCGGCCCGGCCCGGACGTCGCCGTAGCGGCCGGCCGGGTCGAACAGCTCCTGCTCGGCGTAGTCGCGGCGCCGCAACAGGACGTCCGCGAGCATCACGCCGCACCACGCCGCGACGGGCACGCCCAGCGTCACCAGGAAACCCTGGAACTGGCCGAGGAACTCGCCGCCGAAGAACACGATGTAGACCGTGCCCAGCACCATGATCACGCCGTCGACGAGCGCCGCCACCGGCCGCGGCACGCGCAGCCCGGCCGAGAGCAGCGCCAGCCCTGACGAATAGATGTCCAGCACCGCGCCGCCGACCAGGCCGAGCACCGCGACGATCGCGAACGGCACCAGGAACCACAGCGGCAGCAACGTCGTCAGCGCGCCGATCGGGTCGGCCGCGATCGCCTTGTTCAGGTCCGGCGAGGACCCGGCCAGCAGCAGCCCGAACACCAGCAGCACCAGCGGCGCCACGGAGGCGCCGAACGTCGTCCAGCCGACCACGCCGCGGCTCGACGACGACCGCGGCAGGTAGCGCGAGTAGTCCGCGGCCGCGTTGACCCAGCCGAGGCCGAAGCCGGTCATCAGGAACACCAGCGCGCCGACCCATTGCTGCGCCGAGCCCGACGGCAGCGCCCGCACCGCGTCCCAGTGGACGTCGCCGGCCACGAGGACGACGTAGACGACCGTGAGCACGCCGGTGATCCAGGTGATCCACGTCTGCAGCTTCATGATCGCGTCGAAGCCGAGCACACCGGCGGCGACGGTCAGGGCGGCCACGACGACCAGCGCGATCGCCTTCGTCGGTGTCCCGCCGCCCCAGCCCAGGCGTTCGAACACCGTCGCCGTGGCCAGCGTCGCCAACGCGGTCAGCACGGTTTCCCAGCCCACCGTGAGCAGCCACGAGATCGCCGACGGCAGCCGGTTGCCGCGGACGCCGAACGCCGCGCGCGAGAGCAGCATCGTCGGCGCCGACCCGCGTTTGCCCGCGATGGCGATGAACCCGCACAGCAGGAACGAGAAGAGGATGCCGACCACACCGGCGACCAGCGCCTGCCCGAACGAGATGCCGAAGCCCAGGGTGAACGAGCCGTAGCTCAGCCCCAGCACCGAAACGTTCGCGCCGAACCAGGGCCAGAACAGCTGGCGTGGCGTCCCGCGGCGCTCGGCGTCGTCGATCACGTCGAGGCCGTTGGTCTCCACCTCGAGCCTGCGGGTACCGGTCATGGTGTGGCCTCCACGAGCTCGTCGATCTCCTCCCGGACCGGCGCGGTCGCCGGGCCGCGGCGGGTCACCGAAAGGGCGGCCGCCGCGTTGGCGCGCACGGCGGCGTCGAGGAGAGTACTGCCGCGCAGCAGCTCCGCGGCCAGTACACCGCAGTGCGTGTCTCCCGCGCCATTGGTGTCCACGGCGTCGACCGGGAAGCCGGGGACGTCGGTGATGTGGCCGTTTTCGTGGACCCGGCACCCCTTCGCGCCGTCACGGACGACAGCGACCGGGGGCAGCTCGCCGAGCACCTCGGCTTCACGGGCGTTGCAGCTCATTATGTCTATTGTGGACAGAATGTCATGAAGGTCTCCAGGGTCGATGTCAGCGATGAGTGGGCCGGGGTCGAACAGGATCCTCGAGCCGGGTAGCCGGGGTAACCAGCCGAGGAGCGCCGCGCGGTTGATCTCGTGCACCAAACTGTATCCGCTCACGTAGACCACGTCGTCATTCTTTGGGAGGACCCGGTCGAGCAGTTCGGCGCGCAGCCGTCCTTCGGCGCCGGTGCCGGTCGCGAAGGTGCGCTCACCGGTCCCGTCGACCAGCACCACGACGACGCCGGTGTCCACTTCGGACATCGGTTCGTGCGCCAGTTCCACGCCCTCGGCCGCGAGGGCCGCGCGGGCGAGGTCGCCGAAACCGCCGGTGCCGTGGCTGCCCGCGTAGAGCACGCGGGCGCCGGAGCGCGCAGCAGCGGCCATGACGTTGAAACCGCCGCCGGGCACCAGGTTCGTCGACGACGCCAGGACGTCACCGCCCGGAGGTGGCAGGGCCGGCACCGCCATGACGAGGTCGACGACGACCTGCCCGGTGTGCACCAGCCGCCCGGTCATCGTGCGCGCCGCCGAAGCTTCAGGAGTTCGTCGACCAGCGGCCCGAATTCGAGCCGGTTGACGGCGAGCACGGTTTCGACGACGTCGGGGCGGAAGGCGTCGATGCCGTGCGCGGCCCCGAGCATCGCCCCGCAGATCGCGGCGACGGTGTCGGTGTCGCCGCCCAGCCCGGCGGCCAGGCGCAGCGCCGCGGGCGGGTCGTCGCCCATGGCTTCGGCCAGCGCGAAGGCGGCCACGACGGACTCCTGCGACGCGACCGACGTGCCGATCACCCGCGCGACCGCGTCGGCGACGGCGTCCGGGGCCATGCCGCGCACCCAGCGGCGGGCCCACCGGATCCGGGCGGCGATCTCGCCGCCGGGCGCCCAGTGCCCGCGTTCCCCGCCGACGACGGCCGCGCGCTCGCCCGCGTCGAGCGCTTCGGCCAGGCTCGCGCCGTCCACTCCGGCCGAAACGGCGGCGGCGACCGCGGCGGCCGACGCGATGCCGAGGCTGGTGTTGTGCGTGACCCGCGCGGTCGCGACGACGGCGTCGACCAGGGCGTGCAGGTCCTCGGCGGGGGTGGCGATGCCGACCGGCGTGACCCGCATGGCAGCGCCGTTGGTCGTCCCGGTGCGGCCGGCTTCGTCCGCCGGGACGCCGTCCTGCAGCCGGGAAAGCGCGCGCTTGGTGGACGGGCCGAGCAGGTCCGCGGAACCGCGGCGGACCATGTCCGCCTCCCAGATGAGCAGCGCGTCGGCGAAAACGTGCGGCTCGACGGTGCCGCGGCCGTCGATGAGCAGGCGGGCCAGCAGGATGGCCTGCTCGGTGTCGTCGGTGACCGACCCGGCGGGCATCGACGGCGCGACCGGCTGCTCGGCGACGGCGGTGAGCAGGCCGGTCACCGGGCCGTAGGTCGCGGCGATGGCGGCGCGGGACATCGACTGCGTCGGCATGCCGAGCGCGTCGCCGACGGCCAGCCCGGTGAACGCGCCGAGCGCCCGGTCCCGCGCGCTCACCGGTGTCCGAAGGTGAGGTGGAACTGGAAGCGGTCCGGGTCCAGCAGGCTGACGACGCGCTCGACGAGCCGGCCTTCGACGTCGACGGAGGTGCGTTCGGCCCGGAGGAAGAGTTCGCCGATGGCGCGGTCCAGCAGATCGGCCGCGCAGGCGTCGAGGCGTTCGGTGCTGATCCACTGGTCGCCGCCGACGGAGACCCGCCCGGCGGCTTCGAGGGTCTTGGTGAGGGAGCCGTCCCGCAGGCCCGTCTCGGGGAGGGCGGCGAGCGGTCCGACGGCGGGCACGGTGGCGGTTTCCAGCGAGATCCCGCGGTCGTGCTCCCGCCGCACCCGCCGGACGGCGACGTAGGTCTTCTCGCCGAACTCCTCGTCGAGGGCGGCGTCTTCGACGGTCTCGATGCCGAGGAGCTCGGTGGTGACCGGCGCACCGGCGTCGGCGAGGGCCCGGGCCCAGCCGATCCGCTGGTCGAGCTGGACCCCGTCGAAGGTGACGAACGATCCGACGCCGGCCTGGGTGGAGATGAGTTCGAGCTGCTGCAGCTCGGACAACGCGCTGCGCACGGTGCCGCGGCTGACCTGGTATTGCAGGGCGAGCTGGTTCTCGCCGGGGAGCCGATCGCCGTGGGCGAGCCGGCCGGAGCGGATCAGCTCCGTGAGGTCCCCGACCAGCTGCTGCCGCTTGCTGAACATGTCCACACCTGTACACCCCGTGTTGTCGCAGGTCAAGCGGCCACGAGTGCACTGGTCTGCGCGTCGGCGGCGATCATCTTGCCCGCCTTTTCGGCGACCTTGCCGGCGACGACCATGATGACCGCGAAGGCGGCCGCGAAGATGGTGGTGCTCAGCCAGACCATGGTCGCGATGGGCAGCGTGAACGCGCCGACGATGCGAACCGAGCTTTCCAGCGCGAAGCCGATGCCCCAGATCACGCTGCAGCGCCGCAGGACGGCGTCGAACTGCGCGGTGCCGCTCAGGCGTTCCCATGCGGCTTCCCGTTCCGCGTTGCCGCGGGTGAGGAAGGGGCGCATCGTCTTGGTCATGATCGGGGCCGCGGTGAACGCGGAGACGAGGATGACCAGGCCGGTGATACCGCTGCCGAGCGAGTCCTTGGCGATCATCATCCGGGCGTCGCCGGAGACGAAGGTCAACAGCATGCCGACGACATTGGTCACGAGGACGACCAGCGCGAGGCCGTTGACGGTCCGGTCCTTCGCGAACTGGTAGAGGGTCCGGGCCAGCGGGAACACCCCGGCGAGGGCGAGCGCGGTGAAGTCGCTCGCGCCGAGCGAGTGAAGTCCGTAGTAGACGCCGGTCGGGACGGCGATCTCGATCGCGAGGGTCTTGAGGAGGTTGCTGCCGGGCTGGTTCGTCTTCGTCGTCATGAGAAGAGCTTGTCGCGGAGGCGGCCGTCGGAAGGATGTCGTCCGCCACGACTTCGGCCTGACAGATGTCACGGGCCTGGCTTGCTAGAATCGGCAGCGCGATTTGAGCCCACCGTCCGCGTTTGGAGGGGCGCAGCAGTGTTCGGTGGCTCGAAAAGATCGCTAGCGCTGCGAGTCTTGGGGCGCAGCCTACCCAGTGGAAACGCTGGTCGGGCTGGCTCGTGCACTTTGCATGCCCGATCGGGTAGGCAAGGAGTGGAGCATGTCAGCCGGACTTCCCGAGCTTGCGGTCGTGATAATCGCGGTCGGATCCATCGTCAGGCCGGTCTGCAAGTGGCTGACCGCGAAGACCTTGGTGTCCAAGGCGCGGCCGGAGGACATCCCCGAGATCGCGAAGGCCCTGCACCCGCCGCTCGAAATCAAGCGTAAGGAACAGCCGTGACGGCCCGGCGACCTCACGTTTCGGATGGCGGCGTCGTCGGGTCCGCATGGCAACCTTCTTGCGCGTCACGATCGCGCTGCAGACGCTGGCCGTCTTCCTTTCACCGGTCACCGCCGGCCTGCTGCTGACCACCCCGAACGGGCACGCGCTGCACAGCGCCTCGGCGTACACGGTGTTCGTCGTGGCGGTGGCGCACGTCGTCGCCGCGATCCTGGCGTGGCGACCGGGTGGCGGCTCGGCCCGCCCGATCCTCCACGCGGCCGTGTTCCTGGGGCTCGCGCCGGCGCAGGTGGCGCTGGGGATCGCGCACGTGAAGACCGTGCACGTCCCGCTGGGGGGCTGCTGTTCGGGATCAGCCTGCTGCGGCTCGCGCAGGTCAGGAATCCGACCAGCGCAGTCCGTAAGTCAGGCCTTGCCTGAGCAGTTCGAACTCGGCGGTCACCTCGCCGATCCGATCGATCGTCATGGGGACGTCTTCGGAATTGATCTCTTCTGCCGCTCGCGGAGGTATGCCGTGGACCGCCCACACGTGCCGCGGCAGGCGGTCCGGGGCGAACTTCACGCGGGCGCTGAAGCGGCTCGTTTTTCGCAGCGGGGTCAGGAAGTAGTACGAGTGCATCAGTTCGGGAGACAGCACCGTGTACTGGATGCAGTACTCGTAGCGCTCGCCGATGTGGAGGGTTTTGGCGAGCTGGACGGTCAAGATCATGTGGCTCGGCGAGGCCTGCCGGTGTTCGAGGATTCTTCCGCCGTACATGAACTCGGCCCGGACGTGGTCCTTCTGGCTCGGCGTCCGCCGCGGCGCTGTCGCGGGAAGCTGGATTTCGTCCAGTCCGTTCACCGACGACACTATCTGGCGGATTTCGGTCAGCACGGGAAATTCGAGGTCGAGCCGGAATACGCCGTGTACTGATTCGGTGTGCCACTGCTCGGCGGAATAGTCGTCCGCGGGGGACTGTTTCTTCTCGATCAGTTCTTCGGCCATCCGGCGGAAGGCGAGGTCGACGCGCCTGCGAGCGGTCCGCGGATCCCGGCCGAGCGCTTCCGCCAGCCACTTCAGGCGCTGGTCGAGGAACTCGCCCGAACAGTTCTCCTCCATGCCGAGGGCAGTCAGTGCCGCCAGCTGCAGGTCGTCGGGCAGCATCGTCGCCAGACTCGTGATCGCCTGGATCAGTTTCTCCCTGATCTGGCGTTCCGTGTCGGTCGTCTGGATCGCACAGGTTTCCCGGAGGATGCGGCCGGTGCGTTGCTCGATGTCCGTGGCGAAGATTCCGCGACCCCGCCGAAGCTCGCTCAGTTCACGAACTGCTTCGTCGATTTCGCTGCCGGCGTCGGAAGGTGCGGGGCTCATTTGCCATCCGTTTTGCGTCGCGACTTCGGAAAGCGGCCTGATATCGTCCAAGGACGGCATTTCGCGTATTCGCGGATCAGGGGAACACGATCCTTGGGGTCGCTTCCGCGAAGGACGAGAGCCAGCCCGATGAGCCAGGTGATCGGGAGGAGGGCAAGAGCCAGTAGTGGCGCCCAGGGCGTGAGCCATGTCCCGATTGCACCCATGAGGTGCCCTTTCTCCGAGGTCTTTGCGACCCGTCACGGAATGTGTCGATCATGCCGGGAGGCGGTTTGTTGATCGACGACAAAGCTCAGTGGGTCTCCATGACATCATGGTGTCCAGCTTGTGTCACCTTTGTCAAGCTTGTGTCATCCGTGTCAGGTCACCTCGGCCGTCGAACGCCTGTCCTCCGCCTCGGCGGACACGGTGACCAGAGCCACCGCGACGGCCAACCCCTCGGTCGGCGCTACCGTCGCACCCCGGACGGCCCGGAACAGGATCCCGCCGGGGACCGACACCAGCACCAGCAAGCTCAGCCCGGCCACGACCGCCCACACCGTGACCACCCGGCCTGTCTGCTTCTGGGCGACCAGTACGGCCACCGCGAGCATCGTGGCGGCCAACGCGATCCCGACCAGCCCAGGCCGGCCATCGTCCAGGCCGGCACCGTGAGCTTGTCCCGGTACAGAAGCCGGAACACCCACGGCCCCGCCCCAAGGCTCGCTCGACGGGCTCGGCTCGACCAGCGCGCGCTCGGGCGCCGAACGGCAACCAGGCGCACGACCCGATCGCCACCGCGACCGCGAGCCAGGTCAGCCCGCTGATCCCGGCCGCGACGAACCCGGCGAACGGCACCAGGCGCGCCCCGGCCTCGGCCAGCGAGATCGCCGCATAGCGACCGCTTTGACCAGCGCCGCGGGCGAGGTCGGCGACCGATCCGCCTCAGCCGCCGGAGTGCATGTCCTCGGCTTCGGGGACGCAGTCGTCGTCCGGGTCGTCGAGCCAGCCGTGGGGCAGCGTCACCTTGCCCGGCGAGCCCTGACGTCCGCGCGGCCCGGTCGCGGCCTCCGGGAACGGCGCCGAGTGGTCGAGCTGCGCGATCAGGTCGTCCAGCTGGTCCATCGAGGACAGCATCGCGAAGCCGCGGCGGAGTTCGGCGCCGACCGGGAAGCCCATCAGGTACCAGGCCATGTGCTTGCGGATGTCGCGCATGGCCTTGTCGTGACCGTCGTGCTCGATGAGCAGCTCCGTGTGACGGCGGAGTACTCGGGCGACTTCGCCGAGATTGGGCGGCGTCGGGAGGGGGCGACCGGCGAAGGCGGCTTCGAGTTCGCCGAACAGCCATGGCCGGCCGAGGCAGCCGCGGCCGACGACGACGCCGTCGCAGCCCGTCTCCGCCACCATGCGCAGCGCGTCGTCCGCGCTGAAGATGTCGCCGTTGCCGAGCACCGGGATGCTGGTCACCGCTTCCTTCAACGCGGCGATCTTGGTCCAGTCGGCCTGGCCGGAGTAGCGCTGCGCGGCGGTGCGCGCGTGCAGGCTGACCGCGGCGGCGCCCTCGGCTTCGGCGATGCGGCCGGCGTCGAGGTAGGTGCGGTGGTCGTCGTCGATGCCGATGCGGAACTTCACCGTGAACGGCACGTCGCCCGCGGCCTTGGCGGACTCGCGGACGATGGCTTCGAACAGCTTCCGCTTGAACGGCAGCGCCGCCCCGCCGCCCTTGCGCGTCACCTTCGCGACCGGGCAGCCGAAGTTGGAGTCGACGTGGTCGGCGAGCCCCTCGCCGACGATGATCCGCACGGCTTCGGCCATGGTCTTGGGGTCCACCCCGTAAAGCTGCATGGACCTGGGCTTTTCGTTCGCCCCGAAGGTCATCATGTGCATGGTCCCGGGGTGCCGTTCGACGACGGCGCGGGCGGTGATCATTTCGCACACGTAGATGCCGGCGCCGTACTCGGCGCACAGCTGCCGGAAGGCGACGTTGGTGATCCCGGCCATGGGCGCGAGCACGACCGGAGGATCGACCTCGTAGGGGCCGATCTCGAGGGCGGGCTTGCTCAGGGTGGCGGTCACGTCCTCCATTGTCGCTTGTGGCGTCGATCACGTCGACCAGGGCTCGATATCGACCGGCCGGCCCGGTCAGCCGTGCTCGGTGCTGCCGGGCCCGACCGGACCGGGACGCTGGTGCCGGCACGTGCGGTGCGGCACGAGGTGGAGGTCGCCGGGCCCGAGCAGGCGCTGGCTGATCAGGTAGTCCGGCAGCTCGTCGCCGTGCCCCTGCTCACCCCATACGGCGTCCATCGTTTCGCGGAGCGCGCGGTCGAGCTGGGTCGCCTTCTCCTGCCCCATGCAGCGCATCGTCTGCGTGCGGCCTTGCGGTGCCGGTGCGCGGAGCCCGGCCGTGAAGTACTCGCGGTAGTGCGCGGCAAGGATCACCCGGTGCACGGGGACCCGCTGCCACAGCTCACGCACCCGGAGCACAGCGCCCGGCACACCGGCTTCGGTGCGTTCGCCGTTCGGCGTGACGACCTTGACGACTTGGTGCGCCGACCCTTCGATCGTCAGCCACAGCCGGCATTCCTTGTTCCACGCGATGACCTCGGCACGACCGTCCGGGAGCCGGACCGAACAGCGTTGCGGCACCTGAACTCTCTTCGGCTCCCCGGTGAAGTGGACCGAGAGCAGGCCGTTGTGCGCTGTCGAATCGTTGTCCAGCCACCAGTCCCCATCCCGATGGCGAAGGCAGGGGGTGTTGGGCCGGCGTGAAATGGCTACTCCGCCATTCGCGCCGGAGAAGAACTCCCGGTCGAGGTAGACCTCGGTGCCCGCCAGGACGTCCCGGTCGGGCTGCGGCGGTGTGATCAATGTCAGGCGAGCCACGGTTGTCCCTGCTTTCGTTCTTCGACAACGTCGGCGACGGCCACGGTCACGTTGTCGGCCGCCCCGACCTGTTTCGCCATTGCCAGCAAATTGGCCACGCATTCCCGGGGCGGCTCGGCACGGGAAGCGAGGAGCGCCTCCTCGAGTCGTTCGGTACCCAGCGAACCGACCAGACCGTCCGTGGCCAGCACGAACCGCTGCCCGACCGACGCGATCTTTTCCCAGTGATCGGGCCGCACCGAATCCGAAAGGCCCACGGCCCGGAGCAGCCTGCCCTTGGCCACCGGATCACGCCGTCCCGCGAGCGCGAAACCCTGTGTGGCGTGAGGCCGCACGAGGCGGCTGATCCCCGCTTCCGTCTGCAGGAGGACCGTGCCGTCCCCGACGTGCAGGCCCTCGACGCGGAATCGGGTGCCGTGCGGCCGCAACACCGCGACGTCGAGGGTCGTCGCGAGCCCGGTGGCCAGGACATCGCCGGCACCGCGGGCGCGGATGGCGCGGTTCAGATTGGCCGCGGTCATGGCGAGATCCTGGTCAGGGCCGGCGTGGCGGACACCGTTCACCGCCATCTGGGCGGCCACCGCACCCGCCGGACGTCCCCCGACCCCGTCGGCCACGGCGACGACCGAGCAGTCCACGAAGAACGCGTCCTCGTTCTTCCGCCGGCCACCGATGACGCTGTCGCCGAAAGCGTCGAAGCACAGCTCTCCCGCGCGGTCGTGAGGGACGACCAGGCTGAGCACCTCCGTGCCGCCGAGGCAGACCTCGTCGCCGTTCCGCAGCCGGACCGGACGGCCCGGCGAAACCTCGTGCCCGTTGAGCGACGTGCCGTTGCTGGTCGGGAAGGCCTCCAGCCACCAGTCCTCCTCGATCTGGCTGATCACGCAGTGCCGTCTGCTCACCCGATCCCCGCTGAGCACGATGTCGCACTGGGAACTGCGGCCGAGAACCGTGCTCGCCCGGCTGAGCAGGAAGTCGTCGGTACCGCGCAGCCAGGCGAGGGTCGTGGCGACGCGGCGACGCTGTTCCCCGCCTTCGGCGTCCGGTGTGGCCTGCCACTCCGCCAAGGCTTTCCGGGACGACGGCGGATCTGCCGCGACGAGTACCTCGGTCGCCGGATCAGCCTGGCGCAGCGGTGTTCCGGACCCCTGCACCACGAGGTCGTGCCCGGCCGGCGTGGCGGCCAGGACCTCGGTGCCCGGCGGCTGATCATCGACGAGCCGGTCGACCGGCTCCGGTACGCGCTCCCGGAGGGTCTCGGCCGCCGGCAGTTCCAACGGCCGGTCTTCCGGTGCCGGCTCCGGTACCACTTCGGTGTCACCGAGCCCGAGTTCGAGGAGCCCGGCCGCCCGGCCCGGCTTCACCTTCCGCCGCGGGCTCTTCCGCAGGCGAACCAGACGTCGGACAACCGCGGCGCGGCGGAAGAGCCTGTACACGCCGGCCGCGGTCGCGATTCCGATGACGAATCCGAGCAGCATCGACAGCACGTTCACCATTTCCCGTCACCTCCGTAGTTGGTGGGAGCGGACGACGGTTCGCCGCCCTCGTCGGAGCGTCCGGCCGCCAAAGCGTTCGGCGGCAGCAGCTGGTACTGCAGGTCTCGGTCCTGAACGTCCTGTCGCACCTGTTCCAGCGCCTCTTGGGCCAGTTCGGCGTGACTGCGGTCCCTGAGCCGGCCTGTCACGCGCTTCGCCGGATCCCGGTCGAGCCACTGCATGACGAGCGCTGCCACCGGCTCGGGCAGCTCGGGGTTGAGCACCCGCGGATCTACCGGGTCGTGGTCACGCAGCAGCTCGACCAGCTGGTGGACGCCGATGCCGTCCGGGTCCCACCCCTTCGCCCGCGCCTCGTGGTACAGCGGCCGCTGTCCGGTGAGCAACTCGTACCAGACGGCCCCGACAGCGCGGACGTCGCTCGCGCTGCTGGCCCAGCCGTTGCGTGGCTGGCGAAGCACTTGTTCGAGCGGTGCGTACCAGCGGGTGAACTTGATCTCCCCGCCGGTCGGCGGCTGGGTGCCGTCGTCGACTGCCTTGGCCAGACCGAAGTCGATCAACCGGACGTTGCCGTCGAGATCCAGCGCGATGTTGGCCGGCTTGATGTCGAGGTGGACGCAGCCTGCGGTCCACGAGTCCATCAGCCCCAGCAGAACTTGCTCCACGATGCGCGTGGACCACTCCAGGGTCCGGACACTGTCGCCGTTGCGCAGCAGCCTGCTCAGCGTCTGCGGATACCGCGGGGTGACGATGTACGCGCCGAACAACGGGTCCCGTCCCACGCCGAGCATGGGGGCCACGAACTTGCTCCGGATCTTCTTGAGGAAGTGGAGGTCCTTTTCGATGGCTTCATGGGCGTAGTCGTGTTCGACGGCCCGTTTGACCACGACGGAGAGACTGGGTTCGCGCAGGTCGTGCGCAAGCAGCACCAGACTGAAGCCCGGGCGGTCCGCCTCGGGGAGAGGACCCTCCACCACCCAGCGACCGTCGAGGACACGCCGGGCCGGCTGCTCCCGCTGTGGCGTGAACTGTGCGGTCTCGGCGGCTGGATCGTCGACCATGGTCAGCCGGTCCGACTCCTCGTCGCGGGACGACTCGAGAACGGTCGTCGTCCCGAACCTGGCCTTGGCCGCCGAAACCTCGCCCTCGTGCCGCCAGCGGTGCACCTGCAGATCCCGGTCGTGATCCAGTTTGAGCCGGTGCAGCCGGAGGTCTTTCTCATTGGCGATCTGCTCCAGCAGCACGTCCTCGTTCGCCTGGATGCTCGCGAGATCGGAGACGCGCTGAGATCGGCTGCGCGCGCCTTCGAGTTCTTCCTCCTCCTGGTGCTGGGTCTCGTCGCGCGCGAAGTACCGGAGGACGGTGCGGCGCGCGACCCGGTCGTGGACACTTCGTGGTGCGAAGAACTTGAAGATGACCGGGAGCAGGTCGACGAGCAGGAAGATTCCCCGCACGACCCACACCCGCAGGCTCAACGCGCTGTTGCCGTCGACGGTCTCGTCCAGGGCCTTCTCCTGGGCGAGCAGGCCGTTGGCCTGTGCGGTGATCCGATCCTGCTCGACGACCTTTTCGTCGATCTCCTTCTTGAGCGCTACGAGGTCGTCGCCGTGCTTCGTCTTCGCCTTGGCCTCTGTGCCCTGAACCGTCCTGACTTCCTCTTGCCGCTCTCTGAGCGTCGCCTGGTAGCTGGCGCAGGGGCTGCCTTCGCGCAGCGAGCACCCCACGCCGGTGCCGTGCTTGCCGGCGATCTCGTCGTCCACGTCCTTCTGCGCCTTGTCCCTGGCGGACTGAGCGCCGACGGTGGCTTGCTGGGCGGTCGCCCACGCCCCCTCGATTTCCGCACGTCGCTGCGCAAATGTCGCTTCGACCTGTTCCCGCGTCTTCTTTTCCTGACCGTTCCGGTCGATGTCGACCTGGTGCGCGATCTCGGGCGCGAACATCGTCAGCAGCACGGGCTCGGAAACCGCGGAGGCGATGACAACGGCGAGGAGGCAGCGGCCCAGAACGGCCGCGATCTTGCCGACGGCACCAGTCCATTCCGGCCGGCTCTCGCCGTCCGCCTTTCCGTATGCCACCGAGCTGACCAAGCTGCGGTCGAGGTTGAAGATGATGAGCGCCCAGAATGCGGCCAGAACAAGGTGCCACCAGGAAAAGGCGTGCCGGACGGTGCCGACCACCATCGTCATCGAAATGCCGCTGGCGAGCGCCGTG
Source organism: Amycolatopsis balhimycina FH 1894 (assembly GCF_000384295.1). Taxonomy (NCBI): domain Bacteria; kingdom Bacillati; phylum Actinomycetota; class Actinomycetes; order Pseudonocardiales; family Pseudonocardiaceae; genus Amycolatopsis; species Amycolatopsis balhimycina. Next base: position 4,844,867 of record NZ_KB913037.1, on the reverse strand, counting down.
AGCAGCACCGCGAGCCCAGTGCACACATAACGGGTTCGTTCGAGCCGCTGTACCCCACTGCCGTCGGTCAACGCCGGATCCGCGCCGGCACACCAGAAGAGGAGATCACCGAACTTTCGATGCACCTCGGTGCCTCCTGCCATGATCACCCCTCGTCGTCTTGTTTCTCACTGTGACACGGACATGTGGCCGCAAGCCGCTACCGAGCGCTACGAGGGTTCGTACTCGTTGCGCCCGTGTGGACCGTCCACTGCGAACTCCGTGTCGCCGATCCGGATCACTTGCCCGGGCAGGACATCCGCCGAACCGTCGATGCGGACTCCGTCGACCCACGTGCCGTTTGTGGAGCGCAGGTCGACGCACCGCACACCCGGGCGAGTCGGCAGCACGTGGCAGTGGCGCCGGCCGGCGCGCTCGTCCTGCAGACGCCCTGGCGCCGGCACCGCGCGGCCGAAAGTGATGCCCTGCGCGGGAAGGAAGAGCCGTACGCCGGTCATGATGCGGATCAGCGATCGGGCCGCGGGCGGCGACGGTGCCGTGACCTGCTGACGTGGGGCGGCCCGGTGCGGTGGCGCGGCGGGGCCGGCCTGTGGCGACTGCGGGTGTCGCAGGCCGGCGGTGGGAACCGCGTCCCTGTCGCCGGGGTGGACCACCTCGACGTGAGACCGGGCCGGGGTCATCGTTTCGCACAGCACCCGGACCGTCCCGAGGGGCGGGCCGTCCCAGGCGCGGAGCACGGCACGTTCGAGCCGGGCGCGCAGTTCCGTCCGGTCCACCGGGAGCAGGCCGAGCATGTGCCCGGCGATGGGAACCCGGACGGTCGGGTTCCGCGGCAGCACCCCGCTCGCCGCTTTCGCAAGCAGGACTTCGACAATGCACCGGCAGAGGTGGTCCTCGAACGAAAGCTCTGTCGCTTCACCAAACCGGTCGGTGTCGAACCACTCGATTCCGGCCATGCGTGAAACCTCCTCGAAAGTCATCTTCGATGGTGCCGGAATCGAGGTCGTCACGGCCGTCCTGGGTATTACGAGGGATCGCAGTATCTTGCGTCAACGGGTTCCAGTTCGTTGTCGAAGTCCGTGAAAAGTCGTCGTCGGGGTATTCTTGGCGCTCGTTCTTCATTCGCTTGCTGGTCGTCGCAAAACTCGGTTCGGTTACACCCCTTGACCTGATCGTCACCCGTCGACCCCGGATCGGGTGATTCCGCCGTCGGCGCCGATCTGCCGGACTCGACGGCGAAAATCGATCACATTGCGGTCCGAAGCCGGGGAACCCTAGGGTTCCGGCATGACCGACAAGCCCCTGCGCTGGGGAATCATGGGTACCGGCCTCATCGCGGGCGTCTTCGCGGAAGACCTGAAGCTCACCGGCTCCGGCGTGGTCGCCGCCGTCGGGTCACGCACTGCCGGGAGTGCCGCGCGGTTCGCGGACGAACACCGCGTCCCGGTGCGCCACAGCAGCTACGAAGCCCTGGCGAACGATCCGGACGTCGACGTCGTCTACGTCGCCACTCCGCATCCCCTGCACCACGGCAACGCGCGGCTCGCGCTCGAGGCCGGCAAGCCCGTGCTGGTCGAGAAGCCGTTCACGATGAGCGCCGGCGAAGCGCGCGACCTCGTCGAGCTGGCGCGCACCAAGAACCTCTTCCTGATGGAAGCCATGTGGACGCGGTTCCTGCCGCACATCCGGCACGTCCGGGAACTGCTGCCGCGGCTCGGCGACGTCGTCACCGTCTCCGCCGACCACGGGCAGTGGTTCGCCGAGGATCCCGCCTTCCGGCTCTTCGCTCCGGAACTGGGCGGCGGCGCCCTGCTCGACCTGGGGATCTACCCGGTGTCGTTCGCGTCGATGGTGCTCGGCGCGCCGGACCGCGTCGCCGCCATGGCGACACCCGCCTTCACGGGTGTCGACGCGCAGATGTCGATGCTGTTCGGCTATCCGAGCGGTGCGCAGGCCGTGCTGACCTGCACGCTGAGCGCCGTTTCGCCGACCACGGCGTGGATCGCCGGCACGGACGGGCACATCGAGATCGAAGGGCCGTTCTACGCGCCCGCCTCGTTCACGTTCGTCCCGCGCGAGGGCGAGCCGAGCCGTCACGAATACCGGGACGAAGGCCGTGGCCTGCGGCACCAGGCCGACGAGGTGGCGCTCCGGCTGGCCGCCGGCGAGACCGAAAGCCCGCTGATGCCGCTGGACGAGACCGTCTCGATCATGACGACCATGGACGCGGTGCTGGCCGCGACCAGGACGTGACCCGGGTTTGAGTAGTGCTACGGATCCGCGGGTGGACGCCGGTGCGTGACCCTGTCCGGCATGACCACCGAAGCAGATGTGCTCCTCCGGCTCGCCGGCGAGATCGACGACCTGGGGCGTCGTCTCGCCCTGGTGGGTTCCGAACTGCGGACCGTCCGGGACGGGCCGGCCGACCAGCCGCAGCCGGCTGAACAGGCGAAACCGGAAGTGCGGCCGGAGCCGGAACCGCAGCCCCAGCCTCGGCCGGAACCGCAGCCGCAGCCTCGGCCGATGCGGCCCGAGTCGATCCCCTTGCCGCAGTACCAGTGGCAGCCGCCGCCCCCGCAGTACGTTCCGCCGCCCCGGCAGTACTACGTCCCGCCGCCGGCGCCCTACCTGCCCGTTCCGCGGGAGACGCTGGGCGCGAAGCTCGGCAAGGAGGGCGCCGGGAGCCGCGTGCTCGCCTGGGTCGGCGGTGCCGTCACGCTGCTCGGCGTCGTCCTGCTGCTCGTGCTGGCCGTCCAGCGGGGCTGGCTGGGGCCGCTGCCGCGGGTGCTCGTCGGGGCCGGGTTCGGCCTGGCGCTGACCGGCACCGGCGTGTGGCTGCACCGCAAGCCCGCCGGCCGCACCGGGGCCTTCGCGCTGGCCGCCACCGGGATCGCGACGCTCTACCTCGACGTCGTCGCCGCGACCACGCTGTACGAGTTCCTGCCGGTGCTCGCCGGGCTCGCCGGCGGGCTGGCCGTCGCCGCCGTCGGGCTGCTCGTGGCTGTGCGCTGGGAGTCGTCGCTGCTGGCCTCCGCCGTCGTCGCCGGCTGCGTCGTGTGCGCGCCGATGATCGTCCGCGGGTTCACCCCCGAACTGGTCACCTTCCTGCTGATGGTCCAGCTCGCGACGACGCCGGTGCAGCTGCGCCGCGACTGGTCGTCGTTGACGCTCGCCGCCGGCGTCCCGCCGCTGTTCGCCTCCGTGATCAGCACGGCGGTGCTGGGCGGGGGTGGCAGCTGGGCCAACACCGCCGCGGCCGGGGGTGCCGGGGTCGCCGGCGTCACACTCGCCCTGATCGTGCTGCGCCGCCGCGAGAACGACCCCGCCGCGCTCTCGCTGCTGGCGACGGCGGTCGTCCCGACGCTGGTCGCCGCGCTGCTGCTGCCGAAGGCCCAGGCGGTGCCGATCACGGCCGGGGCGGGGGCCGTCCTGCTCGCCGTCTGGGCGGCACGTCGCTGGTGGCCGGGGCTCGCCGGGCACCTGGCCGGGCTGGCCGGGGCGCTGGCGATCCTGCAGGCGACGGTCACGCAGTTCGACGGCCCGGCCCGCGCCGGGGTGCTGCTCGGCGAGGCGCTGCTGCTGGTCGTGGCCGGGGTGGCCGGCCGCAACCGGGTCGCGCTGGCCGCCGCGTTCGGGTTCGCGTCCGTCGGTGGGCTGATCGGCGTGTTCTTCGACGTCACGCCGGTACTGCTGGTCGTCCCGCGTGCCCGGCCGGTCGCCGAGCTGACCGGCGCGCTCGCGGTCGCCGCGCTCATCCTCGCCGTGTCGGTCGCGCTGCCGTGGGCGGCGGCCCGTCTCGAGGTCTTCCGCGGACCGGCCGACGACCTGCCGGTGTGGCTCCTCGCCGGCGTTGCGGCGCTGTACGGCGCCGCCGGGGTGGTGCTGTGCGGGTCGCTGCTGGCGGTGCCGGACCGGCCGGGGTTCCTCCTCGGCCACGCGCTGATCACCGTGTCCTGGACGATCGCGGCACTCGTGCTGCTGCTGCGCGGGATCGACGTCGTCGGGCTGCGGGTGACCGGGCTGGTGCTGGTCGGCGCGGCGGTCCTCAAGCTGGTGCTGTTCGACCTGTCGGCGCTCGACGGCCTGGCCAGGGTCGGCGCGTTCCTCGGCGCGGGGCTGGTGCTGCTGGCGGCCGGGGCGCGGTACGCCCGGCGGGTCGCGTCGCGCTGACGCGGGCCACGATTTCCCGGCGGGTGGACGATCCCGCGCCCGGTTATGGTGATTTCGTGCCCGAACACACCGGCGAAACCCGTAACGAGCAGCTCACCCGCAACATCGGCGAGCTGCTGCAAGAGCTGCGTGTCGCCCAGGCGGGGGTGCAGATCCTCTTCGGTTTCCTGCTGTCCGTCGTGTTCACCGACCGGTTCCACGACGCCAGCGGGTTCGAGAAGTCGCTGCACCTGTCCGCGGTGGCGCTCGCGGTGGCGGCCACGGCGCTGCTGACCGCGCCCGCGGCGTGGCACCGGCTGCTGTTCCGCACGGGCAGCCGGGAGCGGATCCTGACCGTCGGCAACCGGCTAGTGCTGGTCGGGCTGGTCTGCCTGGCCCTGGCGATCACGTCGACGGTCGCGCTGATCGCCAAGGTGGTCTACGGCGGGATCGCCATGGTCGTCCTAGGCGTGCTGTGCGTGCTGCTCTTCGGGATCCTCTGGTTCGTCATGCCGATGCGGCTGCACCCGGACGACGGCACTCAGCCGACGGGCCCGCCCAAGTAGAGCGTGTCCTCCTGGACGAAGCACAGCGGGTTGCCGAACGGGTCGTCCGCGTAGAAGGAGCGTTCGCCCCAGAACTGGGTCTCGATGGCGTCGTCGAGCCAGCGCGGCCGGGCGGCGCGCACCCGCTCGAACGTCTCCTCGACGTCGTCGACCGCGAGGTAGACGATCCGCGGGTCCTTCCGCGGCCGCGGCTCGCGGTGTTCGAGCGGGGCTTCGACGCAGGCGAGCACCACCCCGCCGCAGGTGAAGTAGTGCCGGTTCACCGCGATCCGCTCGCCGGGGGCGCCGAAGACGGCGGCGTAGAACGCGACGGCGACTTCGATGTCGTCGACGGGCTGGATCAGCCGGAACACCCGCGGGCCGCTCATGCGGGCACCTCGCTGACGCTCGGTGCGCCCTGAGCGGGAAGCGCAGTGTTGAATGATTCGCTCGCAAGCTCGCTCATGCGGGCACAGTACCGCTGTTCATTCCGTGTTCGGCAGCAGTTGCCGGGGTGGTCGGACGCCGCCCGTAGCTTCCCGCCCGTGACTGACACTTCTCGCCGGACCTTCCTCCTCGGCGCACCGGCCGTCGCCGCCGCGGCGACCCTGCCGAACGTCCTCGGCGCGCCGGCCGCCCAAGCCACTGGCCGGCACCGCCCGGACACCGAAGATCCGCGCTTCACGCTCGTGGTCATGCCGGACACGCAGTACCTGTTCGACGAGGACCGCGGTGACGCGGCCCCGCTGGACGCCTCGCTGCGGTACGTCCTCGAAGAGGAGGACGACAACGTTGTCTTCCTCGCCCACCTCGGCGATCTCACCCAGAACGGCCGCGCGGACGAGTTCGCCCGCATCAGCCGGTCGTTCCAGGCGCTCGACCGCTGCCGCTTCCCCTACAGCACCCTCGCCGGCAACCACGACATCGACGGTTCGAAGGACGACCAGCGCGGTCCGTCGCCGTACCTCGACGCGTTCGGCCCGCAGCGCCAGCGCAACTCCCCGACGTTCCGGGGCGCCACGAAGGACGGCTACAACAGCTACCACGTCTTCCGCGGCGGCGGCCGCGAGTGGCTGCTGCTCGCCCTCGACTGGCGGCCCTCGGCGGGTGGCCTGAACTGGGCGAAGCAGGTCCTCGCGCAGCACCCGACACTGCCCGCGATCCTCACCATCCACGAGCTGGTCTGGGCCGACGACGACGCCCAGGCGCAGTTCTCGACGTTCGGCGAGCACGTCTGGAAGGAACTCGTCGAAGGCAACGACCAGATCTTCCTCACGCTCAACGGCCACTACTGGCCGACCGGGCGCACCGTCCGGAAGAACGCCGCCGGGCACGACGTGCACGTCCACATCGCCAACTACCAGGACCGCTACTACGGCGGCAGCGCGATGATCCGGCTCTACCAGTTCGACCTGGCGCGCGGCGTGATCGACGTCCGGACGTTCTCGCCGTGGCTCGCCGCGCAGGACCACCTGTCCGAAATGCAGCAGGTCGAGGTCGAGCGCAGCGGCACGGCCGACTACTTCAGCCTGGAGATCGACTTCGCCAACCGCTTCGGCGGCTTCGCGCCGGTGCCGGTTCCGCCGGCACGCCCGGCGAAGCAGCTCCTGGTGCCGGGCACGGTCGCCTACTGGCGCTTCGAGGGCGGGAAGGACGGCAAGCCGGTGCCGGACGGCGTCGTCGTGCGCGATCAGACCGGGCGCGGCAACGACCTCACCCGCGTCACCGCGCCCGGGAGCGGGCCCGACGCGCTGAAGTACGCGAGCGCGTTCTCGCCGCGGCAGCCGTCGCGGGCGAGCCTGCGGTTCGACGGCGGCCGCGACCCGAGCCGTGGCGCGTACCTGCGCACCGTCGACGCGGCGCCGATGAACCGCCTGAAGTTCGAGCGCGGGTACACCGTCGAGGCGTTCTTCTGGCTGCCCGCGAACTTCAAGGACGGCCACCACGGCTGGTGCGGGCTGTTCGCCCGGCAGGGCAGCGGCGCGGCCGCCGGCAAGACCGGGGACGACCCGAAGGAATCGGCCGCCACACTGTCCCTTTCGGACGGTGGGGAGCTGCAGTGGGCGGTGTACCCGCTGAACCAGGACCGGACCTCGACGAACTGGGGCCACGAGCTGCCGGTGGAGAAGTGGTGGCACGTCGCCGTGGTCAACGACGGCAGGCGCACGACGGTGTACGTCGACGGCTGCCCGGTGGTCCGCAACCCGGCCACGCCGGCGGTCGGGCTGGCCGATCCGGGCGGGTCGTGGCTGGTCGGTGCCTCGTCCTACGACGGGAAGGTCGACCGCAGTTTCGCGGGGCTGCTGGGTGACGTGCGGGTGGCCGACCGGCCGCTGAACCCGCGTGAATTCATGCTGGGCTGAGGGCCTTGACAGCGGGTGGACAATAAAAAATCGGCGCGCCCTCCAGAGATATCAGGAGAACTCGCCGAACCTGTTAAGAGTCTAACCGCTGTGAGGGGAACTTGTCAAACCAGGGGTACGACGAGGAATTGCGGGAAGAACGGGCCTACGTCGCCGCGCTGTACGAGCGGCTCGACCGCGAGCGCGCGGCGGCGCAGGCCCGCTACCACGGCGCACTCGGGCAAACCGGTCTGACGCCCGGGGAACGGGAGACCGACGTCCGGTGCCGGTCGCGGGAGGCGGTCCGGCTGGACTTCGCCGACAACGGGCTTTGTTTCGGCCGGCTGGACGCCCTTTCGGGCGAAACCAGCTACATCGGCCGGATCGGGCTCTTCGACGCGGAAAACGACTACGAACCGTTCCTGCTGGATTGGCGGGCGCCGGCGGCGCGGCCGTTCTACGTCGCCACCGCGGCGACGCCGGAAAACATGCGCCGCCGCCGTCAGTTCCACACGATGGGCCGCCGGGTCCTCGATTTCACCGACGAGGTTCTGGGGCGTCCCGGCTTGGACGACATCGGGGGGTCTGGGGGGTCGTCCCCCCAGGCATGTCTCAGCGAACGCGGGGACGCGGCGCTGCTCGCGGCCGTCAACGCGCCCCGCGGCGACGGCATGCGGGACATCGTCGCGACGATCCAGGCCGAGCAGGACGAGATCATCCGCCTCGGCCACTCGGGCGTGCTGGTGGTCGAGGGCGGGCCCGGTACCGGCAAGACCGCCGTGGCGCTGCACCGGGTGGCGTACCTGCTCTACACCCACCGCGAGCGGATGTCGCGGACCGGCGTGCTCGTGGTCGGGCCGAGCCCGCTGTTCCTCGACCACATCGGCCGCGTGCTGCCGTCGCTCGGCGAGTCGGACGTCGTCTTCCTGACGACCGGCGCCCTCGTGCCCGGGCTGCGCGTCACCGCCGAGGACTCGCCGGAGGTGGCACGGCTCAAGGGCTCGCTGAAGATCCTCGACGTGCTGAACGCGGCGGTCGCCGACCGCCAGCGGGTGCCCGATGAGCCCGTGCCGGTGGAGCTGGGGGACGTCACCGTGGACCTCGACGCCGGCCTGGCGGACGAGGCCCGGCTCGAGGCGTGTCGCTCGGGCCTGCCGCACAACGAGGCACGCGCGGTCTTCCGCAAGCACGTCCTGGCGCTCGTCGCCGAGCGGGCCGTGGCGAAGATCGGCGAGGGCTGGCTGACCAGGGAGGATCGCGGGGCGTGGGCCGATCTCCGCGACGACGTCCTCGACGAGCTGCGTGAGCACGAAGAGCTCGATGCCACGCTCAGCGCGCTGTGGCCGGAGCTGACGCCGGAGACGTTGCTGGCACCGCTGTACATGTCGCCGCGCCGCCTCGAAGCCGCCGGTGCCGACCCGACCCTGTTCCGCGCGGACGGCTCGGCCTGGACGGTGTCGGACGTGCCGTTGCTCGACGAGCTGGCCGGCCTGCTCGGCCGGGACGACTCCGCCGAACGCGCCGCCGCACGACGTCTGGCGGACGAGGAGGCCGAGTACGCAGCCGGCGTCATGGACGTCATGAAGCTGGACCGCGAGGAGCTGGACGAAGACGTCATGCTGGTCGCCGAGAACCTGCTCCACGCCGAGGACCTGGCCGAACGGTTCGTCGAGCGCGACACCCGCGACCTCGCCGAGCGCGCGGCCGCGGACCGCGACTGGACGTACGGGCACGTCGTCGTCGACGAGGCGCAGGAACTGTCCGAAATGGACTGGCGGGCGCTGATGCTGCGGTGCCCGAGCCGCTCCTTCACGATCGTCGGCGACCTCGCCCAGCGCCGCAGTGCCGCGGGGGCGACGGCGTGGGGCCCGGTGCTGGCGCCGTACGTCGGCGACCGCTGGCAGTACCGGGAGCTGACCGTGAACTACCGCACTCCGGCGGAGATCATGACCGTCGCCGGCGCCCTGCTCGCGCGGTTCGCGCCGGACGTGCGGCCGCCGGAATCGGTGCGGGCGTGCGGCGTCCGGCCGTGGTCCAGACGAGTCGTGGACGGCGAACTGCCCGGCGCCGTCGACGAGTTCGTCCGCGACGAGACCGGCCGCGAAGGCACCAGCGTCGTGATCGGCCCGCCTGGCGTGCCAGGCACGATCCCGCCCGCGGCGACGAAGGGCCTGGAATTCGACGCCGTCCTGGTCGTCGACCCGGCCCGGATCCTGGCCGCGGGCCCGCGTGGCGCGGCCGAGCTGTACGTCGCGCTCACCCGCGCCACGCAGCGCCTCGGGGTGCTGCACCGGGATCCGCTCCCGGCGGCGCTGACCGGGCTCGCCGAAGCCGGGGCCCCCGCGCGGGCCGGGCATCGGCGATTCCTGTAGTGCCTCGTGAGTGAGAAACAGTGTTCCAACGCTGTTTCTCACTCACGACCCCTACGCCGTGAGCCGGCCCCAGGAGTAGTTCTGCTTGGCCAGCTTCAGGTACACGAACAGCTCGGTCCCGGACACGCCCGGGATCTTCCGGATCTCTTCGCCGAGTACCTCGAGCATGTGGTCGTCGTCCCGGCAGACGAGCTCGGCGAGCAGGTCGTAGCGCCCGGCGCACAGCACCACGTAGTGCACGTTCGGCAGCTCGGACAGCTTGTCCGCGACGTCCCGGGGATCAGCCCCGTCGACGCTGATCCCGACCATGGCCTGCCGCGTCAGGTCGACGTTGGCGGGGTCGGTCACCGCGACGATCTGCATGAGGTCGTCGCGCAGCAGCCGCTGCACGCGCTGGCGGACCGCTCCCTCCGAAAGCCCGACCGCTTTGGCAAGCGCGGTGAAGGAGGCTCTGCCGTCTTGTTGCAGCAGAGCGATCAACGATCTGTCCGTATTGTCCAGCGCGCGCGCACGTGTTTCGTCACCCATGCCGTCCCTCCCTGTGTTTCGGCATGTGATTTGTCAAGTGCGCAGCGTATCGAGACCTGCCGAGAAAGCGAGACCCCCGCGCCAGCTTCGCGCGATCCGGCGTACACGCGGCCGTCAGCCGAGGAATCGGTGGCGGGTGACGAAAAAGACAAGGCTTTCCGAGGCGGTTTTGTGCGTCCGCGCACAGCCGGACGCACGTTCGGGCCCGCGCCGGGTACCTTCTGGCGGCTCTGTCGTCTTCAGCAACCTCAGGAGGACCAACGCATGGCGCTCGCTCCCGCCGTTCCCGCGAAAGGGCTGCGCGACGGCGCACTGGGCATGGTGTCGTCGATGGTCATCGGGATGTCGTCGACCGCGCCGGCGTACTCGATCGCGGCCACGCTGGGGCTGATCGTGCTGGCGGGCACCGGGTTCAAGGCGGCGGCGTTCGTCCTGCTGTCGTTCGTGCCCGTGCTGTTCGTGGCCGTCGCCTTCCGCGAGCTGAACACCGCGGAACCCGACTGCGGCACCAACTTCACCTGGGCGGCGCGGGCGTTCGGCCCGCACGCCGGGTGGTTCACCGGCTGGGTCGTCACGGTCGCCCAGCTGCTGGTCATGAGCAGCCAGTCCGCGCTGACCGGCCGGTACACGCTGCTGCTGTTCGGCGCGTCCGGAGCGGCGGGCAACCGGTGGGTGACGACGGCGATCGGCGCCGTCTGGCTAGTGGCGCTGTGCTGGCTGTGCCATCGCGGGATCGAGGTGTCCGCGCGGGCGCAGTGGATCCTGCTCGGGGTGGAGCTCGCCGTGCTCGTGCTCTTCTCGGTCGTCGCGCTGGTCCGCGTCTTCGACGGCACGGCCGGGCCGCAGGCGTCGGTGCCCCGGCTCGACTGGCTATGGCCCGGCGGGGTCGGCGCCGGGACGGCGGGGTCGGCGGTGCTGCTGGCCGTGTTCATCTACTGGGGCTGGGAAAGCTCGCTGTCGGTCAACGAGGAGTCCGCCGACCCGCGCCACGCCCCCGGGCGCGCCGCGGTGCTCTCGACCGTGCTGCTGGTGCTGAACTACCTGCTCGTCACGGTCGCCGCGCTGGCCTTCGCCGGGGCCGGAACCGAGGGAATCGGTTTGGGCAACGAGGCGAACGCCGAAGACGTCCTGGCCGGCTTGGGCGGCGCGGTGTTCGGCGACGGGACGACCGGCAAGGTCCTGGGCGTGCTGCTGATCGTGTCGGTGCTGACCAGCGGCGCGGCCACCAGCCAGGCGACGATCATGCCGGCCGCGCGCACGACGTTGTCGATGGCCAGTCACGGCGCGCTGCCGCGTGTCTTCGGGCGCGTGCACCCGCGGTTCCGGACGCCTTCGGTGGCGACCTGGGCGTTCGGGCTCGTCTCACTGGCGGTGTACGTGCTGCTGGCGCTGCTGAGCGGCAACGTGCTTTCGGACTCGGTCGACGCGGTCGGGCTGACCATCGCCATCGAGTACACGATGACCGCGCTGGCCTGCGTCTGGGTGTTCCGCCGGACGCTGTTCGCGAGCCTGCGCAACTTCCTCCTGCGGGGGCTGCTGCCGTTCACCGGCGGCGTCTTCTTCCTGGCCGTGCTGGTGTTCGCGCTGATCGAGTACGCGCGGCCGGACGCGGGCGAGACGACGGTGTTCGGCATCGGCGGGGTCGCGGTGATCGGCGTGGTGTCGATCGTGCTCGGGGTACCGCTGATGTTCGCCGTGCACCGCGCCTGCCGTGACTTCTTCGCCGGCCGCCGCCTGCCGCGGGGAGTGGTGCGGCGCGGCGGCGACGTCATCGAGCCGGTCTAGAACCACGTGTCCAGCGCGACGTCGAGGGGGCCTTCGCCCGCCCAGGCGATCACGCCGTCGGGCCGGAGCAGCAGCGGGCCGGTGTTCGTCACCGGGACGACGTCGACGCGCGGGCCGGCCGGGTGCCCGGTCGCCAGCAGGAGCCCCCGGCCGGTGCGCGTGTGCTCGAACAGCCGGGACTCGCGGCCGTCGGCGTGGACGAGTTCGAGGTCCGGGCAGTGTTCGCCGACCGGCTTCGGGGCGGGATAAGGGAAGTTGTAGCGGTGACCGATCCCGGACAGGAGATTCGCGAAGTACCGGTTCGCCTCGGGCAGGTCCAGCAGCTCCGCGACGATCTCCCGCAGCGCGTCGACGTGCGGGCCGGGAGCCAGCAACGCCGACTGTGCGCGCGTGTTGCGTAGCACCGCTTCGCCCGCTGGGTGCCTTTCGCGCGTATACGTGTCGAGGAACGCTTCGGGCTTGTCGCCGCGAAGGACGGCGCCGAGCTTCCAGCCCAGGTTGGCCGCGTCCGGGATGCCGAGGTTCAGGCCCTGGCCGCCGCTCGGCGAGTGCACGTGCGCGGCGTCGCCGGCGAGGAAGACGCGGCCGAGGCGGTAGGTGGCGGCCTGGCGAGCCTGGTCGCCGAACCGCCGTCCGTCGCGGACCTCCTCGACGACGACGGCCACGCCGGTGACGCGGTGGATCGCCGCGGAAAGCTCGTCGGGGGTCACCGGTTCGTCGCGCTCGGGACCGGCGGGTTCCGTCACGCCGGCCATGCTGCCGCCGTACAGGAACGCGCCGGTGGCGTAACGGCCGCCCGGCGGGACTTCGCCCGCGAAGCGGACCCGCCCGGCGATCGTGTGCAGCAGCGCGGGGGTGCCGGGGAAGGCGAACCCGGCGAGTTTCCGGACGGTGCTGCGGCCGCCGTCGCACCCGACGAGGTACTTCGCGCGCCACTCCCGTCCTCCCGCGGTGACGGTGACACTGTCCACATCGGACTCCAGCGTGGTGACCTCGTGGCCGCGCAGTACCCGGACGCCTTCGGTGTGCTTCGCGAGCACGCGTTCCAGCTCGGGCTGCCAGATGTTGGTGCGCGGCCGGCCGGGGTCCGGGACGATCTTGTGGATGCTCGCGAAGTGGCCGAGCGTGCTGCCGTGGTCGCGGGCGAGGTCCTTCGTGCCTTCGGCATCCGCTTCGGCGAGCTGGTCGCCGAGGCCGCGTCGCCGGAGCGCCTCGGTCGCCAGGGTGCCCAGGCCGCGTGCCTTGGTCTCTTCGGAAGGCGTCTCGCGGCGTTCGAGCACCAGGGCGTCGGCGCCGGCCAGTGCGAGCTCCGCGGCGAGGAACAGGCCCACCGGACCCGCGCCCACGACGATCACGTCGGCATCCATGCTTTCTCCTTAACTTGTTAAGGGTTAGGATGGCCTTAACAAGTTAAGGCGTCAAGGAGGATCATGCCGCTGGAAGTCGCCGACGCGGTGCGCGTCGCGCTTCGCCTGCTCGAAGCCGACGGCCTGGACAAGCTGACGGTCCGGCGGCTCGCCACCGACCTGGGGGTCAAGGCACCCGCGTTGTACTGGCACTTCCGCAACAAGCGCGCCCTGCTCGACCACCTGACGGACGCGATCGTGGCGCCGGTCGTCGCCGGGCTGACCGACGGCGGGCCGTGGCTGAAGTGGCTCGAAGACGCCGGGTTGGCGCTGCACACGGCGTTGCTCGCGCATCGCGACGGCGCCCGCGTCGCCTTGGGGGCGGACCTGCGGGTGGCCCGCGCGCTCGGGGAGTTCGCCGAGCGCGGGGTCGGCGTGCTGCACGACGCGGGCTTCCCGCTCGGCGACGCCACCCGCGCGGCCGGGGTGCTGGTGCACTTCGTGCTCGGCCGGGCCGTCGAGGACCAGACGCGGCTGCCGCCGGATGAGGAGGCCGCGGCGATCGCGCTCGGCTCGTTCCCCTTTCCGCTGATGGCCCGTGGCCTGCGTGAACGCGCCGGCTCGACGGTCGAGGACGACTTCCGGTACGCGCTCGGGGTGCTCCTGGCCGGGCTGGACGCGGTCAGCCCACGTCGCGGCGGCTGAGGTCTTCCTCGGTTTCGCGGCGCACCAGCAGCGTCGCGACGCCGTTCTTGACGCCGACCAGCGGGGGCCGGCCGACCTGGTTGTAGTTCGACGCCAGCGAATGGTGGTACGCGCCGGTGCACGGCACGGCCAGGAGGTCGCCGGCGTGGAGGTCACCGGGCAGGCCGACGCCGTCGGCGAGGACGTCGCCGGATTCGCAGTGCCGTCCGACGACCGTCATCGGCGTCCGCTTCGCCGTGGATCGCCGTCCGACCAGGCGTGTCGTGTAGCGCGCGCCGTACAGCGACGGGCGGGCGTTGTCGCTCATGCCGCCGTCGACCGCGACGAACGTGCGGCTCCCGCGCTTGACGGCGCAGACGCGGTACGCCGTGATCCCGGCGGGCCCGGCGATCGCCCGGCCCGGCTCGATCGTCAAGCGGGGCAACGGAAAGCCGTGCACCGCGCACTCGTAGGCCAGTGCGACGCGCAGCCGTCGCGAGTAGCCGCCGAGGTCGAACGCGGGCTCGCCACCGGCGTACGGCACCGCGTGCCCGCCGCCGAGGTCGAGCTCCCGCAGCGTGACGCCGTGCGTGTCGCGGATCCGGACGAGCACCTCGGCCATCCGCCGCGCGGCAGCCTCGTACCGGTCGACCCTGCGGACCTGCGAGCCGATGTGGCAGTGCAGTCCCGCGAGCCGCAACCCGGGTTGCGCGAGCACGGCTCTCGTCGCCGCGTCGACGTTGTCGGGGACGCGGTCGAGCAGCGAGAAGCCGAACTTCTGACCTTCGGTTCCGGTGCTGATGGCCGCGTGCGCCCCGGCCGCGACGCCCGGCGTCACCCGGATCATCACCTGCTGGGCGCCGTGGGCGAGGGCCCCGAGCTGCTCGATCTCGTCGAGCGAGTCGACCACGATCCGCCGGACGCCGTATTCGAGCGCGGCTTTCAGATCTTCGGGGGTCTTCGCGTTGCCGTGCAGCAGCATGCGCTCCGCGGGGAAGCCGACTGCGCGGGCGACGGCGATCTCGCCCGCGGAGCACGTGTCGAGCGACAACCCTTCTTCGGCGACCCAACGCAGTACAGCCCGCGTACACAACGCCTTGCTCGCGTATGCGACTTCGGCGTCCGGCAGCGCTTCGCGGTACTCGCGGGCGGTGTCACGGACCTGCTGCTCGTCGATGAGGTACGACGGCGTCCCGAAGCGCGCCGCGAGGTGGCTGACGCGCGCGCCGGCGAAGAGGAGTTCGCCGTCTTCGCCGATTCGGGTGCTTCGCGGCCAGACTCCTGGCTCGAGGTGATCGGCGGCTTCACAGCCGAGGCTGGGAAGAAGCTCGCTGAGCGTCACGGGTGCCTCCGGGCGTCGACGGATCGGATTCCGCCAGGACACTCCCGTCAACGCGGCCGGAGATCCCCCGTGAATGCCGTCCTGACGGGTTGCCGGGATCCGCTTACTCGTCTTTGACGCGTGAGTAACTTCGAACACACCGTGGGTGTTCGAGCGAGGTGCTCAGGGGGCCGCGTGGTCCTGCACCGTGCCGCAGACGCAGCCGCGGTCGGTCCCCTGGCCGGCCGCCGTTGCCGCGCAGTAGCGGCGCGCGATCGCGTCGTGCGTGCCCAGCGGGTGCGGGCAGCTCGGGCACCGCGTGCCGGCGCGGGGCACGTCCGGCGCCTCGGGCACCGGGGCCGTCACGGTGTCACCTTCGTCCGCAGGGGTGCGCTCACCGAGTGGAGGTGCTGCAGCACGTAACCGTACGAGCGGGCCCAGCCGCACTCCGCGTAGGAGATTTCGTGGCGGACGCAGAAGTCCCGGACGATCACCTGGGCGTGTTTCAGGTTCGGCCGGGCCATGCTCGGGAACAGGTGGTGCTCGATCTGGTAGTTCAGGCCGCCGAGGGAGAAGTCGACGATCGGGCCGCCACGGATGTTGCGTGATGTCAGCACCTGCTTGCGGAGGAAGTCGAGCTTGTGCCCGGACGCCAGCATCTCCATGCCCTTGTGGTTGGGCGCGAACGAGCAGCCCATGTACAGGCCCCACAGGAACTGGTGCACGAGGATGAAGATGATCCCGGTCAGCGGCGACAGCACGATGAACACCGCGGCGAGGTAGGCCGCGAGGTGCGCGATCAGCAGCGCGGACTCCAGCTTGTGCTGGCGGACATCCCCGCGCCACACGGCTTTCACGCTCGAGACGTGCAGGTTCAGGCCTTCGAGCAGGAGCAGCGGAAAGAACAGGAACGCCTGGTACTTCGCCACCCAGCGAAGGAAACCACGCTTCCGTGAGCTCTGCGCCTTGCTGAACGCGAGCGCGGCGATGTCGACGTCGGGGTCTTCGTCCTCGTTGTTGGGATTGGCGTGGTGGCGCGCGTGCGTGCCGATCCACCAGCCGTAGCTCAGCCCGGTGAGTCCACCGTGGAACAAGCCGGTCGCGTCGTTCGCCTTGCGGCTGCGGAAGATCTGCTTGTGCCCGGCATCGTGCCCGATGAACGACAGCTGCGCGAACACCATCGCGAAGAACGCCGCGAGGAACAGCTGCCACCACGAGTCGCCGAGGTAGGCGAAGGCGACCCAGCCGCCACCGAACGCGGCGAGGTTGAGCCCGATCCGGACGGCGTAGTAGCGGCGCCGCCGGCGCAGGAGGCCTGCTTCCTTGATCAGCCTCGACAGCTCGGCGAAGTCGCTGCCGTGCGAAGTGTCCGGAGCCTGGAGCGAAGTCATGTCCGCCGTCCTGGTCAGCTTTAATGCTTGTCCAGCAACGGTTTCCGGCGATTGTGAGCCGGTCCGGTCCGGGATAAGGGCACTGGGGCCTGGTCGCGGGTTCGCTCCGCGACATGCGTTCAGCGTCCCACCCGCCGCCCTCGATGGCAATTCCCCGTGGACCACCGAAGAGGTGTACAGTCGGCCACATCGGGATGTCGGTGACGTACCGCACATTCGAGGCTTCCGGCTGGTTCGTCCGGCCGGGGACAGGAGCTGAACCGGGTTACGCAACCCGTTCGTCTCGCAGCCGTGCCGGCCAGTCGGCCGGCGAGCAGCCGCCCGCAGTCGCGCAGAGCGACGCCCGGGGCGCCCAATCAGGTTGCTACGGCGAGGTTCGCACTCGACAAGCTCTTGTCATCGGGTGGCTCGTCGACGAGCCTGGGTTCGGCATCACCGTGCCCCGGCCCGCCGACGAGCCACCATTCAAGACAGCCCCCACGAGGAAAGCAGCCCGAAGAGCTGCTCCCGCTCGGCGCCGGTCAGCGGCCGGCTCGGCGGCCGCACGTCGGGGCGGCACAGGCCGAGTTGACCGAGCGCGTCCTTGACCACGCTGACGTTGTTGGCGTTCCCGTTGGCGGCCCGCAGCTCTTCGAACGGCCGGATCCGCTCCCAGACCACCATCGCCGCCGGGAAGTCCCCTGTGGACAGTGCGCGGAACATCTCCAGCGAGATCGCCGGGTCGACGTTCACCAGCCCGGACGTGAAGCCGGTGGCGCCGACGGCGAAGTAGCCGGGCGCCGAAAGCTCCGCCAGCCCGGCGATCCACACGAACCGCTCGAAGCCGGTGTCCCGCGCGACCGAGCCGAACCGCACCGGGTCCGGCACCGCGTACTTCACGCCGATGACGTTCGGGGCCGTCTCGCCCAGCGCGCACAGCTGCGCGCCGGAGATCGCCGGGTTGCGGACGTAGATCACGACGCCGAGTTCCGGTACGGCCGCGGCGATCGCGGCGTGGTAGTCGACCCAGCCGGCACCGGAGATGTACGGGTGCACCGGCTGGTGGATCATGATCATGTCGGCCCCGGTGTCCCGCGCGTGCTGCGCGGCCCGCGTCGCCGACGCGACGTCGTGACCGACCCCGGCGAGCACGCTCGCCCGGCCGGCCGCGGCCTCGACGGTGACCTCGAGGCACTGCCGGGCCTCGCCCTCGTCGAGCGCGTAGAACTCGCCGGTGTTCCCGTTCGGCGTCACGACCTCGATGCCGCCGGTGATCAGCCGGTCCACCAGTTTCGCGTACGTCTCGCCGTCGACGGCGCCCTCGGTGTCGAACGGCGTCACCGGGATGGCCACCACCCCGGAAAGCCGCCGCCTCTGCTCCTCGAACGTCATCGAGCCCCCTTCGGATCGCCGGTTTCGGTGGTGCGGTCGCCGGGGAGCCCGAAGGCGACCCGGTCGATGAAATCGGTGATGTGCTTGCGCAGCAGGTGTTCGGTCTGCCGGGCGTTGCCGCTCTCGGCGGCGTTCAGGATGGCCCGGTGTTCGGCCGCTTCGCCCTGCCAGGTCGGGCTGATGCCCCAGCCGGTGACGGTGATCAGCGCCGCCTGGTCGCGCAGGCCGTCGAGGACCTCGACCAGGAGCGGGTTCCCGCACCCCGAGTAGAGCGCGCGGTGGAACAGCCGGTTGGTCAGGCTGGCCTTCGCGCGGTCGGTGGCCGCGGCGCCGGTCTCGACCTCGGCCAGCACCTGACGCGCTTCGCCGAAGTCCGCGCCCTGTTCGACCGCGCGCCGGACGGCCTCGGGCTCGAGGAGCGCGCGCAGGTCGTACACCGCGTACGCGCTCTCGGCGTCCATGACCCGGACTGCTGCCCCCTTGTACGTGCTCATCGTGACCAAACCGGAACCGGCGAGGATTCGCAGTGCCTCGCGCACCGGGGTCTTCGACACTCCGAGCAGCGCGCCCACCTCGGCTTCGGCGAGCGTTTCGCCCGGTCCGAACTCGCCGCTCAAGATCGCTTCCTTGATCGCGTCACGGACGAAATCCGTGCGCGAAACGGGCGGCGGCGGTCTCCTGGCCGAAGAAGTGCTCGCCACTGGCATGTCCGATCTGATATACGATGCGACATACAACATTATCATGGACCGAGGGAGCAGCCATGCATCGTCGCACCGGCTTCCGATTCCGGCGAGTGCTGCTGGCGGCAGGCCTCGCCGCCGGCCTGGCGGCCTGCGGCGCGCCCGGCGGTGACGGCGGCCAGGCGGCGAACCCCCAGGCCGTGCCGGACAAGCCGAGCAAGCCGGTCGAGCTGAACATCCTCGACGTCGCCGGCAATCTGCAGCTCACCAAGCAGATGATCGAGAACTTCAAGGCCGCGCACCCGGAAGTGCTCTCGAAGGTCACCTATTCGACGGCGCCCGCGCCGAGCATGGCGGGCAAGCTCAAGGCCGAGCAGGACGGCGGTGTCGCCCAGACGCACCTGGTCCTCAGCGGCACCGACGGTCTCTCGGCCGGCATCGCGAACGGCACCCTGGCCAAGATCCTCCCGGACTTCGCCGGCCGGTTCCCGAACCTGATGCAGAACTACCAGGAACCCGCGGCGAAGATGCAGGAGCTGGCCAACGGCTACGGCGTCGAGCTCGTCTACTCCCCGGCAGGCCCGCTGCTGGAATACAACCCGGGCGCGGTGCCTGCCGCTCCGGCCTCTCCGCAGGAGCTGCTCGACTGGGCGAAGGCGCACCCGGAGAAGTTCCAGTACGCCCAGCCGTCGAACTCCGGCCCGGGCCGGACGTTCCTGATGGGGTTGCCGTACCTGCTCGGCGACAAGGACCCGAAGGACCCGGACAAGGGCTGGGACAAGACCTGGGCGTTCCTGCAGGAGCTGGGCAAGTACGTGAAGTACTACCCGTCGGGCACCACCGAGACCATGAAGAACCTGGCGTCCGGCTCGGTGGCCATGGTGACGTCGATGACCGGCTGGGACCTCAACCCGCGCAAGCTCGGCACCGTGCCCAACACGGTCAAGACCGCGATGATGCAGCCGATGCACTGGGTCACCGACGCCCAGTACGCCCTGATCCCGAAGGGCCTGTCCCCGGACCAGGAGTCGGCGATCCTGCAGCTGATCGCGTGGATGCTCAAGCCGGACCAGCAGGCCATCGCCTACGACGACGGGTACTTCTACCCCGGCCCCGCGGTCAAGGACGTCACCCTGCAGATGGCGCCGCAGAAGAGCCAGGACACGATCAAGCAGTTCGGGCGCCCGGAGTACGAGCAGTGGATCGCGCAGTACCCCAAGGAGACCTCGCTGCCGGCCGAGCAGCAGGTCAAGGCGTTCGACAAGTGGAACCAGCTGGTCGGCGGCTCGAAGGTCGGCAAGAAGTGACGTTCGAGCAGCTCCGGTTGGACGGCGTTTCGCGCAGCTTCGGCACCGCGAACGCCCTGAGCGGCCTCGACCTCGCCATCACGCGCGGCGAGTTCGTGGCCCTGCTCGGCCCGTCCGGCTGCGGCAAGTCGACGGCGCTGAACTGCCTGGCCGGACTGCTGCCGCTGACCGGCGGCAGCATCTGGCTCGACGAGGCCCGGATCGACGGGCAGCCCCCGGAGCAGCGCGGGTTCGGGATGGTCTTCCAGAACTACGCGCTGTTCCCGCACATGTCCGTCCGCGCGAACATCGGGTTCGGCCTCAAGATGCGCAAGGTGGGCCGGGCCGAGGCCCGCCGCCGCGTCGACGAAGCGCTGCGCCTGGTGCAGCTCACCGAGCACGCGGCGAAGTTCCCCGCCCAGCTGTCCGGCGGCCAGCAGCAGCGCGTCGCCATCGCCCGCGCCGTGGTGCTGGAGCCACCCGTGGTCCTGATGGACGAGCCACTGTCCAATTTGGACGCCAAGCTCCGCCTGGAGATGCGGATGGAGATCCGCCGCCTCCACCAGACGCTCGGCCTGACCACCGTGTACGTCACCCACGACCAGGAGGAGGCCCTGTCGCTGGCCGACCGCCTGGTGGTGCTGCGCGAGGGCACGGTCCAGCAGATCGGCACACCCGAGGAGGTCTACGCCCAGCCGGTGAACAGCTATGTCGCGTCGTTCATGGGCTACCGCAACCTCCTGGACGTGACGGTCACGGACGCGGCGGGCTCATCGGTCACCGTGGAGGGCGCGGGAGTCCGCCTGACCGGCCGCGGCTCCCTGACAGAGGGACCCGCGAAGGTGGCGATCCGCCCGGAGGACTTCGTGCTCGGCGACGGTACGGAGAACGCCCTCGACGTGACGGTCGAGATTGTCGAGTACCACGGCCGCGAGCTGTCGGTCTCGGCCCGCCTCGAGAGCGGGACGCCGGTGTACTTCCGGACGGACAAGCGCCTGGCCCCGGGCGACACGGCGAAGATCGGTGTCCCGGCCGAGCGGGTCCTGGTGTTCGCGCCGTGACCGCCGTGGCCACTGCCCGGCCGGCGTTGCGGCACCGGCTCGCCGAACGCGGTGTCGACCGCACCCTGCTGCTCCTCGTGCCTGGCCTGCTGGTCACTGCCTGCCTGTTCCTCTACCCCTTCCTCTACGGCCTCCAGTTGTCCTTCGCCCCACGCAAGGGCGGGGTCTTCGCGAATTACGCGCGGTTCTTCGGCGACCCGTACTTGCGCGACACGATCTGGACGACGCTCGGCATCGCGCTGCCCGCGACGTTCATCAACGTCCTCGCCAGCATCCCGATCGCGTACGTGATGCGCGGCCGCGTCCGCGGCAAGCGCCTCCTGACGACCATCCTGGTCGTGCCGATCACGCTCGGCACGGTGCTCACCGCGCAGGGCCTGATCATGTACGGTGGGCCGGCGGGCTGGCTGAACAAGGTGCTCACCGTCCTCGGTGTCACCGACCAGCCGCTGCCGCTGATCCACAACTACACCGGCGTGCTGTTGTCGCTCGTGATCACCGGCTTCCCGTTCTCCTTCCTGCTCACGTTGTCCTATCTGTCGGGCATCGACCCCTCCTTGGAGAAGGCGGCCGCGACGCTCGGCGCGAACGGCGTCCAGCGCTTCCGGCGGATCACGCTGCCGCTGCTGGCGCCCGGCCTGGCGATCACCTTCTGTCTCTCGTTCGTCATGGCGTTCTCGGTGTTCCCTTCGGCGCAGCTCGTCGGCGACCCCGCGAACGAGACCCGCGTCATCTCGATCGCGGCCTACCACGCCGCCTTCGAGGAGTACGACTACTCGATGGGTTCGGCCGTCGCGATGCTCATGGCGGTGATCATGTTGATCGTGATCGGCCTGGTCATGGCGTGGCGCGGCACGCTGTACCGCGGAGCGACCGGAGGCAAGGGATGACCGGGCAAGGGATGACCGGGCAAGGGATGACCGGGCAAGGGATGACCAGGGAAGGGATGACCGGTTGGGTCGCGCGTCCCGGACGTTGGGTTGTCTGGGCCGTGGTCGTGTTCTTCTTCGTCAACCTCGCGGGCGTGGTGCTCTCGGTGGTCGTCGACTCGTTCGGCACGCAGTGGTTCGGCAGCTGGCTCCCGGACGGTTTCACCGCCCACTGGTACGCCGACGCCTGGCGCGAGTTCGGCCTGTCGGACGTCCTCCTCACGACGGCGATCGTCGCCCTGGTGGTGATCGCCGTGTCGGTGGCGGTCGGCGTCCCGGCCGCCTACGCGCTGGCTCGCCGTTCGTTCCCCGGCAAGCGCCTGGTGATGCTGCTGTTCGTCCTGCCGATCCTGATCCCTCCCATCACCTACGGCATCCCGCTGGCCACCGTGCTGTACAAGTTCCACCTGGCCGGCACGATCACCGGCGTCATCCTGGCCAACCTGGTGCCTTCGGTGCCGTTCGTCGTGCTCACGATGACGCCGTTCATCGAGCAGATCGATCCGAAGATCGAAGCCGCGGCCCGCATGTCCGGCGCGCGCACCGTCTCGGTGTTCACCCGCATCCTGGGCCCGCTCCTGCTGCCGGGGATCCTGGCCGCCTCGATCCTCGTGCTGGTGCGGACGGTCGGCATGTTCGAGCTGACGTTCCTCACCGCGGGCCCGGACTCGACGACCCTGGTGGTGGCGCTCTACAACTCCGTGTTCGCCGCGGGTATCCGGGCCAACCAGTCGGTCGACGCCATGGCGACCATCTACACCGCCTCCATGCTCGTGCTCCTTCTCATCGCGTTGCGGTTCGTGAACCCGACCCAGCTGGTGACCCGGATCCGGGAGGAGACCTAGTTCGTTCGCTCATGTGATCGACTCTACCGCGCATCATCGAACATCTGATCGACACGATCGGGCGAACCTGGACCCTTGCTCCTCCCCCGAGAGGAGGTGCCAGGCTGACGGCATGCGGTATTCGATCGGCGAGCTGGCCCACCGCACCGGGCTGACGATCAAGGCCGTCCGCTTCTACTCCGACCGCGGTCTCGTGCCGCCGTCGGGACGCAACACCGCAGGTCAGCGCCGTTACGACGACGCCGCGCTCGCCCGCCTCGACCTCGTCCGCACCCTCCGGGACCTGGGCCTCGACCTGGCCACGATCCGGCGGGTCGTCGACGGCGAAGCGACCGTCGCCGACGTCGCGGCGAAGCACGCCGAGGCCATCGAGGTGCAGATCCGCGTGCTGCGCGTGCGCCGCGCGGTGCTGACGGCGGTGGCCAGGCGCGATTCGACCCCGGAGGAAACAAGTCTCATGCACAAGCTGGCTCTACTGTCCGAAGTGGAACGACGAAGGCTGGTCGACGAATTCCTGACCGCGACACTGGGCGACCGCCCCGAACTCGCCGGCGTCGCCCGGACGTTGACGCCCGAACTCCCCGAGAACCCCAGCCCCCGGCAGATCGAAGCGTGGATCGAACTGGCCGGGCTGACGCAGGACACCGAGTTCCGCGCTGTCCTGCGCCGGCTCGTGGAGGACCATCGAGGTGGCTTGCGCCGCGACCTGGCGGCCGAGGTCCGTGACGCCGTCACGCCGGCCCTCGAAGCCGGCGTGGCACCGGACTCGCCGCAGGCCGCGGCGATCGTCGACGGTCTCCCGCGCACCCCCGATGACCTGCGGGAATGGCTCGGTTTCGTCAACGATCCACGACGTGAGCGCTACCTGGAACTGCTCTCCGTGGTCAACGGCTGGGCGGCCCCGGAAAGCTTGACGCCCGCGCTCGACTGGCTGGCCGCGGCTACGGCTTGACCTCCGCGTCGATCCGCGCGAGAACGTCCTCGACCGGCTGCGCGTCGAGACGGCGCCCGTCGCGCAGCCGCAGCGAAAGCCGTCCCGCCGCGACCTCCTCCGGACCGATCACGGCCTGGTACGGCACCAGCCGTCCGTCGCGGATCCGCGCGCCGAGGCTGCCCTGCGAGACGATCTCCGCGCGCAGGTCACCGCACCGGTCGAGGACCGACTGCGCGTCGGGCACTTCGGCAAACGACAACGGAAGTAGCCGCAGCTGGACCGGCGCCAGCCAGGCCGGGAACGCGCCGCCGTGGACCTCGACGAGGTGCGCCACCGCGCGCTCCACGCTGCCGATGATGCTGCGGTGCACCATGACCGGCCGGTGTTTCGCCGCGTCCGCGCCGACGTACTCCAGCCCGAACTGCGCCGGCTGGTGGAAGTCGACCTGGACGGTGGAGAGGGTTGACTCGCGGCCCGCGCTGTCGGCGATCTGGACGTCGATTTTCGGCCCGTAGAAGGCCGCTTCGCCTTCGACGGCGTCGTACGGGAGCCCGTCGAGGACGGACCGCAGGATTGCCACCGAGCGGTCCCAGTCGCCGGCCACGTACTTCCCGCCGGCGCCCGGGAGCGAAAGCCGGTACCGCGCCGGGCTGATGCCGAGCGCGTCGTAGGCCTTCCGGATCAGCCCCAGCGCGGCGGCCGCCTCGGCTTCGACCTGATCGAGGGTGCAGAAGACGTGCGCGTCGTTGAGCTGGATCGCGCGGACGCGGTTCAGCCCGCCGAGCACGCCGGACAGCTCGCTGCGGTACATCCCGCCGAGCTCGGCGATCCGCAGCGGCAGCTCGCGGTAGCTGCGCCCGCGCGAACGGTAGATCAGCGCGTGGTGCGGGCACAGGCTCGGCCGCAGCACGAGCTGCTCGCCGCCGACGTCCATGGGCGGGTACATGTCGTCGCGGTAGTGCGCCCAGTGCCCCGAGATCTCGTACAGCTCACGCTTGCCGAGCACCGGCGAATGGACGTGCCGGTACCCCGCGCGCCGTTCGAGGCCGCGGACGTACTCCTCGATGCTGTAGCGGACGATCGCGCCGTCGGGCAGCCAGTAGGGCAGGCCCGCGCCGATCAGCGGGTCGGTGCCGAACAGGCCGAGCTCGCGGCCGAGCTTGCGGTGGTCGTGCATTGTGGACTCCTCGTGGACGGCGAGGCGGGTGACCACAAGACGAAGCCCGGGGCGACCGCCCCGGGCTGGAGACATCGTTCAGCGCGCCGGGACACTTTCCGGCGTCGTCGTGGAAACAGCGCGCTTCATGTCTTCGACGGTAGCAACCGCGGCCAGTCCTTTTACGCCTTCGTGAGCTGGAACGTGTCGAACCGCGGCTTCCCGGCCGGGCGCAGCACGAGCACGTTCACCCCCGTGGCCGTGTGCCGGGTTTCGACGTGTTCGAAGGCTTTCGGCGCCACGCCGTCCGGGAAGAGCCGGCGCCCCTTGCCCAGCACGACCGGGTACAGCCACAGCCGGTACTCGTCCACCAGGTCGTTCGCGATCAGCGTCTGCAGCAGGGCGCCGCTCCCGTGCACCTGGATCTCGCCGCGGTGCCGGGACTTGAGGTCACGGACGAACCCGGCGACGTCCCCGTCCACGACGGACGTGCCGGACCAGGACGGATCCGTCAGCGTCCGCGACGCCACGTACTTCGGCAGGGTGTTGAGCCGGGACGCGACCGGATCGCCGGGGTCGGTGACCTTCGGCCAGTGCGCGGCGAAGATCTCGTACGTCCGCCGTCCGAGCAGGAAGGCGTCCGCGCGGGAGAACCACTCGGCGACGAACCCCGCCATGTCCTCCTCGTAGAACGGCGTCACCCAGCCGCCGAGGTCGAAGCCGCCGGAAGTGTCCTCGTCCTGACCCCCGGGCGCCTGGTAGACGCCGTCGAGGGTCAGGAAGGTCGTCACGGTGAGGTTGCCCATGTTTTCTCCTTCGGGTCGGGCCTGCACCTGACCCGTCGAACAGGGGCCTGCCGGTTCGACAATCCGACCGGAAGAATTTTTCAGGGGTTCAGGAACAGCTCCAGCTGCTCGACGACGAACGCGTGGTCGTCGGCCTGCGGGAGCCCGGACACGCCGACCGTGCCGACCGGGCCGACCCCGCGGACGAGCACCGGGAACACCCCGCCGTGGGCCGCGTACTCGTCCGGGTCGAGGCGGGAGTCCTCCTCGAACGAGCCGCCCTTCGCGCGGAACTGCGCGCCGACCAGGAAGGAGCTGTGCCCGTAGCGATCGACGACGCGGCTCTTGCGGTCGATCCAGGCGTCGTTGTTGGCCGACGTGCCGGGCAGCGCGGCGTGGAAGAGCCGCTGGCCGTTGCGGCGGACGGAGATCGTCACCGGCAGGCCGCGGTCCCGCGCGGCCGCCAGCAGCTGCTGGCCGAGCGCGAGCGCGGTCTCGTTGTCGAAGGTCGCGAACTGGAGGCGTTCCTCCTGGCCGGCGAGCTGGGCGAGGGCGTCGGCGTCGGTCATGCCGCCATTAAATCAACAGTGTTGTTTAATCGCCAGTGAACTCGGTCAGTGACAGCACGTTGCCATCCGGATCGGTGAACCAGGCGATCCGGCCACCGGGCGTGGTCCAGATTTTGTCGGTGTCCTGTGGCAGCGTGTCGAACGTGAGGAACTCCACGCCACGGCCACGCAGCTCGGCCACCGCCGCCCGGACGTCGGTGACCGCCCAGCCGAGCACCGTGAACGGCTGCGGCGTCAACTCGGCCACGGCGGTGACGCGCAGCATGGTCGAGCCACTGCGGAACACACACGCGAAGGGGGTCTGCTCGATGAACTCGAGCCCGGCGACATCCGTGTAGAAGGCACGTGAGCGCTCCAGGTCGGTCGAAGGTGCGAAGGCGACCAGTTCCGCTGAGTCGAGCATGGCTCCACCTCTCTCAGCGGTGAAGGTACTCCCTTGCCCGGGCCGTTGACGTGGGGAAAGCTCGCCCGAGGAGGTGGGCATGGGCCGGATCCGCCGGCGCACGGTGCTCGGTGGCGCGGCCGCGGCGACCGTCGCCGGTGCGCTGTCTGCCGCGTGCGCTCCGGCGGCGCGGAAGGGCACGATCGACGACGTCCGCCACGTCGTGGTGCTGATGCAGGAGAACCGGTCGTTCGACCAGTACTACGGCACCATGGCGGGCGTACGCGGGTTCGGCGATCGTGCGGCCCTGCGTGACGTCTTCCGCCAGCCGGCCAAGGCCGGCGGCGCGCCGGTGCTGCCGTTCCGGATCGACACCTCCGTTGTGGACGGTCAGGACCTCGGCGAGCTGCCGCACGACTGGAACAGCACGCACCGCGCGTGGAACGGCGGCGCGTACGACCGCTGGATAGCGGCGAAGAGCCCCATGACGATGGGGTACTTCACACGCGACGACATCCCGTTCCAGCACGCCCTGGCGAGCGCGTTCACCCTGTGCGACCACTACTTCTGCTCGATCCAGGGCCCGACCCACCCGAACCGGCTGTACCACTGGACCGGCACGATCGACCCGGACGGTCTCGCCGGCGGCCCCACGACGCACAACACACCCGACTACGAGCCCGCCTTCCGCTGGACGACGTACCCGGAGCGGCTGGAGGCGGCGGGCATCTCGTGGCGGATCTACGCGAACACCGAGGAGCGCGGCGTCCCTGACCACTTCGTCGGCGACTACGGCGGCAACCCGCTGTGGCTGTTCCAGAACTTCCACGACGCGCTGCACTCGATGGACCCGGTGAAGCGGCGGCTGGCCGAACGCGCGAACCTGCGCAAGAAGCTCAAGCCCGACTCCGGGAAGGGCAAGGACCTCGACCACGTGCTGGCCGAGTTCATCGCCGACTGCGCGGCGGGGACGTTGCCCGCCGTGTCGTGGATCGTCGCCCCGTACGGCTATTGCGAGCACCCCGCCGCCCGGCCGGTCGACGGCGCCGCCTACGTCCAGCGGATGCTGAAAGCGTTGTGGGACAAGCCCGATCTGTGGGAGTCGACCGTCGTCTTCATCAACTACGACGAGAACGACGGCTTCTACGACCACGTCGTCCCGCCGACGCCGCCGCCCGGCACGCCCGGCGAGTACCTGCCGGCGAACCGGCCGGAGAAGGGCCGCCCGTCCGGGGCTCCCCTCCCGATCGGGTTGGGGCCGCGCGTGCCGATGATGGTCGTCTCGCCGTGGAGCCGCGGCGGCTGGGTGAACTCGCAGGTCTTCGACCACACGTCGGTGCTGCGGTTCCTGGAGACGTGGACCGGCGTGCGCGAGCCGAACATCTCGGCGTGGCGCCGCGCCATCTGCGGCGACCTGACCAGCTGTTTCGACTTCGGCACCCACGACACGACGATCCCGCTGCTGCCGGACGCGGACGCGCTGCGCGCCGAAGCCGACCGGACGCAGAAACGGCTTCCCAAGCCCGGGCTGGGGCCCGGCGCGCTGTGGCAGGAGCCCGGCACGGCGAAGGCGCGTCCCCTGCCCTACCAGCCGGTCGCCTGGGTCACGGCCGAGGCGGACGTCCTGAAGCTGCACCTGGCCAACCACGGCACGCAGGCGTTGCAGCTGGCCGCGTACGCCTACCACGCCGGCGGCACGTCACAACGCTTCGACGTCGGCCCGAAGAGCGAGGTGGCCGGCGAAGTCGCGTACGGCGGGACGTACGACGTCGCCATCCACGGCCCGAACGGCTTCGTCGTCGAGGCTTCGGGAGGCCCGGGCCTCGACGCCGCCGTCACGTTCGTGAACACGCCCCGGCTGCGGGTGACGGTGACCAACAGCGGGCCGTCGCCGGTCACGCTGAACGACGTCACCGTCCCGCCGGGCGGCTCGCACGAGTTCCCGGTGCGGGCGGAGAACGGCTGGTACGACGTCACGTTCGAGACGCCGGGGTGGCGTCGCCGCTTCGCCGGCCACCTCGAGGACGGCCGCCCGTCGCGCACCGCGCCTTAACGCAGGGCGTCCAGCGCGAAGGCGGCGAGCATCGCGACGCCGCTCGGCATCGCGTCCTCGTCGAAGAGCACGCGGTTGGAGTGGTTGGCCGCCGC
Organism: Amycolatopsis balhimycina FH 1894; assembly: GCF_000384295.1. NCBI lineage: Bacteria > Bacillati > Actinomycetota > Actinomycetes > Pseudonocardiales > Pseudonocardiaceae > Amycolatopsis > Amycolatopsis balhimycina. Next base: position 4,816,255 of record NZ_KB913037.1, on the reverse strand, counting down.
TTCGGCCGGGTCGACGCCGGGCGGGCAGGCGCCGAGGAACGCGTAGGCGCCCGGAACGCGTTGCAGGACGTACGAAAAGTCCTCGGCGCCCATCAGCGGGTCGGCGAGCAGCTCGACGTTCTCCGGCCCGAGCACGGCCGCGCCGAGCCGCAGCACCTCGGCGGCGATCCGGTCGTCGTTGACGGTCACCGGGTAGCCCGGCTCGACGTCGGCGACCACGCGGCAGCCGTAGGCCGCGCCGACCTGTTCGCACACCTTGGGCAGCTCGGTGCGGACCAGCGCGCGCGTCTGCTCGGACAAGCTGCGGATCGTGCCCTCGAGCTCGGCGGTCTCCGGGATAATGTTGGACGTCGTGCCGGCCTGGATGCGGGTCACCGAGAGCACCGCGGGATCGAACACGCTGACCCGGCGCGTGATCATCGTGTGCAGCGCCCCGACCATCGCCGCGGCCGCGGGCACCGGGTCGATCGTGTACTGCGGCGCGGAGCCGTGCCCGCCCTTGCCGGTGACGCGCACGAAGAACGAGTCCGCCGACGCCATCAGAGGGCCGGGCCGCAGCTGCAGCAACCCGCTGCGCGCGTTGGCCAGGATGTGCACGCCGAACGCGCGCTCGACCCGCGTCCCGGCGGCGTCGAGCACGCCTTCGTGGATCATGAACCGGGCGCCGTGGTGACCTTCCTCACCCGGCTGGAACATGAACACGACCGACCCCGCGAGCCGGTCCCGGCGTTCGGCGAGCAGCCGCGCGGCCGACGCCAGCATCGCGACGTGCGTGTCGTGCCCGCACGCGTGCATCGACTCCGGATCCTCGGACGCGTAGTCGAGCCCGGTCTCCTCGGTCAGCGGCAATGCGTCCATGTCCCCGCGCAGCAGCACGGCCGGGCCCGGCCGAGAGCCGCGCAGAACGGCGGTCAGCGACGTCGTGGCCTTGCCCTCGGTGATCTCCAGCGGCAGGTCGGCGAGCGCTTCCCGGATCGCCGCCTGGGTGCGCGGCAGCTGGAGGCCCTGTTCCGGCCCGCGGTGCACGACGCGCCGGAGCGCGACGGTGCGGTCCTGCAGCGCCCGCGCGGCGTCGAGGAGTCCGGCGAACGGCGTGCCGGGCAGGGTGGGCAGGTCAGTGGGTCCGGTCATGCTCCCGATAGTGGCGCATGCGGCGCTTCGGGCGCACCGTGCGTGCGCCGGATCGACCGGCGGAATACGGTGTGCGCATGGCGGTGGAAGAGCCGGTCACGGGCTTCGCGGTGGCTGTGGTCCGGGAAGACGGTCGGTGGCGGTGCAGTGTGCTCGACCCAGGGGCGTTGACCGAGCTGGACGCAGCGATCACTGAACTGGGCAAACTACGTTCCACCGGCGCGAGCTTCGGGCTGCTGGCGGTCGACGACGAGTTCTTCGTCATCGTCCGGCCGAGCCCGCGGGGGCCGTCGTTGCTGCTCTCGGACGCGGCGGCGGCGCTGGACTACGACATCGCGGCGGACGTCCTCGACGTCCTGCGCGTCGATCCTCCCGACGAAGAGGACGACTCCGTCTGGCCCGAGGGCGACCTGGAGATCCTGACGGATCTCGGGCTGCCCGGGCCGGAGCTGGAGGTCATCGTCGGCGAGGTGGACCTCTACCCGGACGAGCAGCTGCAGATGGTCGCGCAGCGCTGCGGGTTCGGCAACGAGTTCGCCAAGCTCCTGGACGAGCTCTGAGACGCCCGTCCGACACCGAGGCCGTGGAGGCGGCGCTGGAAGCGGCGCGCGCCCCCGGCGCGGACGTGCCGATCGGGGCGGTCGTGTTCGGCCCCGACGGCACCCCCCTGGCCGCGGCCCGCAACGCGCGCGTCGAGCTGGGCGACCCGACGGCCCACGCGGAGGTCCTGGCCCTCCGCGCGGCGGCGGCGGTGGCAGGCGACGGCTGGCGGCTGGAGGGCTGCACGCTGGCGGTGACGCTGGAGCCGTGCACGATGTGCGCGGGCGCGCTGGTGCTGGCGCGCATCTCCCGCCTCGTGTTCGGCGCGTGGGAGCCCAAGACGGGCGCGGTGGGTTCGCTCTGGGACGTCGTGCGTGACCGCCGTCTCAACCACCGCCCCGAGGTGCACGGAGGCGTCCTGGCGACGGAGTGCGCGTCGCTGCTGGAGACGTACTTCGCCCTGCGGCGCTGATTTCGCGCCGGGTCTGGTGGGTACCCCTCCCGAAGGAAGGGAGGTACGTCATGACGATGAAGGACAAGGTCCAGCAGGTGGTCGGCGGCGCCCGCGAGAAGGTCGGCTCGGTGACGGGCAACCGGCGCCTCCAGACGGCGGGCCGCATGCAGCGTCGCCGCGCCCAGGTGACCGAGGTGGCCCACGACCTGCGTACGAAGGCACGCGGCTTGGTACGCGACGCGCAGGTGAGGCGGCGTTCCCGCCGTCCGGTCGACCCCTTGTGAGACTGGGGACGGCCCTCCGGTATTGTTCTCGGCGGTGGCGTGTCCGAGCGGCCGAAGGAGCACGACTCGAAATCGTGTGACGGCTAATCCCCGTCCGTGGGTTCAAATCCCACCGCCACCGCTCGATCCGGACCCCCGGTCAGCTCAGCTGGCCGGGGGTTCGTTCGTGTTCAGGCCGCCGGGAGTTTCAGCGCGAGCACATCCGGGGTGAGCGTCGGGACACGGTCGACGGTCGTGCTTCCGCTGATGGCCAACACGGTGTTTTCGGATTCAGGCGCGGCGGCGAGCGAGGACCTCCCGCGGGGAAGCAGTGTGCTCAGGAGATGCCACTTACCGGTACGCAGATCGTAGATCTCCGTGGTGCGGTGGCGGCTTAGGCGATCCTGGAAGGGCCCGGGGCCACCGCCCACCACGACGATGCGGTCTCCGTCGTCACCGCCGAGGACGGTGGCTCCCGGCAGGGCTCGCGGTTGGTGCATCGAACGCACGGCTTCCCAGGTGTCGGACTTCGGCGCGTACCGTTCCACGGTGCTGAACGCTTCCTGGAAAAAGCTCCGCAGCCCGCCGATCGAATACAGATGACCACCTGCCGCGACAAGTCTGTGGCGGGCTCGCGGACTCAGCATCGAGGCAACAGGTGACCACCGTTCCTCGCGCGGATCGAAGACGAGGACGGAGTCCGTCGCGTGCTCGTCGGTGTCGTTCTCGTCGATGACGCCGCCGGCCACGTAGAGCAGACCGCCCAGTCCGGCGGCCGAAGTCACCGTGCGTGGTGACGGCAGGGGCGGGGCCGTCGTCCATCGGTCGCTGAAGGGGTCGTAGCGTTCGACCACATCGGTGCCGTGGTCACCCTCGATGATGCCACCGACGGCGTAGATCATCCCGTCGACCACGCCTACCCCGTGGTTGCCCCGCGCCGTGGGCATCGGAGCGACTTCGTGCCACTCACTGTCCCCGTGAATTCGGCGAAATTCGACGGAGTTGAGGGCCACATTCGCATCCGCGCCGCCGATGACGTAGATGTGCCCGTGCGTCGTCGCCGCGGCGTGGGCGAACCGCCCGGTGTGTAGCGGCGGCCGGTCTTTCCATTGTTTGCTCATTGTTTCCAGCCTCTTTCTTCGGTGATTCATTCCCTTCCGTTTCCGGGGACAAGGGCAAAGTCTCTGCCACGCCGCCGCCTGTTGCGGGTTCGTGCGCGCCGATATCGAATCGCGTCCCGGGCTTGACTTGAAGGGCTCTTGAAGTGTGACCGTGGGCGGCACAAGCTGATCACGAGGAGCGCACCATGACCGTTCTCGTCACCGGGGCCACCGGCCACTCCGGACGGCACGTCGTCGCCGGCCTGAAGGCCGCGGGCGTCGCTACGAGAGTTCTCGTCCGGGATCCCGCGAAGGCGCCTGAAGGCGTCGACGTCGTCCAGGGCGACATCACCGATCCCGCTTCGGCCGCCAAGGGGGGCGACGCCGTCTACCTCCTCTGGCCCTTCTTCACCGGCGAAGGCATCAAGGCAGCCGTGGAACCCTTCAAGGGCAAGAGAATCGTCTACCTTTCCGCGATGTCCGCCGAAGCAGGAGGCGTCTGGGGAGACGTCGAAGCCGCCGTCGAGGAGGTCACCGATGACTGGACCTTCCTCCGCGTCACCGGGCTCGCCACCAACGCGCTCGGCTGGGCCGAGCAAGCGCGCACCGGCGTCGTTCGCGGGCCGTATGGTCAGGCGAAGCGATCTCTCGTGCACGAACGCGACGTTGCCGATATGGCCGTCAAGGCGCTCACCGAGGACGGCCACGCCAAGCAGCGCTACCTCGTCACCGGCCCGGAATCTCTCGCCCAGGCCGACCAGGCCCGGCTCGTCGGGGAGGCGCTCGGGAAGCCCGTCCGCTGGGAAGAACAGCCCCGGGACGAAGCGAAAAGGCAGCTGGCGTCCTCCATGGGCGAGGAGTTCGCGGAGAGCGCGCTGAACCACTGGGCGTCGCTCGTCGAGGAACCGGAACCCGTCTCAGCGGACGTCGCCCGGGTCACCGGGCATGTCGCGCGGCCCTTCGCGGAGTGGGCCCGGGAGCACTTCAGCTGAGCTCGACGGCGGGGGTCGTCAACGGCTCCAGTTCCGCGGCCAGCGAAGACAGGGTCGCGACCTTCGCGGAAACCGCGCGGATCACGGCGGTGCACGCGGCGCTGACTTCGCTGACCGCCTCGGCGGACCGGTCGCCCGCCAGCACCGCCGCCACCGACGACCCGGCGGAGGCGGCGATGAGGGACACCTCCGCCGACACCGAACTTGCCAGCTCGTCCAGCCGCTCGGCGATCCGGACGCCCACCGCGGCCGTCGACGCGGCCGCGCGGGCCGCCGCCACGTACTGACCGTCCACTGTGTCCGCCCACGTGCCGAAAGTCTCGGTGCTGCCACCGTTTTCCGCGCGGTCGACGCCGGCGCGGAACTCCGCCTGCGCGGAGGTCACCGCCAGCGCGCCGGTGTCGACCGCCGAGGCGGACGTGCGGATCGACGCCGGTGAGCAGTCGAGGTGCCGCAGGGCCGCGACCGGGTCGGGGACACCGAGACGCCCGGCCGCCGCGCGCAACGCGGACAGCCGCGAAGCCGCCGTCGTCAGCGCCGGGTGTTCGAAGACTTCCGAGGTCACGGTGCCACCGCGATCGGCCCCCGGAAGCCGGTGCTCCGGGGGCTCCCGGCCGTCATGCGCAGCCGGCCCGCCAGGTCCGACGTCGCGTCGCCGAGGACGCGCGCGTCCGCTTCGCGCGCGGCGAGGGCGGACGTCCAGCGGGCCGCCAGCTCGCGGGCCTGCGGGGAGATGCCGAACGGCGTCAAATCGACGCGGGCTTCGGCGTACCGGCCGGCCGCCTTGTCGTCGGCGGCCGCCGCCTGGTCGAGCAGGTCGGCCGCGGCGCGCAGCCGGTCGGGATCCTTTGGGGGGTTCCGGGTGGCGAAACCCCTGGGGCGAAGCTCCGGGTTGTCAGTGCCGATCCGCGAGCCTCTGCCTTCCGGCATGGGGACCTCCGTCGTCAAGGGCGCTCACCTGATCGTGGAAGATCTTGCCTCATGCTCCCGCACGGCCCGCATCGCGGTGACCTGCGGCGTTGACCGCGTTCCACCCAGTGGACGTCTTGACCGCGAGCCGGGAAGAAGGCGACCATGAACACATGCCCGTCACCTCGGAAAGCACGCTGATCCGGGCCATCGAGTGGTCGATCGGGGAAGGCGTCGCGGAGCTGCTGCTGCGCCGCGGCCGCCTGGGCTCGCCTCCTGCCTGACGCGAGCCCGGCGTCCGAATTCTCCCGAAAACCCTTGGAGCACAACCATGTCCGTAGAGCTCCCTGCCCGGATTCCGTTGCGTGAGGCCATCACTCCCGCGGATGGCATCTTCGAAGGTCCCCGGCTCCTGCGAGAACCGCAGGAAAAGTACGAGCTGTTCACCATCCGCCCGCTGGGCCGGGTGATCGGCGCCGAGATCGACGGCGTCGACCTCGCCGAGCCGCTCACGCCCGCGCTGCGCGAGGAGCTCAACCGCGCCCTGCTCGAATGGAAAGTGCTCTTCTTCCGCGACCAGCGGATCACTTCGGCGCAGCAGCGCGCGTTCGCCGCGAACTGGGGCGAGCTGGAGACCAACCCGTTCATCCCGAGGGGCGACGACGACGCCGTCACGCGCTTCGAGCGCACCGCGGCCATGCCCGGCTACGAGAACATCTGGCACACCGACGTCACCTGGCGGCCGAACCCCGCCCTCGGTTCGGTGCTGCGGCTGATCGAGGTGCCGCCGGTCGGCGGCGACACGATCTGGGCCGACATGGCCGCCGCCTACGACAACCTGCCCGAAGACGTCCGCGCCCGCATCGACGGGCTCACCGCGGTGCACGACTACCTCCCCGGTTTCGACCGGTTTTCCGATCACGCGCTCCTCGCGCAGTGGCAGGATCGCTTCCCGCCGGTCGAGCACCCGGTGGTCCGGACGCACCCGGAGACCGGGCGGCGCACCCTGTTCGTCAACCAGGCGTTCACCACGCACATCGCCGGACTGGACCGGGCCGAGAGCGACCGGCTGCTGCGGTACCTGTTCCTGCAGGCTCACACGCCCGAATTCCAGGTCCGGTTCAGCTGGCGGCCGAACTCGGTGGCGTTCTGGGACAACCGCGCGACGCAGCACTACGCGGTCAACGACTACCACCCGCACGTCCGGATCGCGGAGCGCGTCGCCATCGCGGGCGACCGGCCGTTCTGACCCGTAACCTGGGGTCATGACCGAAGAACCCCAGGTAGTGGTGACCGGTTTCCTCAAGGCCCTCGAAGACCTCGACATCGACCGCGCGCTGACGTTCGCGGCGAGCGACATCGTGTACCAGAACGTGCCGTTGCCGCCCGCCCGCGGCGTCGCGGCGGTCGAGAAGCAGTGACATGCCGTGGCTTCGCCCCGGGCCGGGGGCTTCGCCACCCGGAACCCCCTCAAGAGGGTGTGCGCGTCATGGCCAAGTACGGCTCGGGGTTCGAAGCACGCACGCACCACATCGCGGCGGACGGCAACGTCGTGCTCACCGAACGCACGGACGTGCTGCGCCGCGGCGCGTGGGAAGCGGAGTTCTGGGTGTGCGGCACGTTCGAAGTCCAAGCGGGCCGGATCGTGCTCTGGCGCGACTACTTCGACTGGACGACGGTGCTGGCCGCGAGCGCGAAGGGTGCCGGGCGGGTCGCGCTGGCCGGCGCGCGCACGCTGCTCGGCCGCTACAAGGCGAGGCAGACGGTGCGCTAGACCCGGTGTTCGCCGCGGTCGTGGTCCCTCAGGTCCACGACCGCGGCTATCCCCAGCACCAGCACGAACACGCAGCTGAGAACAATCAGCCCCCACATGATCGTTCTCCCTCCCCCCGTGTCGTGCCGGTGTGAGCTGTCGGGAGTGGTCTACGCCACTATTTCCGGCGGCTCACGCAGACCGTACCGCCGCTTGACGCCGGTTGTTCCGGTCCTTGAGCTGCATTTAAGGCAGATGCGCCGGATGGGTGACAAGCCGGTGTCGAGTTGTCACAGAACGCGCGCAATCCGTTACGCGCCAACAGGTACCGACGCGATCCCGTCCCGGACGGTCACCGTGGTGGAACGCAGAGCCGAGACCTCCGCGACGTACCGGAGCACCGTGCCCGCTTCGTCCCCGGCGAGCGGTTCGCACTCGTTGTCGGCGTTCCGCCGCACCGGGATGAGCTCGAGCCGTGGTTCGTCGCCGAACATGCAGCCGGCCAGGAGCCCGTCCGGCCATTCGGAGGCGAGGTTGCCGAGGCCGTAGAGGATCGGCCGGCCGCGGTACACCTCGACGGCCTGGATGGTGTGCGATCCGTGCCCGGCGACCAGGTCGGCGCCGGCGTCGATCGCCGCGCGCCCGTACGCGACCTGGTACTCGGTCAGCTCGGGCCCAGGCAGGCCCCAGTGCATCGAGACGACGACGTGGTCACTGGCGGCCTTCGCGCGCTTCACGTCGGCGATGAGCCGGTCGAGGTGCTCGGGGACCGGCGTCGTGCGGACGAGCGGCATGCGGCCCGGAATTTCCGCGACGCGGGGATCGGGCTGGTATGCCGTGGTCGCAAACGCTTGCGCAACACCTGGGGCGTCGGGCTGCGCGGCTCGGCCGGGGAGGCGGAGCGAGGTGTATGCGAGGAAAGCCACCTTTGTGCCGGACCGTTCGAGTACCGCGGGTGCGTGCGCGGCGTCGAGGTTCGAGCCTGCGCCGCAGTGCGCGATCGCGGCATGGTCGAGAACCGCGAGGGCGGCCGGCGGATGGTCGGCGTCGTTGGCGACCGAGACGACGTCGATGCCGGTCGACTTCAGCGCGTCGGTCATCGCTGCGTCGACGGGCCCTTCGAGGTTCACGAACCGGAGGTCGGCGCCTTCGAGCAGCGGATTCAGTCGAGCGAACGCCGACGACGGCGTCGCGCGGCCCTGGATGTTGACGTCTCCGCCGAGGACGAGCGTGATCACGAAACCTGCTCTGCCGAATGAGTGACGACGAAAGTAGTTGTTACGAATCGTTGCATCTTTGTCTTCCTCCTCCTCATCTGTTCGGGGGACTATGCCACGACTGTTCAAGCACAAAGGGGACTCAGGGTGACCAAGACCCACAGATCCAAGGCCGTCTTCACGGTGGCCGTCGCGTCGGGCCTGGTGCTCGGCGGCGTGGCGGCACCGGCGGCGCTCGCCACACCGAGCGCCGACGCGGTCATCGCCGAGGTCTACGGCGGTGGGGGCAACGCCGGAGCGACGCTCACCAGCGACTTCGTCGAACTCGCCAACCACGGCGCCGCAGCCGCGAGCCTCGCCGGCTTCAGCGTCCAGTACCTGCCCGGTTCGGCGAGCCCGTCGAGCACCTGGCAGGTGACGCCGCTGGCCGGCAGTGTCGCGCCGGGCGGGCGCTACCTCGTGGCCGAGGGCAAGGGGGCCGGCGGGACCGTCGCGCTGCCCACGCCGGACGCGACCGGCGCGATCGCGATGTCGGCGACCGCCGGCACGATCGCCCTCGTCTCCGGCACCACCGCGCTGACCTGCAAGACCGCGGCCGACTGCGCTGCCGACGCGCGGATCAAGGACCTCGTCGGGTTCGGCACGGCGACCGTGCGCGAGGGCAACCCGACCGCGGCGCCGTCGAACACGACATCCGTCGCGCGCGGCACGGCACTGGCCGACACCGACGACAACGCCGCCGACTTCACCGTCGGCGAGCCGACCCCGACCAACACCGCGGGCGAGTCGACCGGCGGGGACCCCGGCCCGGCGCCGACCCCGGCGAAGATCCACGACATCCAGGGCACCACACGGATTTCGCCCTTCAAGGACAAGAAGGTCTCCGGCGTCACCGGCGTCGTCACCGCGACCCGGACGTTCGGCTCGTCGCGCGGTTTCTGGGTCACCGACCCCAATCCGGACATCGACCCGCGGAGCAGCGAGGGCCTGTTCGTCTTCACCGGTTCGACGAGCCCGGCCGTCGTGGCCGGCGACGCGGTGACCGCGACCGGCACCGTCCGCGAGTTCTACCCGGACGCGCCCGCGACGTCGAACTACCAGTCGCTCACCGAGCTGAGCAGTGCACAGTGGACGGTCGACTCGCACGGGAACGCCCTCCCGGCGCCGACGGTGCTGAACCCGGACACCGTCCCGGCGCCGTACGCGCCGTCGCCCGGCGGGAACATCGAGCCGCTCACGCTGGAGCCCTCGAAGTACGCGCTCGACTTCTGGGAGGCGCACGAGAGCGAGATCGTTTCGGTCACCGACGCCCGGGTCGTCGGCCCGTCGAACTCGTTCAACGAGCTGTATGTGACGACCAAGCCGGACCAGCACAAGTCGGTCCGCGGCGGCAGCGTCTACCTGGGGTATGACCAGCTGAACAGCGGCGTCATGAAGGTTTCGTCGCTGATCCCGTTCGCCGAGCGGCCGTTCCCGAAGCTCAACGTCGGTGACGTGCTGACCGGCACCACGTCCGGACCGGTCGAGTACAGCAACTTCGGTGGCTACACGCTGTTCGCCAGCGTGCTCGGCACCGAGAAGGACAACGGGCTGCAGGGCGAGACCACGCGCAAGCAGCGTTCCGGCGAGCTCGCGGTCGCGACGTACAACGTCGAGAACCTGGCACCGGGCGACCCGCAGGCGAAGTACGACCGGCTCGGCGAGGCGATCGTGACGCACCTGGCGACGCCGGACATCGTGAACCTGGAGGAGATCCAGGACAACACGGGCGCGACCGACGACGGCACGGTCGCGGCGGACCAGACGCTGCAGAAGTTCACCGACGCCATCGTCGCGAAGGGCGGCCCGCGCTACCAATGGCGCTCGATCGACCCGGTGAACGACCAGGACGGCGGTCAGCCGGGCGGCAACATCCGCGTCGTGTTCCTGTTCAACCCGGACCGTGTGTCCTTTGTGGACCGCCCGGGCGGGACGTCGACGACGGCCGTCGGCGTGGTCCGTGACCACGGCAAGGTGCACCTGACGGCGTCCCCGGGCCGCGTCGACCCCGCGAACGAGGCGTGGACGACCAGCCGCAAGCCCCTCGCGGGCGAGTTCGTGTTCAAGGGCCGCACGGTGTTCGTCATCGCCAACCACTTCAACTCCAAGGGCGGTGACCAGCCGACGCACGGCCGGTTCCAGCCGCCGACGCGCAGTTCGGAGGTGCAGCGGGCGAAGCAGGCGACGGTGCTTCGCGGCTTCGTCGACCAGCTCCTGGCGGCGGACCGCAATGCCAACATCGTCGTGGCGGGCGACCTGAACGACTACCCGTTCTCGCCCGCGGTCCAGACGCTGACGGCCGGTGGTGCGCTGAAGGACCTGATCGCGTCGGTTCCGGAAGCCGAGCGGTACAGCTACGTGTTCGAGGGCCAGTCGCAGGTGCTGGACCACATCCTGGCGTCGAGGGCGCCGCGCGGGGTGGACTACGACGTCGTCCACATCAACGCGGAGTTCGCCGACCAGGCCAGCGACCACGACCCGCAGGTGATCCGGTTCCGGCCGAGCGCGGGCAATGCGTTCGAGGACGGGATCTGGGACCTGCTCGACTGCCTGGAACAGCTGCTGAACAGGCATTAGTCCGCTGACGAAAAGGCCACCGCCGGGCACTGCGCCCCGGCGGTGGTTTTTTTGGTGCTAACTCCTTCGGGTGACGACGAAACCGCGGAGCGTTGACAGCCGTCTTACGGTTGACGAGACCTCAGGGGAGGGTGGCGCGTGGACGGGTATGCGGTGAAGGTCGACGAGCTGGGCAAGCTCATCGACGACCTCGGGACGGCGGCGGACAAGATGGCCGACGCCAACAAGAAGCTCGGCGGCGGCGGAGCGTTCGGCTCGCTCGGGACGGAGGAGCTGGGCAAGGCGGGCGTCGAGTTCGAAGAGGCCTGGGGCTACGGGATCGGCCGCCTCGGCGAAGCGGCTTCGGACATTACGGAGCGTTTGAAGCAGGCGAAGCAGAAGTACGAGCAGATCGAGGCGCAGTTCGGCGACCAGCTGTCGAAGTTCGGCTCGGCGGTGCTGGGCGACGGCGGCGCCCCGATCGGCGACGGCGACGGCAAGGTCGGCGGTGGGGTGACCGGCGGTGTGCCGGGCATCAACGACCAGGCCGAGCGGAAGGATCCGGACGGCGGCATGGTCGGCGGTGGGGTGACCGGCGGTGTGCCGGGCATCACCGACATCCTGAACGGCGGTGACCGATGAGCGCCCGCGAGTTCCCGGCCCTGGGCTTCGACCCCGCGCCGGGTGAGCTGGACGGCATCACCGACCTGGCCGGCAAGTACCGGGCGGTGAGCACCGGCCTGACCGAGGCCGACGATTCGCTCCGGGAGATCGTCCGGAAGCAGGGCATCTGGCAGGGCGAGGCGAGCGAGGCCTTCGCGCAGCGCATCGGCCCGCTGCCGCAGTACCTCGAAGGTGCGGCCCGGTCGATGGGCGAGGCCGCGGACGCGCTCGAAGGCTGGTCCCGCGACCTCGGCGAACTGCAGAAACGCGCGGCGGAGCTGGAGGCCCGCGCCGAGGCGGCGGCCAAGGCGGCCGAGCAGGCACGCGCGAACCCGGACTTGGCCCTGGCCAACCGCGCGTTCCCGGACCAGCAGTCCCTGCAGATCGCGCAGCGGCTCCTCGACAACGCGGGTCAACAGCTCCAGACGGCGATCGACGGCTGCCAGAACATCCAAGACGCGGCGAAGCAGCTCCAGCAGGAGCACAAGGAGGCGGCGGGCCGGGTCGCGGAGGCGCTGCGGAAGGCGAAGGAGCTGGCTCCGGACGAGCCGGACGTCCTCGACAAGCTCACCGACGCCGTCGGCGGGGCACTCGGCGACCTGGCGAACAACCTCGCCGACGGCGTGGACGAAGCTGTGAACTTCGTTCAGGACCACGCGGAGCTGATCTCGAAGGTCTCGGATGTGAGCGGTGACGTCGGCAACGTCCTCGGTGTGGTCAGCGAGTTGTTTCCTGACCCCGCCAAGGAGGTCGTCGGAGGGGTCGCGGTGGGATTCAGCTTGGCCGCGACGACGGGCCACGTTGTCGCGGGTCTCGCTGGGGCGGACGTCGCGCCCGAGACAGTCGCGATCGATTTGGCCGGCGCGGTGACCACCATCGCAGGCCTCGGTCTTCCGGGGGATGCCGGGATCGCGGCGAAGGCCATCGGCCTGGGCCTCGTGGGAGCCCAGTTCCAGACCGATGCCGCCACCGAGGTGGCGGGGTTGAACTTCGAGGGACCCATCGACGACTTCAAGAATTACTGGCTGCCGAAGGACGTGAACCAGGCCGCTGCTGCCGTCTTCGCACCGGCAGGTGTGGCGTATTGGAACGCCGCCGAGGCGGGGCTACAGGCCGACAACGCGCCTCAGCGGGCCCGCGCGCGAGCGGAAGACGAGGTGTGGAACTGATGCCTCTGCAGATCGATCTCCCGCCCGGCTTCGCCGGCATGCCGGTGGGCAGCGACGACAAGATGAACCGGAGCCACGCCTGGATGGTCGCCGAGAACGTCGCGGCCGGTGCCGGGAAGAGCGTCGAGGAGTTCGGCAGCTACCTGATGGCGTTGGTGCCGACGATGCAGGCCAACGGCATCCGGGTGTTCGGCAAGTTCGCCGTCGGCCCGCGGGAGGGGGATGTCGCGACTCTGACGCTCGGCGTGGCGCAGTGGCCGGAGACCGCACCTGGAAACCCCGACGCCGTGGTGGCGGCCCTGGCCGAGCAGTACCGCGGTCGCCACAAGCGCGCGGCGGTGCAGCCGGTACGGCTTCCGATCGGCCCGGCCGTCGTCGCGATCAGCGGTGGTGAGTTCCACCTTCCCGGACGGGACGTCCGCACCCAGATCAAGGCGGAGTACCAGATCCCGCTGCCCGACAGGCGGTCCGTGGTGATCCTTTCGGTGGTGGCGGGTTCGGAGGACGCTTGGCCCGCGATCGCCGACGCGACGGCGAAGGTGGCGTGGAGTCTTCGTAGCGGCGAGGTGGCGCGGTGAGCAACTCGGTCGGGCCCTGGGTCGCCTTGCTTACGATCGTGCTTTGCGGGAGCGCCTTCGCCCTCGTCGTGACGTTGATCATCGTCCGGCTGAGTCGGCGGGGGCAACCGCGCGAACAGCAGCTGGCTCGCCTGGCCACACGGCTGGACGGGCGGAACAAGGTCACCATCCGGGCGGTGGAGTTCAGCGTGTCGCAGGCCGACCTCCTCTGGGTCGCGCGGAGCCGCGGCTACTCCATGATCCATCACCAGTTCGGCAGGTACTACGAGTTCGTCTACACACCGCACCAGCCGGGGAGGTGGGCATGAGCGACAACGCGCGGCTGATCGAGGAAATGCGCTGGCAGCTCAAGCAGATCGAAGACCGCAAGGCCGAAAACCAGCGCCTCCTCGCGGGCATCGCCGGCAGCAACCACACGACCGTCGTCTCGCCGGATCGGAGCGTCACGGTGCTCGCCGGGCCCGGTGGGATCGTCAGCGAGGTGCGTCTCGCGCCCGAAGCCCTGCGGTTCGACGCCGTCACGCTCAGCCGGACCATCACCGCCGCCATCCGGGAGGCCGTCGCCGCCGGACGGCCACCAGTCCAACCCCAGCCGCCGCGCCCGGTGCCACAGGCACAGGCGCAACCACGACGGCGGCCGGTTCCGGTGGACGACGACACTCCCTATGACACAGTGTTCGACGTTTAGGCCGGCGGCGGCTGCTCTGCCCGCTTGGCGGCCGCGCGCTTGGCGCGCCAGCCCAGCGCCAGCACCGCCTGCACCAGCTCCTGGTAACTCGGCTTGACCTCTTCGAGGTACCGCTCCAGGTAGGCCGCCCGGGCCGTGGGAACCGGGCGTGGCTCGTCGCCCGGTGCGAGCCACGTCAGGCCCTGGATGTTGTGCAGCGCCATCTTCCACCAGCGTGTCGCGCGCTCGGCTGCCCTCGCTTCGCGCTCCTTCGCGATCTCGATGGCGTTCTGGGCTTCCTCGATCTCTCCTTTGAGGGCTTCGGCGCGGGCCAGCTCCCACTCGCGCAGGTTCTCCGCCGAACCCCGGGACAGGGCGATGATCTCCTTGTACCGCATGGCCGCGGTGGCGCCTTCGTCGGTCATAGCGCGTTCTCCGGACGCTGGAACGGGATGATCACTTCGGGGGCGCCGTGGGTCGTGCGGTCGAAGAACAGCGCGCGGCCCGGCCGCGGCGACCAGTGCACCACCTGGCCTGCCGCGAACGGCGAGAGCTCGTTGCCCTGGACGTCGAGGGCCGCCCACGTGCCGATGTCGTCCGTGCCTCCGAAACCCAGGGTGTCCTTCAGCCGGGCGATGCTGCGCCACCAGCCGATCGTGTGGATGCCGTGGCCAGGGCCCTGCTTCAGCAGCACCCGCAGGTGGTCGAGCCCGCTCTTCAGCTGGCCGACCGCCTTTGTCTCCAAAACCGGCAGGGCCGCGTCGACTCCGTACAGGAGCAGGATCTTCGCGCCGCTGCTCATCGAGCCCGTCATCGACTCGAGCACCCCGGACAGATCCTCCACCAGGGTCGCCGCGTGGCCGTCGTCACGCAGCCGCAAGGCCAGCTCCATCGCCGCGTCGGCGCACGACTCGATCGGGCAGCTCAACACGAACTCGGCCTCGCCCGGCTCGTACTGCCGGGACAGCGACCGCGCCGACGAGTCCATGATGGACAGAGCTTCGGCGGTGGCCGACCCGAGCACCGCGACGTTGCGGCCCGGCGCCCGCGGCAGGTCGACGCCGCACGCCGTCTCCGTGACGTCGATCGACTGGCCGAGCAGCGCCCGCGGCTTCGAGTTCGGCTTGAGGTCCAGGTACGCCGGGAACCGTTCCAGGACCGGCTGGTGCGCGCCGTCGAACAGACGCGGCCGCGGGAACCGGCCCGCGTACTCCTCCCACAGCCGGTGCTGCAGCCGGACGAACACGTTCTTGCTGCTCGCGTCCGGGATGTGGGCCAGCTGGTTGCCGTGCGCGACGCCGGAGTCGTGGTTGATCACCGCGTGCCACTTCGGTGCCGACACCGCCGCGTTGTTCGTCTCGGCCAGCACGCGCCGCGCCTTCGGCATCGCGATCCGCAGCGTGCACTGCTCGAACACCGCCGGCTTGCCCCAGAACGCCTCGATGCCGGCGACGTCCTGGCTGGCCAGCACCAGGTGGATGCCCTGCGACCGGCCGCGCCGCGCGATGTCCTCCAGCAGCTGCGTGGCCGTCGCCGTCACCTGGTCGCGGCCCGCGAACAGGTACTGGAACTCGTCGATCACCGCGACGATCCGCGGCCAGTGCCCGGACGGGTCGGCTTCGCGGAGGTCGGCGAGGTTCGTGACCTCGTGCTCCTTCGCGGCCGCCGACCGGCGGCGCAGCTCGTCGGCCAGGAACCGCAGCAGCGCCAGGCCGAACTCGCGGTCGGTGTTGACGTTGACGCCGACGAGCCGCGCGTGCGGCAGCCAGCTCGCGTCCTTCCGGCCCGGCGCGAGCCCGGCGAAGGAGACGCCTTCCTTGAAGTCCAGCAGGTACAGCGCCAGCTCGTCCGGTGTGTACCGCGCCGCCAGGCTGCCGAGCAGCGCGTACAGGAAGTTCGTCTTGCCCGAACCGGACGGGCCGCCGATCAGGACGTGCGGGCTCGGGTCGCCGATCACGACCTCGACCGGTTCGCCTTCGAAGAACCCGACCGGGGCCCGCAGTTCGCGCGCCGAACTTTCGTGCCCCAGCTCGGCCGGCAGGAGGTCGTCGAACGACCGCGGCCCGCCCTGCCTGGCGATCAGCGCCTTGGAGATCGTGTCGACGGCGCGGATCACCTGCGCGGACGGCATGGCGTGATCGAGGTCGACGACCAGGTCGGTACCGGACATGCTGCTGATCGCGTGCCGGTCGTCGACCAGGCTCAGCGTTTCGACCGGCGCGCTCACCGCGGTCGGCACGTCGACCATGATCAGGCAGATGCCGGCGGCCAGCGCACCGCTCGCGACGCGCTTGAGGTCGCGGGCGCGTTCGGGTTCGAGGGTCTCGCCGTTGCCGTAGAGCACGACGATGCGGTACGGCTCGCCCCGCTGCTCGTTCTTCTTCCGCATTTCCCGCAGCGACGTGAATCCGGCGGACATGCAGCTGGCGTGGATGCGGCGGATGTGCCCGGCCAGCTCGTCGAGGAGGTCCTCCAGCCGTCCCGGGTCGTACAGCGAGAGCGCGCTGGTGTGGCTGAGTGGGTAGAGGTCGGGCAGGATCGCGGTCAGCTGCCCGATGTCCCACAGGTGCACGCGCACCGCGCCGGGCTCGAACGTCGAGAGCACGCGGACCAGCAGGTTCTGCACGATGCCGTCGATCGCGGGCCGCGTCTTCGGCGCCGACGTGATCGCCAGGTGCGACTCGTCGAGCAACGGGACGGCGACATCGAACGTGCGGGTGGCGTCGCCGCCGGCGGCCGTGGCGGAACCGACGCGCCACAGTCCGGGCGACGTCAGCCCGGGGTTGTTCCCGACCGTGCCGAGCCAGTCGCCCGGTGGCAGCCCGGCCGGGCCGGGTGCGTTGTGCGCGACCAGTTCCCGCAGTGTCGCGGGCCCTTGGCTCCAGTCGGTGTAGAAAGCGCTTCGCACACTGCCGAGGGCGCCGAACACTTCGTGCGCGGCGGCGTGGCGGGACCACTCGTTCTGCTGCTCGGCACTGGCGTGGTTCATGCCGGTCTTGACGATCTCCTGCTCCAGCTGGAGTTTGGCGAGGTCGGCCTCCGCGGCTTGGCGCGCACCGGCCGCCGCCCCCAGCACCAGTCCGATCTGATGACGGACCCGGTCGAGGGCGGTTTCGACGCGGTTGCGTTGCTCGGCTGACTTGTTGGCCATCGGCGTCCCCAAGAAAAGGTGTCCCCTAAAGGATTACAGGCGCGACCGGTATCCGCTCACCAGATCCTCGGCAGCGGACAGGCGGACGAGGAGCTGGTCCAGCCCCTCGCCGGCCTGGGCGTACTGCGAAGGAAGCCAGGGATCGGCCTTGGCCTGGGCATCCACGAGAGCTTGCCGGGCTTCTCCGAGCAGGCTTGTGGCCCGCTCGGAGTGGGCGCGCGCGTCGGCGAGCCCGGTCACGGCAACGGTGAGCAGCTGGTGGAGTTCGGCGAGCGTCATCCGGCTAGAGACGCGCCGAGTAGGAGTCGGCGGAGGAAATGCTGGCTTGGACGGTGCTCTGCAAGCCGTTGATGCCTTGCAGGGCTTCCGCCAACAGTCCGTGTGCCTGGCTCACTTCGTGCTGGCTGCTCCCTTGGGTCGCCTGTGCGAGCGACTGCTGGGCTTCTTCGAGAGACTGCGCTGCCTGTTGCAGGGCGGCGATGCTCGCGGACGCCTTTTCGTTGGCGAGCGCGATGCCAGCGCGGATCTCTTCGACTCCGGCCATCGGGCCTCTACTCCTCGGAATCTGGGGGGTCGTACGGGGACGGTTCCATTGAAACAGATCCAGCGACTCAGCGTGATCATCTGACTTTGCCGAGTGATCGCGGGTCCGGAATCAGCAAGGCCCCGGACGTGGGAACGTCCGGGGCCGGGCCGATCACGGTCTGTGCGGGGGTCGTCCCGACACCAGTACCGCACCTTGAAGTCGCTGGCCAGCGCTACCCCAGGTCAGAGCGGTTTTCGTGCCACTGCTGGCCTTTCTCCACGGGGGCGGGCGAGGTGGGGCTGAGACTAGCGCGACCGGAGTAACGCACTTCGTTCAGCCCTACTCGTAACTCCCCGTACAGGAGCGGAAATTCCCTGCGTCGAAGACATTTTCACGTTCGCCGCGGCCAAAAGGGCCGGACGGGCATCCCGCGGACGTACTGAAAGTTGGCCGCGCGGGCGCGAGGTACCCCGGCCGGCGGTGGGTCCGATGAGAACCGGAACCGGGACGAAGACGACAAAACGCCGGGCTGCCCGTGAAGGCTGCCCGGCGTCTCGTCTGGTTACTGCGGCGGAGGATACAGGATTCGAACCTGCGAGGGCGTGAACCCAACACGCTTTCCAAGCGTGCGCCTTAGGCCGCTCGGCCAATCCTCCGCAGGAGACGATACCGGATGGCCTTCCGGGGCTGCGAAGGTGGGTCTGAGCAGGGCGGCCTTCAGCGCGTGACGTCGGCGACGACGCAGGTGATGTTGTCCGGGCCGCCGCCTTCGTTGGCCAGGCGGATCAGTTCCGGGATCACCTCGGCCGGCTCCGAGCCGGCCGCCAGCACGTCGCGCAGGGTCGCTTCGGAGACCGGGCCGCTCAAGCCGTCCGAGCACAGCAGGTACCGGTCGCCCTCGCGGGCGGTGAACGTCCAGATGTCGGGGTCGCCGGAGCCCGCCGTCTGCAATGCCTTCATCAGCAGCGAACGCCGCGGGTGGGACTCGGCGTCCTCGGCGGCGACGCGGCCGTCTTCGACCAGGGCCTGTACGAGCGTGTGGTCGCGGGTCAGCCGGCGCAGGCCGCCTTCGCGCAGGAGGTAGCCGCGGGAGTCGCCGATGTGGGCCGCGGCGAACTCGACGCCGTCGAAGAGGAGGGTCGTCAGCGTCGTGCCCATGCCTTCGGTCGTCGGCTCGTTCGAGGCGACTTCGGCCAGTCGCTCGTCGATCGACTTGACCACGCCCACCAGTGTCGCGGCGAGGTCGACACTCGTCAGGTCGATCCGGCGCAGGTCGACCTCGAGCTCGCGCAGCACGTCGATCGCGGTCGCGCTCGCGACCTCGCCGTGCGGCTGGCCGCCGATGCCGTCGGCGACGGCGAGCAGGCGGGAACTCGCGTAGACCGCGTCCTCGTTGACCCGGCGTCGCTTGCCGACGTCCGACCCGGCGGCGTACCGCAGGACGTACCGATCGTGTGTCATGATCCCATGAAAGCATTGGTTGACTGAGTTCACAAGCACAGCGACTGAATGGAGCATCCTCCGATAGAGTCCTCGCCATGGACGACGACGCCACAGTCAGCGCGGCCGACATCGCGCGGCTCGCCGGGGTCGGCCGGGCCGCGGTGAGCAACTGGCGCCGCCGTTACCCGGACTTCCCGCAGCCGGTCGGCGGTACGGCGTCGAGCCCGTTGTTCGGCCTGTCCGCCGTGGCCGGCTGGTTCGCCGCGCGCGGCAAGAAGTTCGAGCTGAGTGCCGGCGAACGCGCGTGGCAGCGCCTGCGCGCTCTCGGCGACGACCTCGACCTGGCCGGACGCGTGAGCCGCGCGGGCGCCTTCTTCGCGTTCCAGGCCGGGATCTTCGACACCTTCGACCGCAAGCTCGACGACCCCGAGCTGCTGACTCTGCTCAGCGAGCTGACGCACCGGGCCGGCCCGGTCGAAGCGTTCGAACTGGTGTGCCGCAGGTACTTCGAGGCGCATTCGCGGCGGTTGTCGGCGACGCCGGAGCCGGTCGCCGAGCTGATGGCCCGGCTCGTCGGTCCGGTGTCGACGATCCTCGATCCCGCGTGCGGCTTCGGCGCGCTCGCGCTGGCGAGCGGCGCGAAAACCGTTCTGGGGCAGGACAGCGACCCGACGACGGCGTCGATCGCGGCGCTGCGGCTGCGGCTGCGCGGCATCGAAGCCGAGGTTTACGCGGTCGACGCGCTGCGCGAAGACGCCTTCGCCGGCCGGACCGCCGAAGCGGTGCTGTGCGATCCGCCGTTCAACGAACGGGCCTGGGGGCACGACGAACTGGTCGGCGACGAGCGCTGGGAGTACGGCCTGCCCCCGCGCGGCGAGCCCGAGCTCGCCTGGGTGCAGCACTGTCTCGCACACGTCGAACCCGGGGGCACCGTCGCCATCCTGATGCCGGGTGCGGCGGCCGGGCGGCGCAGCGGAAAACGCATCCGGGGCAACCTGTTGCGCGCGGGCGCGGTCCGCGCGGTCGTCACGCTGGCCCCGGCCGGCCCCGATCTCTGGCTGCTGCGGCGACCGGTCTCCGGCGAACGCCCGCCGTCCACGGTGCTGCTCGGCGAGGCGGGGGACGATCTGTCCACAGTGGACACGAAGTGGACCGGGTTCTTGGCCCGCCCCGAGTCCGGCGTGCGGATCATCGACCTGCTCGACGACGACGTCGACCTGACGCCGGCCCGGCGCCGAGCCAGGGACGAAGACCCCGGGACGGCCTTCCAGGCCGTGCGGGGCCGGTTCGCCGAGCTGGTTCCGCGGCTGCCGTCGCTCGAAGCAGCGGACACCGAACCGGTGTTCACGACGATCGGCGAGCTGGTCAAGGCGGGTGTGGTCGAGGTCAAGCACGCGGCCCGCGCGGACGCCGAGCACCCGGTGGCCGAGGCGGGGGACGTCGTGGCCTCGGTGACCGGGATCGCGTACGTCCACAGTGGACCGTCGCGGCCGGTCGGGGCCGGCCTCACCGTGTACCGGGTCGACGCGGATCGGCTGGACGCGGACTTCCTGGCCGGCTGCCTGCGCGCGGCGGACCTGCCCGCCACGTCGGCTTCGACCCGGATCGACGGCAGGCGCGTGCGGATCCCGCGCGTCCCGCTCGCCGTCCAGCGCGAATACGGCCAGGTCTTCCGGCGGCTGGCCGAGTTCGACGACGTCCTGCGGCAGGCGGCGGAAATCGGCCGTGACCTGGTGCGGTTAGGCTTCGCTGGACTTGTCGAAGGACGGCTCAGGCCGGGCCGTCAGGGGAACGGATGCTGATCGCCGACCGCTACGAGCTCGACGAGCTGCCGCTCGGCCGCGGCGGGATGGGCGCGGTGCACGGCGGGCACGACCGCAGGCTGGGCCGCAGGGTGGCGATCAAGCTGCTCCGCCTGCCGGGCCGTGACGAAGAGCTGGAAGCCCGCTTCGCCCGCGAAGCCCGCATCCTGGCGACGCTCGACCACCCCGGCGTGCCGACGCTGTACGACTACGGCACGCACGACGACCGGTTGTTCCAGGTCATGCAGTTCGTCGACGGCGTGACCGTGGCCGACCTGCTCGCCGAACACGGGCCGCTGCCGGTGCCGTGGGCCGCGGCGATCGCGGCGCAGGCGTGCGCGGTGCTGACCGCCGCCCACGCGCACGCCGTGTGCCACCGCGACCTCAAGCCGTCCAACCTGATGCTCGGTCCCGACGGTGGTGTCAAGGTGATGGACTTCGGGCTCGCTGTGCTCCGCGAAGCCGACGCCGCGCAGTTCACCCGGGCCGGGCAGCTGCTGGGGACGCCGTCGTACATGGCGCCCGAGCAGATCCAGCGCGGCGGCGCCGAACCGCGAAGCGACCTCTACGCGCTCGGGTGCGTGCTGCACGAGATGCTCACCGGCCGGCGGCTCTTCGACGGGCCCACGGCGTACGCGGTGTTCGAACGGCAGGTCAAGGAGCAGCCGCCGCCGGTCCGGGGCGTCCCGAAGCAGCTCAACGCCCTGCTCGCCCGGATGCTCGCGAAAGACCCCGAGGCCCGGCCCACCGGCGCCGCGGCGCTGTACGAGCGGCTCGGCGCGTTCGTCGGCGAGCTGCCGCCGCTGCCGGGGTTCCTGGTGCCGCCGTCGGTGCCCAGCCCGGGCCGGATGTACGCGCGGATGCTCGGGCGGGTCAACGGCTGAGCGCCGCCGGGCGCCGGTCGGCGAGCGGCAAGCCGCGGCGCTGGAGGCGCCGGTAGGTCGTCGCGTTCTGCACCGCGATGCTCACCCCGAGGGTCAGCGCGATCGACGCCGAGGTCAGCGGGCCCGCGACGCCGAGCGCGGTCCCCAGCGCCACCACACCGATCCGCGCCGCGACGGTCAGCATCCACAGCCCGATCGTGACGGCCGAGCCCTTCTGGAACGTCGTGCCGTCGCGCTCGGTGAGAGTGGTCGTCGCGCTGCGCAGCACGCCGAGCCCGGCCAGCACGAGCAGGTCGGCGGCGAGCAGGCCGACTTCGGCGGTGGCCGCGCCGGGCAGCGCTTTCACCGTCAGGTAGCCGCCCACCGCGGTGAGCAGCAGCGGCATCGTGATCAGCGTCTTGCGGTCGAGCAGCGTGCCGCGGACCTGCTGGTACACGACCTTGTAGAGGACGAGGCCGGCGATGGCGGCGTAGAGCAGGACGTTCGCGGCGCTGGGCATTCCGGGGCTCCTCGGTTCGGAAGTCCGTCCAGCTTCGGCGAACGGCGGCCCGGTTTCGCCGGCGCGGGGATCGGGTCCGGGTGGATCCGCGCGTCAACCCGCGGGTGGACGGCTACCCAAATCGTGACCTTTCCCGACGAACCTCGAACGGGTGACCGCCGTCTTTACCGGTGTCCAAACGCGATGATCGAGACAGCTGGGGGTACCGGATCGTGAAGAGGCTTCTGGCGGGAGCGGCCGCGCTGGCCACCGCGTTCGTGCTGGCCGCGTGCTCCGGCGGCGGGGCGTCCGGCGGCCAGAACGCGGGTGGCGGGGCCGTCGCCGCCGCGGGGACCGGCGGTGGGGCGCCGACCACGTCCAGCACCACGCCGGCGCCCACGACGGCCAGTGCCACGCCGACACCGACACCGACGTCCGCGACGCCGACCTCGAAGCCGGCGCCGACCAGCACCACGCCCAAGCCGAAGCCCAAGCCGAAGCCGCAACCGCAGCCCCCGGCGGACCCGGGCGTCCCGTGCGCGGCGGCGGCCGCGGCGCCGGGCACCGCCGCCTGCGTCGACATCTCGGCGCACAAGGCGTGGCTGCTGCAGGGCGGCAAGGTGATCTACGGGCCGGTGCCGATGCTGCCGGGCCGGAAGAGCAACCCGACCCCGACCGGCACGTTCAGCGTCCTTTACAAGGAAAAGATGCATCTGTCGAAGGAATTCGACAATGCTGAGATGCCGAACTCGGTGTTCTTCTACCCGGGTGACGCCTTCCACACGGGTAGCCTCTCGGTGTATTCGCACGGCTGCATCCACCTGTCGGCGGGTGCGTCGTTGAAGTTCTTCACCACGCTGCACGTCGGTGACGTGGTGCAGGTCGTGCCGTAACCGGTACCAAACAATCACTGACAGTAGGTCACGGTCAGATAAATTCATACGGGGGAGTGCAACTGGCTCCCCTTCTCCGGCGATAAGTGATCGCTTGGGAAGGGGGGCCAGATGGCCTTGCGAAAACTTCGCGCACTCCGTCACGCCTTGGTGGCGGCAGTCATGACTGGAGCGTTGCTGCCCGCCGTGTCCACGGGGGTGGCGTCGGCGGCAACACTCCCGCCGGGATTCGTCCTGCAGGACACCGACTCCGGCCTGGGGGCCGGATCACTCACCGATTTCGGCTACCTGCCGGACAACTCGACCATCGTGACCGGCAAGGACGGCACCGTCCGCTGGTTGCCGGTCACCGGAACGGGTAAGACGATCGCCACGCTTCCGGTCCGCACCAACGAGGACCTCGGTCTCATGGGGCTGGCCATCGCGCCCGACTACGCGACGTCACACTCGATCTACCTGACGCGCTCGATCAACATCTCCGGCAGCTTCGTCATGCGGCTGGCGCGGTTCACGGTCACCGTGGACGCGGCCGGTGCACCGGCCGGCCTGACCGGCGAGCAGACGCTGTTCGAGGTGCCGGGCAACTTCAACGTCCACGGCATCGACACGGTCATCGCCGCCGCCGACGGGACGTTCTGGCTGTCGATCGGCGACAACGGCGACTACACCAAGGTGAACCCGATTTCGCTGCGGGCCCAGGACATCAACCAGCCGTACGGCAAGATCTTCCACCTCACGGCCGACGGCAACGGCGTGCCGTCCAACCCGTACTACGACGCGGCCAACCCCGGTTCGACCGCGAGCAAGGTGTTCGCCCGCGGGTTCCGCAACCCGTTCCGGTTCAGCATCGACCCGAACCTCGGCCTGCCGGTCGTCGGTGACGTCGGCTTCAACACCTGGGAAGAGGTCGACGTCGTCCAGCGCGGCGGCAACCAGGGCTGGCCGTGCTGGGAAGGCACCCACCCGACCCCGGGCTACAGCGATCTCGCCGGCTGCGCCGGGGTGGCGAACCAGCCGCCGATCTACGAGTACAACCACGGCGACGGCGCTATGCAGGGCAACAGCGTCAGCGGCGGGATCCTCTACAACGGATCCAGCTACCCGGCCGCGTACCACGGTGCCTACTTCTTCGGCGACTACGCGAAGAACAAGATCTGGACGTTGACGTACGACGACCAGGGCAAGCTCACGCAGGCGCCGCAGAGCCCGCCGCTGTTCACCGACATCGGCGGCCCGGTGAAGTTCGCCGCGGCACCGAACGGCGACATCGTCTACGCGGACATCATCTCCGGGAAGCTGCGCCGGCTGAGCTATTCGGCCGGCAACACCGTCCCGGTGGCGAACGCGTCGTCCACCACCGACCCGGCCACCCGGACCGTGACGTTCGACGGCTCCACGTCGGTCGACTACGACAACGACGTGCTGACCTACGACTGGGACTTCGGGGACGGGCAGGTCGCCCCCAACGCCGGTCCGAAGATGTCCCACGCCTACGCGGCGGGCACCGAGACGTTCACCGCGACACTGACGGTCCGCGACCCGCTGGGCGCCACCGGCACGACCACCATCGCGGTCGCGCCGGGCAACCACACCCCGGAGCTCACCCTCACCACGCCGGGCGACACCGCGACGTTCGCGGTGAAGCAGCAGGTCTCCCTCAGCGCCACCGCGACCGACGCCGAGGACGGCGCGCTGCCGGTCACCTGGACCTCGGCGGTGCAGCACTGCCCGACCGAGGGGACCTGCCACCTGCACCCGGACGTGGGTGGGACCGGGGCGAGCTTCTCGGTGCCGTTCACCGCGCACCCCGACTCCCGGATGACGTTCACCGCTTCGGTGACCGACAGCGCGGGCGTCAAGACGTCCAAGACGTACACGGCCATGCCGCGACGGCACCAGCTCACCCTGGTCAGCACGCAGCCCGCGGTGCTGACGATCGCGATCGAGGGCGGTATCGGTACCAGCTCGGCGCAGGTCACCGAGGGTGCGACGTTCGACGTCGAAGCCGCGGGGACGGCTATCGACGGCGTCTCGACGTTCACCGGCTGGCAGGGCGGTCCGACGGACAACACGTGGGTCATCACCGTCGGCACGACCGACATGACGCTGACGGCGAACTACGCGACCGCGATCGACCAGCGCTACAACGCCGACCCGGCGTTGCAGGCGAAGCTCGGGGCGCCGACGGCGGCCGAGGTCACCGACGGCCCGGTCCACTACCGCGCCTACGCGAACGGACGGCTCTACTGGAGCGCCGCGACCGGGACGCAGCTGGTCACCGGACCGGTGCTGGACAAGTACGTCGCCTTCGGCGGCAGCAACGTCCTCGGGCCGCCGACGAACGACACCACGACGACCCCGGACGGCGTGGCGCAGTACAACCACTTCGTCAACAACGGCAACGTCGGTTCGATCTACTACACGGCAGCGACCGGTGCGCACGCGCTCTACGGTGAGATCCGGAAGAAGTGGGCGGCGCTCGACTTCGAGCGTGGCCTGGGCTTCCCGACGACCGACGAGGGCGGCACGCCGGACGGAGTCGGCCGCTACAACCACTTCCTCAAGGGCACCAACGTCGGTTCGATCTACTACACGGCCGCGACCGGTGCGCACGCCATCTTCGGCGAGATCCGGAAGAAGTGGGCGGCGCTCGACTTCGAGCGCGGTCTCGGCTACCCGGCCACCGACGAGCTCGGGACGCCGGACGGCCGTGGCCGCTACAACCACTTCAGCCTCGGCCACTCGATCTACTACACGGTGGCGACCGGTGCGCACGCCGTGAAGGGCGAGATCCGGAAGCGGTGGGCGGCCCTCGGGTGGGAGGGGTCCTACCTGCACTACCCGAAGACCGACGAGTACGTGACGAACGGGGTGTACCGCAGCGACTTCGAAGGCGGCTACATCACGTTCACCCTCTCCGGCGGGGCGGTCGACCGCCCTTGGTGACGTCGAACTGAACCCGGCGCGGGCCGTCTCCGGAAGTCTCCGGAGGCGGCCCGCGTTTTTTCTGCGCCGGAACGATCAACCTCCTGTGGGGGCCGCACGTCTTGGTGGGAAGAAAGCAGAATCACGGATTCACTGGGGGAACACATGCGTATTCGGCGCACGCTGGTCGGCCTGTCCACTTTGGTCACCGCGGTGGTGCTGACCGCCTGCTCGGCGACGAGCGGCACCGGGGAGGTCCGGCTGGCCGCCGACACCCCGTCGGCGCCTCAGGCCACGTCGGCGCCGTCCACTTCGACGCCGTCCACTTCGACGCCGTCCACTTCGGCCCCGGCGAAGGAGACCAAGGCGGCTCCGGCGAAAACGGCGAAACCGGCGATGGCGGCCGGGGTGCCGTGCACGATCACGGCGAAAGCCTGTGTGTCCCTTTCGGGCAAGCAGGCTTGGCTGCTCGACGAAGGCAAGATCGTGTACGGCCCGGTGAAAATGTTGCCGGGTAAGAAGGACGAGCCGACTCCGGTGGGCAGTTTTCACGTACAATACAAGGAAAAGATGCACCTCAGCACCGAGTTCAACGGTGCACCGATGCCGAACTCGGTCTTCTTCGCCCCCGGCGGCATCGCGTTCCACGAGGGCAGCCTCGGCAGGTACTCGGCCGGCTGCGTGCACCTCTCGAGCGCGGCGTCACTGAAGTTCTTCAACACCCTGGAGAAGGGCGATGTAGTCCAGGTCGTCCGTTAGGTCCGATCAGGACGTTCGCAGGCCGGCCGGGGTCGTTCCGGCCGCCGTCAGCGGCAGGCCGAGGGCGACGCGCTCGGTGAGCCACGGGCTCGGCCGGTAGCGCGGGTCCCCGGTGGCCGCGGCCAGGCCGCGCAGGATGCGCAGCACGACGTCGCCGCCGACGAGGTCGCCCCAGGCCAGCGGGCCGCGCGGGTAGCCGAGGCCGAGCCGGACCGCCGTGTCGATGTCCGCCGGGGTCGCCAGGTGCTGGCCCGCGATGAAGCACGCCGTGTTGACGATCGACGCCAGCAGCCGCTGCGCGATCGGGGCGGGCCCGTCGCGGACGACCGTCACCGGGTGGCCGGTCGCGGCCAGCGCGCCCCAGGCGGCGCGGCCCGCGGCCGGGTCGAGACCGGGGTGCACCGACATCGTCAGGCGGCGTTCGTAGCCGCCGAGCGGGTCGACGCCGGCGACGCGCTCCGGCGGCAGCCCGGCGCGGGCTGCGGCGTCCACAGTGGACTCGCCGTAGAGCGGCACGAGCAGGACCGAGTCCGGGTAGGCGTCGGACACCACCTGGACGCCCGCGGACGACAGCGCGCGGGCGAGGTGCTCGTCCGCGGTGAACACCGGGCTCGCCGGCTTCGGCGGCACCGCCGGGTCCTCGGCGACCCGTTGCTGCCCGTCGACGTAGGAGTAGAAGCCTTCGCCGTTCTTGCGTCCGAACAGCCCGGCGGCCACGCGCGGCCGGGTCAGCCACGACGGCCGCAGCCGCGGGTCGCCGTGGAAGCCGCTCCAGATGCTCTCCAGCACGGCGTGGGACACGTCGAGGCCGGTGAGGTCGAGCAGCTCGAACGGGCCGAGCTTCAGGCCGAGCACGTCGCGGGCGACGCGGTCGATGTCGGCGGGCCCGGCCAGCGCCTCGGCGAGGATCTGCAGCGCCTCGGTGTTCAGGCCGCGGCCGGCGTGGTTGACCAGGAAGCCGGGCGCGTCCTTCGCCAGCACCGGCTCGTGGCCCCAGCCGCGGACCAGTTCGAGCGCCTGGCCGGGCAGCCAGTCGCGGGTGCGGGCGCCGGGCACCACCTCCACCAGGCGCATCAGCGGCACCGGGTTGAAGAAGTGGAGGCCGACGAGCCTGCCGGGATCGGCCAGTTCGGCGGCGATCTCGGTGACCGACAGGGAACTGGTGTTCGTCGCGAAGATCGTCTCCTGTGGACAGACGCGCTCGAGGTCGGCGAACAGGGCACGCTTCGTCGCGAGGTCTTCCCGCACGGCTTCGAGCACCAGGTCGACGCCGTCCGCGGGGGCGGCGGGGGCGGCCACCGGCACCAGCCGGTCCTTGACCACTTGCGGGTCCTCGTCGAGCTTGCCCTTGGCGGCGAGCTTGTCGATCATCCCGCCGATGAACTCGACGGCCTTGGCGACGGCTTCGGGCTGGACGTCGGCCAGCTCGACAGTCACGCCCGCGGTCGCGGCGAGCTGGGCGATCCCGCGGCCCATCACCCCGGTCCCGATCACCCGGATCCTGCCGACCTTCCCGGCCCACCCCGTCACGTCGTGCCGCCTTCCGCCGTTGGACTCTCGCCTCAGCCTAGAGCCCGACGAACTCCGCCATCCGCCTCGCCGAGTGGGCGAAGAACGCGTCGGCCGGGTCGACGCTGCCGACGTACTGGCCGAACAGGTCGAAGCTGATCGCGCCGAACAGCTGGGTCCACGCCATGAGCAGCCGGGCCACGGTTTCGGGGCCGGCGATGATCCCGAGGACCTTCGTGAGTGCCTCGGCCTGGGCACGCAGCTCAGGCGGGACTTCGCCGTCGATCCCGCGCAGCTCGGTGTGGGTGAGCACCTTGACCAGGGCGAGCGCGACGCGGGCGGCCGGCACGACCGTCTCCTGCGGCGCCGCGTACCCGGGGATCGGCGAGCCGTAGATCAGCGCGTACTCGTGGGGGCGCGCGCGGGCCCAGTCGCGAGTTCCCTGCCAGATCGCCAGCCACCGATCGCGGGGCGCGCCCCGACCCGGGTCCGCCTTCTCCGCCGCCTCGCCGATCGCGTTGTAGGCGTCGACGATCAGCTCGGTCAGCAGCCGGTCGCGGCTCGGGAAGTACCGGTACAGCGCGGACGACACCATGCCCAGCTCCCGGGCCACCGCGCGCAGCGACAGCCCGTGCGCGCCGACCTCGGCGAGCTGGCGGCGGGCCTCGTCCTTGATCTCCTGGGTCAGTTCGGCGCGGGCACGTTCACGTGCTGTGCGGGTGGCGGTCATGGGGATCAGTGTGCCACGACGAGAGCAGCGCACAAAACAGAGAGCAGTGCTCTTGACAGCGTGCTCGCGAAGGTGTTCACTGCTCTTAACCGAGAGCACTGCTCTCCCGAAACTCCGGAGGACACCATGAACGACACCCGCTACATCCAGCCCGGCAAGTCCACCGACATCTTCAACAAGGTGGTCGCGAAGCTGACCGAGCTGGGCGTGAGCGTCTGGGGCAGCCGGGTGCTGACCGTCGTCGGCCGCAAGAGCGGCGAGCCGCGCTCGACCCCGGTCAACCTGCTGACCGTCGACGGCGTCCGCTACCTCGTCGCCCCGCGCGGTGAGACGCAGTGGGTGCGCAACCTGCGCGCCGCGGGCCAGGGCACGCTGCGCGTCGGGCGCCGCGTCGAGACGTTCACCTTCCGCGAGCTGGGCCACGACGAGAAGCCGGGCATCCTCCGCGCTTACCTCAAGCGCTGGAAGTTCGAGGTCGGCGTGTTCTTCGACGGCGTCGATGACAAGGCGTCCGACGAGAAGCTGCGCGAGATCGCGCCGGGCTACCCGATCTTCGAGATCTTCACGAAGTAGGTTTGCGCCGGGTCGCCGACGCCGCGACCAGGACCACGCCGACGAGGAACGCGGCGAGCCCGATGAGGAACCACAGCTTCTGGCCGGTCATGAAGCTGCCGGTGATGACACCGACGCCCTGCAGCACCCAGACGGCGCCGACGAGCACGAGCACGACCCCGGCCGCAAGGGTGATCCACCGCTTCATCCACCCAGTCTAGGCGCGGGACATCGCGATCGCCGGGGCGGTTAGGGCAGAGTTGCGGGTGTGCAGGACATCAGGGGGTCACTGAGGCGGCAGTCGCTGCTGGTCGCCCTCGTCTGCGTCGTCTGCGACGCCGCCCTGTTCAGCCTCCGCGGCCCGCTCGGCGAAGCCGGCTGGCGCGCCTGGGTGGTGCTGCTGGCCGGGATCGGCGTCAACGCGGCCCTCGCCGGGGCCGCGCGGTACTCCGGCTGGGTGGCGCTCGCGCACGCCCTGCTCTTCGCGGGCGCGCCGCTGCTGCTCTGCACCTGCCAGGGGTACGTCACCGGCAACAACGCCGGGCTCCTCATCGCCGGGTTCCGGGCCGGGGCCTGGCTGCGGCCGAAACCGGCCGTGCTCGCGCTCGGCGCGCTGCTCGCCGGCGTCACCGTCGGCTGCGTCGAAGGCGGCGGGCGCACGGCGGCCGACTGGCGGTTGATCGCGATCAACGTCAGTGTGCAGGCGCTGCTGCCGTGGCTGGTCGGCCGGTACACGACCGCCCGGCGCGCCTACATCGCCGACCTCGAACGCGAAGCCGCCGAACGCCGTCTGCACGAAGAGGAGGTCGTGCGGAGGGCCGTCACCGAGGAACGCACGACGATCGCCCGCGACCTGCACGACGTCATCTCCCACCACGTCAGCGCGATCGGCGTGCACGCCGGCGCGGCCCGGCTCGGCCTGCCCGACGGCGACTCGCCGGTCCGGAAGTCCCTCGGCGCGGTCGAATCGGCGAGCCGTTCGGCGATGGCCGACCTGCGCCGGCTCCTCGACCTCCTGCACGCCGAAACCACCGCCGCCCAACCGGGTCTGGACAACCTCGACGAGCTGGTCGAGACCGTCCGCGCGGCCGGCCTGCCGATCCGGCTGACCCTGCGCGGCGAACCCCGCGAGCTGCCGGGCTCCCTCGACGTCGCGCTGTACCGGATCGTGCAGGAGGCCCTGACCAACGCGCTGCGCCACGGCGAAGGCCCGGTCGAGGTGGAGCTGAACCACGGCCGCACCGAGGTCGTGCTCACGGTGACCAACGGGCTGCGGCCGGACCGCAGCCCGCCGAGCGAATACGCGCATCGCGGCCTGGCGGGGATCCGCCGGCGCGTCACGCTGTTCGGCGGCCAGGTCTCCTACGGCGAGGCCGGCGAGGACTGGCAGCTGCGCACGACCTTCCCGGTGGAGAGCACATGATCCGCGTCCTGCTGGCCGACGACCACGCGATGTTCCGGTCCGGGATGCGCGCGCTGCTGGACACCCAGCCCGACTTCACGTGCGTCGGCGAGGCGTCCGACGGCCGCGAAGCCGTCGCCGAGACCGCGCGCCTGCGTCCGGACGTCGCGGTCCTCGACGTCCGGATGCCCCGCCTCGACGGCCTCGCGGCGACCGAGGCCATCCTCGCCGCGCCGGGCAACGACACCCGCGTCCTCGTGCTCACGACCTACGACGCCGACGAGTACGTCTACCGGGCGCTGCGCGCGGGGGCGAGCGGGTTCCTGCTGAAGAGCCTGGCCCCGGAGGAACTGGTCGCGGCGATGCGGGTGGCGGCGCGCGGAGACGCGCTGATCGACCCGTCGGTGACGCGCCGGCTGGTGGCGAAGTTCGCGGCGGTCCTCGAACCGGCGGCCGCCGAACCCCCCGAGCTGGCCCGGCTGACGTCCCGCGAACGCGAGGTCCTGCTGCTCCTGGCGGGCGCGTGCAGCAACGCCGAGATCGCGCGGAAGCTGCACGTCGGCGAGGAGACCGTCAAGACGCACGTGTCGCGGGTGCTCTCGAAGCTCGGGC
Source organism: Amycolatopsis balhimycina FH 1894 (assembly GCF_000384295.1). Lineage (NCBI taxonomy): Bacteria > Bacillati > Actinomycetota > Actinomycetes > Pseudonocardiales > Pseudonocardiaceae > Amycolatopsis > Amycolatopsis balhimycina. The sequence goes on along the minus strand of NZ_KB913037.1, from coordinate 4,784,558 downwards.
TGCCCGACCGCGTGCACGCCGTCGTTTACGCCTACCGCCACAAGCTCGTCCCGGGCGACTGAGAGAGGTTGGGAACGCCCCGACGCGGCGGGAGGGGTACGCGACAGTCGGGGCGTTCCCGGCACTGGAGGGGGTGGGTCAGCTCGTCGGGCGGGCCGAGTAGGTGCCGCCGCCGTTGCGGCGCTGGCCCGGCTGGCGCTGGCCCTGCTCGAAGCCCTTGCCCAGCGAGGTCGCCGTGGCCGTCTGGCCGTCCACCTTCGCCACCACCGTGATGTTCGTGTCGCCCGTCTTCACGTCGCCCGTCTTCTGGGTCGACGAGTCGATCGTGTACGTCTGCTTGTAGCCGTCCTTGCTGGTCAGCGTCACCGACGTGGCGCTCAGCTCGGTCACGTCGCCCGTCTGCAGACGCTCGGTCGTGTAGCCGCCGCTGCCGTTCGCCACGACGAAGTCGCCGTGCAGGGCGTCGCGCAGCGCTGTCATGCCGCCGCCGAAGCCGCCGCCGGGCATGCCCTGGCCGCGGAACTGGCCACCCGGGCCGCCGAAGCCGCCTGGGCCCTGCTGTGCCGAGTTGTCGGCGCTGCTGGTGCCCGCCCAGATCGCCGCGCCGCCGCCGGCCGCGATCACCACGGCGATACCCGCCGCGATCGCCGTCTTCTTGCCGGACCAGCCCTTCCTGGGCGGGGCGGCCGCGGGGTCACCCCAGTTCGCCGGAGCCGGCTCGCCCGGGGCCGGGGTGTTCGCGGCGGGGGCCGGTCCGCCTTCGGGCGGGGTGTTCGGGGTTGTCATCGTGTCCTCCGGTCGTACCCACACTGGATGAGGCCAGGTTCGCCGCCGTGGCTGTGTCCGAGCTGTGCGGAGCGTCAGCGGGCGCTGTGGCTCCCTTACCCGGGCGAACGACCTTCACAGGGAACGCACAGCGAGCGCACAGTGAGTCCTGAAGAGCCGCCGGGAAGATGGCACTATGACCGCTATGAACGCCACGTCACCAGGCCCCGGCAAGGCCGACCTGCGCCGCGCCGACGGGAGCCCCGTGCGGGTCCTCGTCGTCGACGACGAGGCGACGCTGGCCGAGCTCGTGTCGATGGCCCTGCGGATGGAGGGCTGGGAGGTGCGCAGCGCGGGCGACGGCACGGAGGCCGTCCGGATCGCGCGCGACTTCCGCCCCGACGCCGTCGTCCTCGACGTCATGCTCCCCGACTTCAGCGGCCTGGAGGTGCTGCGCCGGATGCGGTCCGAGGCGCCGAACCTGCCGGTGCTGTTCCTGACGGCGAAGGACGCGGTCGAGGACCGCATCGCCGGGCTCACCGCGGGTGGCGACGACTACGTCACCAAGCCGTTCAGCCTCGAAGAGGTGGCGCTGCGCCTGCGCGCGCTGCTGCGCCGGGCCGGCGGAGTGACCGGGGTGAGCGGGTCGACGCTGGTCGTCGGCGACCTCACCCTGGACGAGGACAGCCGCGAGGTGCACCGCGGCGGCGACCTGGTGCCGCTGACCGCCACCGAGTTCGAGCTGCTGCGCTACCTCATGCGCAACCCCAAGCGGGTGCTGTCGAAGGCCCAGATCCTGGACCGCGTCTGGAGCTACGACTTCGGCGGCCAGGCCAACATCGTCGAGCTCTACATCTCCTACCTGCGCAAGAAGATCGACGCCGACCGCGAGCCGATGATCCACACCATGCGGGGCGCCGGGTATGTCCTCAAGCCCGCAGGCTGAACCGAAGCGCGTCCGCCGGCCGTGGTCGCTGCGGCGGCGGCTGATCGTCCAGCTCGCCGCCCTGCTCGCGCTGGTGTGCCTGGTCGTCGGCGTGGTCACGGAGTTCGCGCTTTCCGAGTTCCTCGTCGGCCAGCAGGACAAGCGGCTCGCCGCGGCGAGCGACCGTGCCTCGCACATCGGGGAACGGCCGCCGCCCTGGACCTACCACGAGACGCCCCCGCCGCCGGACGCGCTGCGCGTGCTCGGCCAAGGCGACGGCACGCTCGCGGTCGTCACGTCCGGCTCGAAGGCCTCGGCCGCGGTGATCGACTCCGCAGCGGCCGGGGCGTCGAAGCGCAGGCCGCCGTTCAAGAGCGTTCCGCAGGACCAGGCCCTGCGCCTGCTGGCGCTGCCGTCCGACGGCAAGCAGCGCAGCATCGACCTGGGCGGCAACCTCGGCGAGTACCGCGTCGTCTCGACGACGTCGTCCACCGGTGAGAAGACGGTCATCGGCCTCCCGCTGAAGGACGTCAACGAGACGCTCTGGCAGCTCGGGTTCATCCTCGGCGGCGTCGCGCTCGCCGGGATCCTGGTGGCGGGCGCGGTCGGCGCGGCGACGATCCGCCGCACGATGCAGCCGCTCGACCGGCTGGCCGCGACCGCGACGCGCGTGTCGGAGCTGCCGCTGGACCGCGGCGAGGTGGCGCTGTCCGAACGCGTCCCGGAGGCGGACACCGACCCCGGCACCGAAGTCGGCAAGGTCGGCTCGGCGCTGAACCGGATGCTGCAGCACGTCGCGAACGCGCTCAGCGCCCGGCACGCGAGCGAAAACCGGGTCCGCCAGTTCGTCGCGGACGCGAGCCACGAGCTGCGGACGCCGCTGGCGGCGATCCGCGGCTACGCCGAGCTCACCCGCCGCAGCGGCGAGCAGGTGCCGCCGGACATCGCCTTCGCGATGAGCCGCGTCGAGTCCGAGTCGCGCCGGATGACGACGCTGGTGGAGGACCTGCTGCTGCTCGCCCGCCTCGATTCCGGACGGCCGGTGGTGCACGAGTGGGTGGACCTGAGCCGGCTGGTGGCCGACGCGGTCGCGGACGCGCACGTCGCGGGCCCGGACCACAAGTGGCTGCTGGACGTCCCGGGCGAGCCGCTCGGCGTCCTCGGCGACGCGGGCCAGCTGCACCAGGTGGTGATCAACGTGCTGGCCAACGCGCGCACGCACACGCCGCCGGGCACGACGGTGACGACCACACTGTCCACTTCGGACGGAATTGTCCGGCTCCGGGTGGCCGACGACGGCCCGGGCATCCCACCCGAGATCCTCCCGAACATCTTCGAGCGCTTCGCCCGCGGCGACAACTCGCGTTCGCGCGCGGCGGGGAGCACCGGCCTCGGACTGGCGATCGTGGCCGCGGTGGCCGGAGCGCACGGTGGCCGCGTCGGCGTCCAGAGCCGTCCGGGCCGCACGGAGTTCGAGATCAGCTTCCCGGAGGCACCGGCTCCCAGAGGTGCCCAAAGTCCGTGAATGGCACATTGAGGGACTCTACGTCCCTCAATGTGCCATTCACGGACTTCTGGTGTGACCGGGGTGGATGCACAGCCGGCACACAGGTTCGGCACAAGTTCACCACATGCGGCGCCGACACGGTGAACGCCATGACGACCACGCTGTCGGCGCCCGAACACGCCCAGCCCGCGCCCCAGGCCGCCCGGAAACCCCGGTGGGTCAAGCCTTCCGTGACCGCCCTGCTGCTCGGCACCGGCCTGCTCTACCTGTGGGACCTGGCGGAAAACCGCTGGGGCAACGACTTCTACGCGATGGCCGTGCAGGCCGGGACGGGGAACTGGAAGGCGCTGTTCTTCGGTTCGCTCGATCCGGGCAACGTCGTCACCGTGGACAAACCGCCGTTTTCCCTGTGGCTCATGGGGTTGTCCGGCCGGATCTTCGGCTTCTCCAGCTGGAGCCTGCTCGTACCGGACGCGCTCGCCGGGGTCGCGTCGGTCGGCCTGCTCTACCTCGCCGTGCGGCGGCTGTCCGGGCCGGGTGCCGGGCTGCTGGCCGGGGCCGCGCTCGCGCTGACCCCGGTCGCCGCGCTGATGTTCCGCTACGACAACCCCGACGCGTTCCTCGTGCTGCTGCTCGTCGCCGGCGCGTACTGCGTCGTGCGCGCGCTGGAGCACGCGAGCACGAAGTGGCTCGTGCTCGCCGGGGTCGCGATCGGGTTCGGTTTCCTCGACAAGATGCTGCAGGCGTTCGTCGTCCTGCCCGCGTTCGTGCTGACCTACGCCGTCGCGGCGCCGACGTCGCCCGGGCGGCGGATAGGGCAGCTGTTCGCCGCCGCGGGCGCGGTGCTCGTCTCCGCCGGCTGGTGGGTCGTGGCCGTCGCGCTGTGGCCGGTCGCGGACCGGCCCTACATCAGCGGGTCGACCGACAACACCGTGCTGGAACTGGCCTTCGGCTACAACGGCCTCGGCCGCATCTTCGGCGAAGGCCGCGGCGGTGGCGGCGGCGGGACGTTCGCCCCGCCGTCCGGGGCCCGCGGCGGGTTCGGCGGATTCGGCGGGCAGACCGGGCTGACGCGGTTGTTCGGCGGCGAGTTCGGCGGCGAAGCGTCGTGGCTGCTGCCCGCGGCGCTGCTCGGCCTGGCCGCCGGGCTCTGGTTCACCCGCCGCGCGCCGCGCACCGACCGGACGCGGGCGGCGCTGCTGCTGTGGGGCGGCTGGCTGGTCGTCACCACGCTCGTGTTCAGCTACATGAGCGGCATCATCCACCCGTACTACACGGTCGCGCTGGCCCCCGGGATCGCCGCCACGCTGGGGATCTCCGCGCGTGAGCTCTGGCGCGGCCGGGCGAACTTCGCGGCCCGCGCGGTGCTGGCCGTCATGCTCGCGGTGACCGCGGTCTGGGGGTTCGTGCTCCTCGCGCGGACGCCGGACTGGCAGCCGTGGGTGCGCTACGCGCTTCTCGTGCTCAGCGCGGCCGCGGTGGTGGCGCTGCTCTTCGGTGCCGATCGGTTCCGGCGGCTGGGCCCGGTCGTGGCCGCACTCGGCCTGTGCGGCGCACTGCTCGGGACCACGTCCTTCACGCTGGCCACGGCGTCGACCGCCCATTCCGGCGGGACGCCGTCGTCCGGGCCGGCCGTCGCGAGTGGACGCGGCTTCGGCGGTGGCCCGCGGGGCTTCGGCGCGGGTCAGGCCGACACGGCGGTGATCGACCTGCTGAAGAACACGACGACGAAGTGGGCGGCGGCGCAGAGCGGCGCGATGCAGTCGGCCGGGCTGGCGCTGGAGAGCGGACGGCCGGTGCTCGCGATCGGCGGGTTCAGCGGCAGCGACCCCGCGCCGACGCTGCGGCAGTTCCAGCAGTACGTCGCCGATGGTGACATCCGTTACTACGTCGCCGGTGGGCGAGGCGGCTTCGGGGGCGGCCGGGGGACCGCGGGCGAGATCCAGGCCTGGGTCGAGCAGAGCTTCGCCCCGGTCACCGTCGGGGGCACGACCGTCTACGATCTGGCTAAATCTATCGCTTGATCGAAATAGGAGGATTTGTTTCAGGCGTGTTAACAGTCGGGGAATCATTCCCCGAATCGCGGAACCGTGCGGTATCGACGGATTCGGACAGGTGTTCGATCGTTGCTCCGACCGGCCGCATATCGCGAACGATTGTTCGGAAATAGTGGATAGCCGTCCGTGCCGAGCCCGGCACTCCGCGCTGTCGCTGTAACGACTGGGAACTATCACTTGTGCAGTTGCACGGTGGTAGGACACGTGCGGGCCGCGATCTTGGCCGGGCGGCCGACAGAAAACACCCCGAAACTGATGGTGAACAGCGTCGATGTTGCTGGTTGACCCACTTGATGGTCACTCGTTCGGATGCACTACCGGGGCGTTGTGGGGATCTTGTGCTAGTCGCTAGGCTCTCCGCCGGGAGAGGGACAAGGGGTGGCTGATCCGGTGCGTTGAGCGCTGGCTTTTTCACTGGACGTAGGTGCTCCCTGTCCTCGTTCTCTCGTCATGACCCGATCAGGTGGGAACGGAAGCGAGCAGCGATGACCGTGCGCGGTGGCGCAGCTCGGCCCGACCCCCCTCCTCGTGGTGACGACCTGTAACCCCCGAGCACCGCAGTCCCCCCTTCGGCACGCACCACTCCACTTCCCCCGCAACCTGGAGTCTCGTTGTGATTTCCCGTCCTCGCCCCCGTCTGCTGACGGTGCTCCTGACCCTGCTCACCCTCGCCGGGGTCACCGCGCTCTCCGGGTGCAGTGACAGTTCCGCGACGGGCAGCGGCAGCAAGATCACCATCGGGTTCAGCGCCTGGCCGGGCTGGTTCCCCTGGCAGGTGGCGCAGGAACAGGGTCTCTTCGCCAAGAACGGCGTCAACGTCGACCTCAAGTACTTCGACAACTACACCGACAGCATCAACGCGCTGGCCAGCGGCGCCATCGACGCCAACAGCCAGACCCTCAACGACACGCTGTCGTCGGTCTCCGGCGGCGCCAAGCTGTCGATCGTGCTGGTGAACGACAACTCCACCGGCAACGACAAGATCATCGCGCGGGACGGGATCACCAGCATCGCCGACCTCAAGGGCAAGAAGGTCGCTGTCGAGCAGGGTGCGGTCGACCACTACCTGCTGCTGCTGGCGCTGCAGTCGGCGAAGATGACCGAAAAGGACATCCAGCTCGTCAACCTCCCGACCGATGCCGCGGCCGCGGCGTTCAAGAGCGGCCAGGTCGACGCGGTCGCCGCGTTCGCGCCGTTCACCTCCACGGCGCTGGAGCGCGCGGGCAGCCGCGCGATCTCCTCGTCGGCCGAGTTCCCCGGCGCCATCCCGGACCACCTCGTCACGTCGCAGAAGCTGGTCAAGGACCACCCGAAGGACGTCCAGGCGCTGGTGAACACCTGGTTCGAGACGCTGACCTGGATCAAGAACAACAAGGACGCGGCCGTGAAGATCATGGCCAAGCGCGGTGGCGTGTCCGAAGCGGACTACAAGTCCTACGACGCCGGCACCACGATCTTCACGCGGCAGCAGAACATCGACGCGTTCACCCCGGGTGTCACCCCGCAGCACCTCGACTTCCAGGCGAACAAGATCATCGACTTCATCACCGGCAACGGGCTCGCCCAGCAGCGGCCGTCGCTCGACGGGTTGTTCGACGACCAGTTCGTGAAGGCCGCGCCGCAGTGACCGGTCCCACCCAGCGCACCACACCGGCGGCGACCCCGGCCGACGAGCGGGCCGCCGAGGCGCTCGAGGCCGAGCAGCGGCTCGCCGAACAGCAGGAGTCCGCCCGGGGCGGCGGCAGGCCGGACTGGTCGCCGCTGCCCCGCCGGGCCGGGCTGAAGCCGTCCGTTTCGCCGCTGTTTTCCCTGCGCACGCCGATTTCCGCGGCGGCCCGCTGGACGCTGGCGGTGCTGTCGTTCGCGATCCCGTTCCTCGCCTGGGTCGCGCTGAGCGTCAGCGGTGCCGTCGACTCGACGTTCCTGCCGTCCCCGGCCGCGGTGCTCAAGGCCGGAGTGGACATGGCGAGCACCGGCGAGCTCTTCGACGACCTCTGGACGACCACCCAGCGGGTGCTCGAAGGCTTCGGCCTCGCCGTGCTGATCTCGGTGCCGCTCGGCATCCTGATGGGCACCTTCACCGCCGGGCAGGCGTTCTTCGAGCCGCTGATCGGGCTGCTGCGCTACCTGCCGGCGAGCGCGTTCATCCCGCTGCTGATCATCTGGCTCGGCCTCGGCGAACCGTCGAAGATCGCCATCCTGTTCATCGGGACGGTCTTCTTCAACACGCTGATGACCGCCGACGTCGTGCGCGGCGTGCCGCACTCGCTCATCGACGTCTCCTACACCCTCGGCGCGCGCCGAGGCGAGGTGCTGCGCAAGATCGTCGTGCCGCACTCGCTGCCGGGCATGCTCGACGCGATCCGGGTCAACGCCGCCGCGGCGTGGAACTTCGTGGTCGTCGCCGAGCTGATCAACTCCTCGGCGGGCCTCGGCTACCGGATCGTCCGCGCGCAGCGGTTCCTGCAGACGGACAAGATCTTCGCGGTGCTCGTGGTCATCGGGCTCGCCGGGCTCGCCATCGACGTCCTGCTGCGCCTGCTGCGCACCCGGGTCGGGAAGTGGGCGGCATGACGCTGGAACTGCGGAACGTCGCCAAGGACTACACCGTCCGCGGCAAGGTCACGCGCGCCCTCGACGGCGTCGACCTCGACGTGCGGCGCGGCGAGTTCGTCTGCGTCGTCGGCGCGAGCGGCTCGGGCAAGTCGACGCTGCTGTCGCTGGTGGCCGGGCTCAGCCGGCCGACCGAGGGCGAGATCGTGCTCGACGGCGTCCCCGTCACCGGGCCCGGCCCGGACCGCGGGCTCGTCTTCCAGCACGGCGCGCTCTACCCCTGGCGCAGCGTCGAGAAGAACGTCGCGTTCGGACTCGAGCTGCTGCCGATCGACGCCGCCGAACGCGCCAAGCGCGTCGACTGGTACCTGGCCGAAACCGGGCTCGACGCCGTGCGCCGGTCGCTGCCGAAGCAGCTCTCCGGCGGCCAGAAGCAACGCGTCGCGATCGCGCGGGCACTGGCCTGCGAACCGGAAGTCCTGCTGCTGGACGAACCCTTCGGCGCCCTGGACGTCCAGACCAAAGAGGACATGCAGGTGCTCATCCGCCAGGTGTGGGCGGACACCGGCACCACGGTGCTGATGGTCACCCACGACGTCGAGGAAGCGGTGTTCCTCGGCGGCCGGGTGGTGGTGCTCGCCTCCGACCCCGGCCGGATCGCGGCCGACGTCGAGGTGGCGCTGCCGGCCGAGCGGGATCTGGCGGTGAAGCGTGAGCCGGGGTTCCTCGCGCTGCGTGCCCGGATCGAGGACTTGGTCCGGGAGCAGCACCGCGGCCACGTCAGCCGGGTTGCCGCGGTCGAGTGAGAACGGAAGACGGGAAGGTGGCGGGATGAGACACGGCAGGTCGGCCGCGCAACGGGCCGGCGGCGGGGGCTTTCTCGCCCGGCTCGGCATTCGCGGCAAGCTGAACCTGCTGCTGCTGCCCCCGCTGATCGCGGTGGCACTGGTGTCGGTGCCGTTCGTGCTGACCCAGGCGAACAGCGCCGGCGCGGCGTCGCAGTCGGCGACCGTGGCGCGGTACACCCAGCAGCTCGGCGGGCTGGTCTGGCAGCTGCAGCGTGAGCGGTTGCTGACGGGTGCGTTCGTCGCGTCGCCGTCGATGGCCGCCGACCAGATGCTCCAGCAGCGGAAGGCGGTCGACGCGACGGTCGACGACGTGCGGAAGTCGCTCGACGCCGACGCGCCGGACGAGCTGTCCGCGGCGCTGACCCGGATCGGCTCCCTCGCCGAGCTGCGGCAGAACGCGGAGCGCCGCGGTGTCGCGCTGGACAGCGTCGCCCGCACCTACCACGCGGTGATCGGCGCGGTAATCGATGCCTTGCGGCTCGTCCCGCAGCTCACCGACGATGCCGAGGGCACCCGGGAGCTGTCCGCGCTGGAGGCACTGCTGCGCGCGAACGAGGAGAACTCGTTGCGGGGCATGGCGTTGATCGTGACCGCGGTGTCGCCCGAGGCCGGCCGGTCCATCCTGGACGACGCGACCCAGCAGGCGCCGATCTTCACCGACCGGTTCGTCCAGCAGGCCGACGACGAGACCGACAGCTCGCAGGCCGCCCTGGTCGTCAACGTCGAGGCGAGCGAAGCCGGCCGGAAGGTCGAGGAACTCGCTTCCCAGGTCGGCAATCCGCGAGACGCGGCAGGCACCGTCAAGTACGTCGCCGACGTCCTCGCCGCTTCGGAAAGCCAAGCGGGGCAACGCAAACTGGTCCAGGAACGGGTCATCGGCGAGATCGCCGACTCGGCGACCAGCCGGGCGAGCGCCGCGACCCGGCTGGCGTGGACGGTCGGTCTCGGCGCGGGCGGGCTGTTCCTGCTGGTCGCCTTCCTCGCCGTCGCGGTCTCCCGCTCGATCGCCGGTCCGCTGCGCCAGCTGACCACCGCGGCGACGTCGGTCGCCGACCTCGCCGGCACCGAGCTCGTCCGCGTGACCGACACCGAGGAGGCCGAGGAGCAGATCCCGCGGCTGGCCACCATCGACGTCGTCTCCGCCGACGAGCTCGGCCAGCTGGCCGCCGCGTTCAACCGGGTCCAGACCACCGCGGCCGAACTGGTCGAACGGCAGGCGCTCACCCGGCGCAACACCAGCCTGATGTTCGCGAACGTCGCGAAGCGCACGCAGAACCTCGTCGGCCGCCAGCTCGCCCTGATCGACGAGGTCGAGCGCAACGAGCAGGACACCCGGCTGCTGGCCAGCCTCTACCGGCTCGACCACCTCTCCACCCGCCTGCGCCGGAACGCGGACAACCTGCTCGTGGTGTCCGGCACCCGCGACGAGACCCGGATCGCCGGCCCGATCGAGCTGTCGACCGCGCTGCGCTCGGCGCTCGCGGAGATCGAGGACTACCAGCGCGTCAGGCTCGGTGTCGTCGCGGAAATCCTGCTGTCGTCGGCACTCGGCGCCGACCTGGTGCTCGTGTTCGCGGAACTGCTGGAGAACGCGACGTCGTTCTCGCCGCCGGGCTCGATGGTCGAGGTGGACACCATGCACCTCGCCGACGGCGCCTTGCTGGTGAGCATCGTCGACCACGGCATCGGCATGACCGCGGAGAAGCTGGCCGAGGAGAACCGGCGGCTCGTCGAGCGCGAGCGCCTGGAGCTCGCGCCGACCAGTGTGCTCGGCCTGTTCGTGGTCGGCCGCCTGGCGCGGCGCCACGAGCTCGGCGTCGAGCTGCTCGCGACGCCGACCACCGGCGGCGTGACCGCGCGGCTGACCATCCCGGGGGCGCTGTTCAGCCACCGCACCGCGCTGCGCCCGAAGAGCGAGCCGGCGCCGGTGATCCCCGCGCAGGCCGTGCCCGCGAGCGCTCCGCGGCACGCGGCACCGGCTGCGCTGTCCACTTTGGACGAGTTCCGGCCGCTCGCGATCGAACCGGCACCCGAACCGGTCCGCGAACGGCTCACCGAGCTGCCGGCGCCGGCGATCCCGGCGCTGCTCGGCCACGGCAACGGCTTCCGCTGGTTCCGCGAGCTGGAACCGGTGTGGCCGGACGCCGAACCCGACGTCAGGCCGGCCGAAGAACCCGCGACCGGCACCGACGGCGAAAACCGCGGCGGGCTGCGCCGCCGCGTCCGCGGCGCCCAGCTGCCCAGCCCCGGCACGTCGGCGCCGACGGCCGACGAGAGCAAACCGCGTCACGACCCGGAAGCGACCAAGGCCGCGATGGACGGCTTCGCGAGCGCCTTCGCGAAGGCCGCCGAGGTCAGCGCGCTGACGACCGACCTGCCGCCCTCGCCGCCCACCATCGTGACCAAACCCGTGTCACCTCTCCCGGTCCGCGTCCCCGTGGACGCGCCGCTGGTGGCCACGGCCCCGATCAGCGCCGCCGAGCAGTCGCGCGACGGCCTGATCCGCCGTGTCCCCGGCGCCCAGCTCGCCCCCGGCCTGCGCCAGCAGACCGCGGGGCGGCCGATCGCCCGAGCCGTCGCCAACCGCACCAGGCGGGACCCGGCGGCCGAGCGAGCGGCGTTCGACGCGTTCTCCGCAGGCCTCGCCAAGGCGGAGGACGTTACGGCAGACAGCCCGCCCCAAGGCGTGGTCGCCGGTCGTGTGATGGAACGAGGAGAAGAGAGCAGGAAATGAGCATCCCCGCACCTGGCGTCAGTGTCGAAGCCCAGAACTTCAACTGGCTGGTGAGCCGCTTCGCGCAGCACACCGCGGGCGCGATAGCCGCCATCGCGGTCTCGGCCGACGGCCTGCTGATCGCGATGTCGACGGAGCTCGAGCGCTCCAACGCCGACCGCCTCGCCGCGATCTCCTCCGCCATGCTCGGCCTCGCCCACGGCGTCTCCGAAAGCCACCCGCTCGGCTCACCCGACAAGGTGATCATCGAGCTGGAGCACGGCTACCTGCTCGTCTGCACGATCAGCATCGGCTGCTCGCTCGGCGTCCTCGCCAACAAGCAGGCCAGCCTCGGGACCATCGCCTACGAGATGGCGATGTTCGCCAACCGCGCCACCGAGGTCCTCACGCCCGGGCTCATCGAGGAGCTGAAGAACACCGTCGGAATGTGACAGCGGCGCCCCGCGCCTCCGTCGAGGGCGGTGGTGGGGGCATGGATGGAGTAAGGGAGCGACGCGATGACCGAAGAACCGGACATCTCGCTGCTGCGGCCGTACCTGATGACCTCGGGACGGGCCCAGCCGGTCGACCAGAGCCTCGAAATCGAGGCGCAGGTCATGACGTCCCGCCTCGGCGCGGCGTCGCACCCGAAGCTCACGTTCGAACGCCAGGAGATCGTTTCCCTCTGCCGGAACACGATGTCGGTCGCCGAGGTGGCCGCCATGCTCGGCCTGCACATCGGCGTGGCCAGGGTGCTGGTGGCCGACCTCGCCGAGCTGGGCTACGTCGTCGTCCGGCGTCCGGGCAACCACAACTCGCACGACCTCGGCATGATCGAAAGGGTCATTCGTGGACTCGAAGCCATTCACTGAACCGGGCACCCGGCCGCCGGCCCCGGTCAAGATCGTCATCGCGGGCGGCTTCGGCGTCGGCAAGACGACGGCGGTGTCGTCCATCTCGGAGATCAAGCCGCTCACGACCGAGGCCGCGATCACCTCGGTGGCGGCGTCCGTGGACCGCACCGGGCACGTCCCGGCCAAGACCACGACGACGGTCGCGCTCGACTTCGGCTGCATCACGATCGACGAAGAGGTCAAGCTGTACCTGTTCGGCACGCCCGGCCAGGACCGCTTCGGCTTCATGTGGCAGGACCTGGTCCACGGCGCGCTGGGCGCGCTGGTGATCGTGGACACCCGCCGCATGGACGACTGCTACCCGGCGGTCGACTACTTCGAGAACGCGGGCCTGCCGTTCGTGGTGGCGGTGAACATGTTCGACGGATCGCTGGGCCACAACCTGGAGGACATCCGGTGGGCACTGGCGGTCAGCGACGACGTCCCGCTGATCACCTTCGACGCCCGGCAGAAGCTGTCGGTGCGCGACGCGCTGCTGGCGGTGCTGCACAACACGTTCAAGAAGGCCAGGGCGCAGGCGGGCGCGGGTGCCTGAGCGGGGCCCGCTACACTGATCCACGGACCCCGCGCGGCGTCCACCCTGTGAACTTCCCCAGGGCCGGAAGGCAGCAAGGATAAGCAGGCTCTGACGGGTGCGCGGGGTCCCCTTCGTTTCGGCTCCGGCTCTCGGGGCTTCGCCCCTTCGCCGGGCCTTCTCTTCGTCCTTTCGCCCGGGGGCCGAGCCCCCGGACCCCCACGGTGCCTCCCGCGCGGCCTGGGTGGTCTGCCGCAGCTCGGGTCGTCCTGCGGTTCGCGAGGTCTGCCGCGGTTCAAACGCCCCAATGTGGCATTGGGGCGCTGGGGCTGGGGCTGGGGCTCAGAACAGGCCCAGGATGTCTTCCGGCGGCTTCGGGGGCGGTGGTGCGTCCGCGTCCGTGATCGGTGCCGCCTTGCCCGCCAGTTTCCGCAGCTCCGCGCCGTACACGCACCTCGCCGGGAACGCCGCCGAGGCGGTGCGGGCCGCGATCTCCGCCGCCGGGAGCTGCCCGGCCGAAGCCGCGAGCACCAGGTTGCCGAAACGGCGGCCGCGCAGCACGCCCGGGTCCGCCAGCAGCAGGACTTCCGGAAACACCGGCAGCAGCGTCGCCAGGAACCGGCGGGCGAACGGGAGGCCCGAGCCGTCCGTGATGTTCGCCAGGTAGAGGCCGTTGGGGCGCAGGATTCCCGCGATCGCCTTCGCCGCTTCCAGCGTCGCCAGGCCGCCGGCCAGCGTCGCGCGCTCGAACGCGTCGACCACCACCAGGTCCGCCGAATCGTCGCGGCGCGTCGCCAGGCCCGCGCGGCCGTCCGTCACCCGGACGCGCAGGCCCGGGACCCGCAGCCCCAGCTGGGCGCGGACCAGTTCCACCAGCTCGCCGTCGGCGTCGAACACCAGCTGCCGCGATCCCGGGCGGGTCGCGGCCACGTAGCGCGGCAGCGTGCACGCCGCGCCGCCGATGTGCAGCGCCTCCACCGGACCCGGCGGCAGCCGGTCCACCACGTCCCCGAACCGGCGGACGTAGTCGAACTCCAGGTGGGCCGGGTCGTCGAGGTCGACGTACGACTGCGCGACCCCGTCGACCGACACCAGCCAGGCGTTGCCGCGGCCGGCGTCCCTGACCAGTTCCGCGGTCCCGAACCGCACCGGGTACGGCCCGGGCACCGGATCGGCTTTCCGCGTACGGCTCACGAAGTCCGAGGTTATCGGAAACATTCCGACCGGCCCCGCGATAAGGAACTGAACGATCATCGATCGAGGGGGTTTTCCTTGCGTGCAAACGCAGTAATCGTCGCTGCGGCACTCGCCGCCGGCGTCTTCGCGGCACCGGCTGCCGCCGACGTCCTGCCCGATCGGGCCCAGGCCGTCTCGCTGCTGGAGACCGGCGGCCCCGGCGTGGCCAGGGCCGCCGAAGCGGCGTTGCTCGGCTCGCCCGCCGATCTGCAGGCCTTCCTGGCCACCGGCCGCCAGCGGGCCCAGGACGACGACGAGCGGGTCCTCGTCGCCCAGGCCCTGTCCGCCGGCGGCCCGGTCACCAAGCGCGCCGCCCAGCAGGCGCTCAGCGGCACCCAGGCCGACATCCGCGAGTTCCTGGCCCACGGCTTGGCCCAGGCCCGGATCGCGGACGATCGGATCGCCGTCGGCCAGGCCATGAGCACCGGCGGCCCGACGGTCAACGCCGCGGCCCAGAAGGCGCTCGACGGCACGCCCGCCGACGTCCGGGCGTTCCTCGAGACCGGCCTGCAGCAGGCGAAGGACATCGACGAGCGCATCACCGCGAACCAGGCGCTCGCCGCCGGCGGGCCCGAGGTCAAGGCCGCCGCGCAGACGGCGCTCGACGGCACCCCGGACGACGTCCGGTACTTCCTCTCCCTCTGGCGGAAGGTCGCCGCGGACGGCGACGCCGAGATCGCCGCGGTCAAGTCCGAGGTCGACTTCGCCAAGGCGGCCGCGGCCAGGCACAGCGCCATCGGCGTCAACCTCGCCCGGAGCCGCGCGAACACGATCGCGAACGACGCCCGGACGGCGAACACGAACCGGCTGGCCGCCCAGCGGGCCAAGGGCCAGCAGGACGGCAGGGCCGCCGCGGCCGCCGAAGCCGCCGCACAGCAGCAGGCCCGCGAGGCCGCGGCGCGCGCCGCGCAGGCCAAGGCGGACAACGACAAGCTGCTCGCCGACGCGGCCGACCCGGCGCTGACCGTGCCGAACGGCCGCCGCGCGTCGGCCTACCTGCTGCGCAACGGCGGTGCCGCGGTCAAGAACGCCGCTCGCGCCGCGCTGAGCGGTTCCGACGACGACGTCGTCACGTTCGTGCGCAGCGGTCTCGCCGTCGCGCAGGAGTCGGACGACCGTGCCGCCGTCGCGGCGATCGCGGCCGACGCTTCGGCTCGTCCCGGACTGCGTCAGGCGGCTCGTGACGCGCTCGCTGGGCCGTACGCCGGTGTAGCCGCGCTGCTGCGCACCGGCGACTACCCGGGCCGCGACACCGACGACCGCGTCGAGGTCAACCAGATCATGGCGGCCGGCGGCCCGGCGACGAAGTCGTGGGGCCAGCAGGCGCTCGACGGCACCGTCGCCGACGTCCGCGAGTTCCTCGCCCACGGTCAGCACGACGCGCACCTGGTCGACCTGGACATCTACGTGACCCGGACGCTGTCCGACGGCCCCGAGGTCGACGCCGTCGCGCAGGGCGTGCTGGACGGCCCGCGGTCGGGTCTGCAGCCCTACCTGGACAACGAGCTGCCCAGGGCGCGGGCGCGGGACGCCTTCACCGCGCAGCACGTCGCCAAGGTGAACGCGCTCCTGGCCCAGCTGCCCTGACCGCACGGCGAAGGTTGTCGGACCCTGCCGGTACCCTCGCGAGGTGGCTCTCGCGCTGTACCGCAAGTACCGTCCGGCAACCTTCGCCGAGGTCGTCGGGCAGGAGCATGTGACCGAACCCCTCCGCACGGCGTTGTCCGCCGGGCGGATCAACCACGCCTACCTCTTCTCCGGCCCGCGCGGCTGCGGGAAGACGTCGAGCGCGCGCATCATGGCGCGCTCGCTGAACTGCGTCCAGGGACCGACGCCGGACCCCTGCGGCGAGTGCAGCTCCTGCAAGGCGCTCGCGCCGGAGGGCTCGGGCAGCGTCGACGTCACGGAGCTCGACGCCGCCAGCCACGGTGGTGTCGACGACGCCCGCGAGCTGCGCGACAAGGCGTTCTACGCCCCGGCCGAGTCGCGCTACCGCGTGTTCATCATCGACGAGGCGCACATGGTCACCACGCAGGGCTTCAACGCCCTGCTGAAGATCGTGGAAGAGCCGCCGGAACACGTCATCTTCATCTTCGCGACCACCGAGCCGGAAAAGGTCCTCCCCACCATCCGCTCGCGCACGCACCACTACCCGTTCCGGCTGATCCCGCCGGGCTCGATGCGCAGCCTGCTGGAGCGCAACATCGCGGCCGAGGGCGTCGAGGTCGAGCCGGCGGTGTACCCGCTGGTCATCCGGGCGGGCGGTGGCTCGGCGCGTGACACGCAGTCGGTGCTCGACCAGCTGCTCGCCGGCGCGGGCCCGGAAGGCGTTTCGTACTCGCGGGCGGTCGCGCTGCTGGGCGTCACCGACGTCGCGCTGATCGACGACATGGTCGACGCACTGGCGACCGAGGACGCCGCCACGGTGTTCGGCACGGTCGAGAAGCTGACCGAGGCCGGGCACGACCCGCGCCGGTTCGCCACCGACCTGCTCGACCGGCTGCGCGACCTGGTGCTGCTGCGCGCGGTCCCGGAGTCCGCGGGCGGGCTGGTGTCCGCGCCGGAGGAGGAGCTGTCGCGGATGGTCGCGCAGGCCGAGCGGATCGGCCTCGCCACGCTCTCGCGCTACGCCGACATTGTCCACAATGGACTCCTGGAGATGCGGGGCGCGACGTCGCCGCGGCTCGTGCTCGAGCTGTTGAGCGCGCGGATGCTGCTGCCGTCGGTGGCCGAAGCGGAGAAGGCGCTGCTGGCCCGGCTCGAGCGGCTGGAGCGCCGCGCGACCGCGCCCGCGGCTCCGGTCGAGGGTGGTGTCGAGCCGCCGCTGCGCGCGGCTCCGGAGCGAGCGTTCTCCCGGCCTTCGCAGCGTCCGGCTTCCGCGGGTCCGGCGCCGGTGCCCGAGCCGGTCAAGCCGCCGGCCCGGCCGGCCGCCGAGCCGGCCCCGGTGGCCAGGCCCGCCGACGACGGCTCGAGCGCTCCGCGGACGCCCGCAAGCGGCCCGTCCGCTCCGGCGGCTGCCTCCGCTCAGCCGGGTGGCGACTCGGGTGGCGCGCGTCCGGCCGCTGCCTCCGCCCCCGCCGCTCAGCCGGGCGATGGCGGCTGGGGCGCGGTGCGTACGCCGGGTGGCGGTACGCCCACGCCCGAGGCTTCGAGCGCCCCCGCGTCTTCCGACGGTGGCCCGTCCGCCCCGGCGCCGGAGGCCGCTCCCGCGGCGACGGGCGGGATGGACGCCGCCGCGCTCCGGAACGTCTGGCCGCAGCTGATGACCGCGTTGCGCAAGTTCACCGGTGGCCGCAGCATCGAGGCGATGCTGACCCAGGCCGCGGTGGCGAGCGTCGAGGGCAACGCCGTGACGCTGACCCACAAGTCCGAGCCACTGGCCCGGCGCCTGTCCGACCAGGACAACGCCCGCAAGATCGCCGGCGCGCTGACCGACGTCCTGGGCGGCGAGTGGCAGGTCCGCTGCGTCCCCGGCAACGCCTCGGCCGCGCCCGCCGCCCGCTCGCAGCAGGCGGCACCCGCGCCGGAGCGGTCGTTCACGCGCCAGTCGGCGGCGGCCGCGCCCGCGGCCCCCGCCGAGCCCGCACGCCCGGTGACCCCGCCTCCGCCGGCGCGCCCGAAGGTCACGACGGCCGAGCCGGACATCCCGCTGCCCCCGGAACCGTCCGACGAAGACGACGAGGACCTCTACAACGAGGACGCCAGCCCGGCCCCGCCGCCACCCCCGCCCCCGCCGGACAAGGACCCGGACGAACTGGCCCGCAAACTCCTGGCGGACCACCTCGGCGCCCGCCCCCTGGACTGACACCGGGCGGCCGTGTCGACCCTGGAATCACGCGTGTCGACTGCCGGATCACGCGTGTCGACTCTCCAAGTACGCGAGTCGCCGCTCCAGCCGGCATATCGGCGTGACGGGAGGGGTGACACGCGTGATCGGGAGGTCGACACGCGTGATCGGAGGGACGACACGGTGGGCCAGGGGTCGAGGCCCGTCACCCGGTCGGCGGTGACGCGCACGATCACCGCCGCCGTCGAGCCCATCGGCGTCCTCACCAGGTGGGCGACCGTCAACGGCGAGGCCGTCGCGGCGGCTCAAGAAGCCAGGTAGGCCTCGATCGCCGCCGTGATGGCCGCGGCGAACTGCTGCCGCCCGTCCGCGCTCGTCATCCGGGCGGCCTCGGCCGCGTTGCGCATGTTGCCGCACTCCACGAGCGCTGCCGGCCGGGTCGAAAGGTTGAGCCCGGCGAGGTCCGTGCGCGCCGAAAGGCCGTTCTCGCCGATGTAGTTCGCCGGGCTGAAGCCGCTCGTGCGCATCGTGTCCCGCAGCGTCCGCGCCAGCCGCGTCGACGGCTCGCCCTGTGCGGCGTTCAGCGGCGGTGACGAATACGCGACGTGGAAGCCGTTCGCGCCGGCCGCGTCCGAACCGTCGGCGTGGATCGAGACGACGGCGTCGGCGGCCGCCTCGTTGCCGAGCGCGGCCCGCCGGTCGACGCAGGGGCCGACGCCGGTGTCGTCCTGTCGCGTGTAGACGACGCGAATCCCCTTGGCCGCCAACGCTTCCCCGACTCGCTGGGCGACGTCGAAGGTGAAGGCGTGCTCGGAGTAGCCGGCGTTGGTCGCCGTGCCGGTGGTGTTGCACGGCTTGGTCTGCCCGCGCCCGGCGGGCACGAGCCGGTTGATCTCCGCCGGGTGCGAGCCGTTCCCGCCGTTGTGCCCGGGATCCAGCACGACGACCTTCCCCGCCGCGGGCGGCACCGGCGTCACGGCGGCGGACGAAGACGCGGACGCCGGCGAAGGTGGGGGCGACGGCGACGTGGCGGGCGGCGTGGGCGTGGCCGTCCGCGTGGTCACCGGCGCCGGCACCGGCGTCGCCGAAATCTCGTCTTCGCAGCCGGTGAGCAGGAGAGCACCGGCCAGCAGCAGGGGGACAGTCGCGCGTCGCACGGCGACCACGGTGCCACAACCCGGCCACCCGCGTGGCGCGACTACCCTGGTGGGGACACAGGCGTGCAGAGAGGACCGAGTGCGATCATGGCCCAACCCGGCGGCGGCTTCGACCTTTCCCAGCTGATGCAGCAGGCGCAGCAGATGCAGCAGAAGCTCGTCGAGGCCCAGGAAGAGCTGGCCAACACCGAGGTCACCGGCACGGCCGGCGGCGGACTGGTCACCGCGACCGTCTCCGGTGACAGCCAGCTGAAGAGCCTGCAGATCGACCCGAAGGTGGTCGACCCGGACGACGTCGAGACGCTGTCCGACCTGATCGTCGCGGCGGTCCGCGACGCGTCGGCGAGCGCCCAGAAGCTCACCGAGCAGAAGCTCGGCCCGCTGGCCGGCGGCCTCGGCGGCGGTGGCGGCATGCCGGACCTCGGCAGCCTCGGCTTCGGCGGCTGACGAACTTGTACGAAGGTGTCGTCCAGGACCTGATCGACGAGCTCGGGCGGTTGCCGGGGGTCGGGCCGAAGAGCGCCCAGCGGATCGCGTTCCACTTGCTGGCCGCGGACCCGGTGGACATCTCGCGGCTGCAGGACGTCCTCGGCAAGGTCAAGGAGGGCGTGCAGTTCTGCGAGATCTGCGGCAACGTCTCCGAGCACCCGAAGTGCCGCATCTGCCGCGACGAGCGCCGCGACCTCACGGTCATCTGCGTGGTCGAGGAGCCGAAGGACGTCCTGGCGGTCGAGCGCACGCGTGAGTTCAAGGGGCGCTACCACGTCCTGGGCGGCGCGCTCGACCCGCTGTCGGGCATCGGCCCGGAGCAGCTGCGGATGCGCGAGCTGCTCAAGCGGATCGGTGAGGCCGACATCAGCGAGATCATCATCGCGACGGACCCGAACACCGAGGGCGAAGCGACGGCGACGTACCTGGTCCGCATGCTGCGGAACTTCCCGGGCCTGAGCGTGACGCGGCTGGCGTCGGGCCTGCCGATGGGCGGTGACCTGGAGTTCGCCGACGAGCTGACGCTGGGTCGCGCGCTCTCGGGCCGGCGCGTGCTCTGAGTGTCGTGAGTGAGAAACAGCGTTAGAACACTGTTTCTCACTCACGGCCGGCAGGGCCGCCGCGCAGAGCTCAGCAGTAGCCGAGCTGCGCCAGGGTGTCCACGACGATCTCGGACGGGTGGTACTTGTCCATCCAGGACTCGCCGCGGCGGTTCTGGTACGTGTCGAGGAAGTTCTGCAGCTTGTCGCCGCGCATTTCCGTCAGGACGACCGTGTCGCCGAGGTGCTGCGGCGTCTCCGTCCGCTCGCGGTGCACCGCGCAGGGCAGGCCGAGGTAGTAGCACTCGGCCGAGAGACCACCCGAGTCGGTGACGACGTACTCGGCGCGCGCGACCAGCGGCAGGAATTTCAGGTACCGCATCTTCGGCTGGACGATGAACTGGTCGTCGAAGATGTTCCCGATGCCCAGCGCGCGGATCTTCTCGCGTTCCGGCGCCCCGGCCATGTACAGGATCGGCATCTTGCGGCTCTGCTCGCGCAGGATCTCCAGCACCTCGCGGTACTTGTCCGGCCGCGAAACCAGCTCGAAGCGGTGCAGCGTCGCCAGGCCGAACTTCTCCGGCAGGTTCGGCACGTCCAGCGGCTGGTTGATCGCCAGGCGCATCGCGTCGATCGCCGTGTTCGCCTCGGTGTCGACGACGACGCCACGGGCGTGCCGCAGGTTGTTGACCTCGCGGACGCTCGGCGCGAAGTGGATGTCGACGATCTTCGCCGCGATCTTGCGGTTGAGCTCCTCCGGCAGCGGCGACAGGATGCTGCCCGACCGCGCCCCCGCCTCGACGTGCCCGACGCGGGACTTGAGGATCCGCTTCCCGATCAGCGAGCCGTACGGCGTGGTGAACGTGTCGCCGTGCACCAGCACCAGCGGCGGACGGCCGTCCTCGGTCAGCGCGGCGCGCAGCTCGTGGCGGCGGCTCCACGCGGTGCGCAGCACCTGCGCGGCCCAGCCGGGCACCTGGGCGGGCGACTCGAGGTTGTGGGCCTTGTCCTCCGGCACCAGCCAGACGTCGGGCTCCGGCATCTTCAGGTCCGCGAGGACGTCCGCGACCTCGTCGACGTGCTGCGCGGTGAACCAGATCTTCGGCCGCATCCCGCGCTCGCGGATCCCGTGGTAGACCGGCGCGATCTTGATCAGTTCCGCGGTGGTGCCGAGAATGAAGGAAATCACCAGAGGAGCCCATTTCCGGTCGGGTGCGGTGGCGTAAGGATACTGGCCGACCCGGCGCCGGGGCCGCCGGGTAGCCTCGGCACGGTGAGTGCGAACCCGCTCCTCCCCTCGCTCAGCGTCGTGATCCCGGTCTACAACGAGCAGGACTGGATCGAACGCAGTGTCGGCGCGCTGCTCGCTTCGGCATCGGCCGCAAGCTGGCCGATCGAGATCGTCGTGGTCGACGACGGCAGCACGGACGCCACGCCGTCACGGCTCGACGACCTGCGCGAACGCCACGGGATCACGGTCATCAGCCAGGCCAACGGGGGCCGGTTCGAGGCCAGGAGCGCGGGCATCGCCAAGTCGTCCGGCGAGTGGATCGCGCTGCTCGACAGCCGCGTCATCGTCGACGAGCACACCCTGACGTTCCTGCGCGACCAGCTCGTGGAGCACCCCGAGCGCGCGGTCTGGAACGGCCACATCAACGTCGCTTCCGAGCACAACCCGTACGCGGGATTCATGGCCGGCCTGGTCAAGGTGCCGTGGCGCAAGTACTGCGCGAACCCGCGCCTGATGTCGTACGGCATCGAGGAGTTCGACGTCTATCCGAAGGGGACGACGTTCTTCTGCGCCCGCCGCGGCCTCCTCGAAGGCTCGGTGACGGCGTTCGCGTCGCTCTTCGACGACATCCGCTTCGCCAGTGACGACACCCGCATGCTGCGCTGGATCGCCGAGCACGAGCGGATCTGGCTGGCCCCGGAGCTGTCGGCGACCTACAACGGGCGCGACTCGTTCAAGAAGTTCACGCAGCAGGCCTACTTCCGCGGCACCACCTACGTGGACTCCTACATCGCTTCGCCCGGCCCGGCCCGCAACGCCCTGTTCGGCGCGCTCGCGGCCGGTGTCCTCGGCCTGGCCTTCGCCGCGAAGAAGCCGAAGACGACGCTGGCCGCCGGTGTCCTCGGCGCGGTCGCGGCGGGCGAAGTCGTCAAGAAGTGCGGTGCGACCGGGCCGGAGGCCCGCGCCGTCACCAAGCTGCTGCCGGTGTTCGCCGGCGGGTTCGGCGCCGGTGTCCTGCGTGGACTGGCCATGGCCGTGCGGACCAAGCTCCGCCGCCGATGAGCACCGACGTGGACGACGCGGCCACGCCGGTGGTGACCAGCAGCGGGCGCACTACCGCGGGCAGTCTCGGCGGCTCGCTGATCGTGTCGATCGGCCTCGGCTACCTGCTCACCGTCGCCTGCCAGCGCCTGCTGCCGCCGCAGGAATACGCGATCTTCGTGACGTTCTGGGGCCTGGTGATGGGCCTCGGCAGCACCCTCTCGCCGCTCGAGCAGGAGCTCTCGCGGCAGTCCGCGGTGGCCGCGCTCACCGGGGGCAAGGCGGGCCGCCCGGCCCTGCGCGCGGTCGCCGTCGGCGTGTTCGTCGCGGCCGCGTTCTCGCTCGCGCTGCTGATCCCGCCGGTCAACGAAAAGCTCTTCCGGGGTGACTGGTCGCTGGCGCTGATCGTGCTGTGCGGCGGCGTCGCGTTCGCCTGCCAGTTCGGCACGCGCGGGCTGCTGATCGGGCAGCACAAGGTGAAGGCCTTCTCGCTGCTCGTGGTCGCCGAACCGGCGATCCGGGCACTGATCCTCGGCGTGCTGTTCGTCTCGGTCGCCTACAACGTCGTCTCGCTGGCGATCGCGGTCGCCGCCGGCTCGTTCGCCTGGCTGCTGTTCGCCCGCCCGGCCCGGCAGCTGGTCGACTTCCACGTGGACGGCGACGGCTGGGGCGTCACGTCCCGCCGGATGGGCATGCTGCTGGTCGGCGCGTTCCTGACGTCGGCGGTCATCACCGGCTACCCGGCGCTGGTCGGCCTGCTGGCACCGGGCGGCGACGGCGACCGCGTCGGCTCGCTGTTCGCCGCACTGGTCATCGCCCGGCTGCCGCTGACCCTGATCGGCCCGGTCCAGTCGCTGGCCGTGCCGTTCGTCGTCCGGCTCTCGGTCACCGAGGACGGCCGCCACAAGCTGCGCCGGGTCCTGGCCCTCGGCGCCGCCGCCGCGCTGGTCCTCGCCGCGCTCGGCGCGCTGGTCGGCATGTGGCTCGGGCCGTGGGCGGTGCGGTTCGTCAGCGGCCCCGGCTACGACATCGACGGCTGGTCGGTCGCGGGGCTGGTGTGGTCGTCGGTGCTGCTGGTGCCGATGCAGCTGCTCACGGCGGTGCTCGTGGCCCGCACGCAGGCCAAGCTCGTCCTGGTCACCTGGGCCGTGGTCACCGGCACGGCGTCCCTGCTGCTGGTGCTCCTGCCCGGCGACACCGTGTTCCGCGCGGTCGTCGCGCTGGCCACGGCGCCGACGCTGGGCCTGGCGGTGGTGCTCGCGTTCGTCCTGCGGCGGGCGCCGGAAACGGGCACCGGGACAACCCCGGGCACCGGTGGAACGTCTTCGTAGCGGCCCAGTAAGGTGCGTGGCGAACCCGCCGGTGGGGACGGGGAACGGCGGGAAACGCCGGTAAGGTTTGGACAGCGAATTCGATGAACGTACTACTCGTTTTGCTCGCGTTCTGGCTGCCTGGTCTGCTGTTCGGCGCCGCGATCCGGTTGCGCGGCTGGACGCTGGCCGCCGCCGGGCCGCTGCTCACCTTCGGCCTCGTCGCCCTCGGCGTCCCGATCCTCGGCAAGCTCGGCATCCGCTGGTCGATGCTCAACGTCGCGCTGTGGACGCTCGTGGTTTCGGCCGCCGGGTTCGGGCTGGCCTTCGCCGTGACGCGGTTCACGCGCCGCCGCCACCCCGACTGGACCGAGCCGGAGCGGCCGGAGCGCAGTGTTCGCGACCACGTCCTGATCGGCATCGGCGTCGCCGCCGGCCTGGGGATCGGCGCCGTCACGTTCCTGCGCGGCGTCCGGAGCCTGAACAACGTCCAGCAGGGCTGGGACGCGCCGTTCCACGCCAACCTCGTCCGCTGGATCGCCGAGCACGGCGACGCCCGGCCGTCGACCGTCGGCACGATCGCGAACCTGCCGAACCAGACGAACTACTTCTACCCGGACACCTACCACGCGCTGCTCGCCCTGGTCTTCGGCAAGGGCGGCCTCACGATGATGCCGACGCTGAACCTGGCGGCGCTCGTGGTGGTCCTCACCGTGCCGATCGGCGTCGCCGCGATGTGCCACGCCTGGCGGATGCCGCCGGTCGCCGTGGCCTCGGCCGCGGCCGTGTCGGCGTGCTTCACGGTGTTCCCGTACGACTCGCTGTGGCGCGGTCCGCTGTGGCCGTTCGTGGCCGGCGTCGCGTTGGTCCCGGCGATGCTCGCGGTCGCCCGGCACCTCCTGGAACCCCGCGCGATCGCCGGGCCGGTCGGTATCGGCGTCGGCGTGGCCGGGCTCGCAGGCCTGCACACGAGCGTCGTCTTCGTGGTCATCGTGTACTTCCTGATGATCCTCGCCGCGGTGCTGTTCAAGTTCGAGAAGATCACCTGGCGCCGCTCGATGCCGTCGCTGGTCGCGACCTTCGTGCTGGCCGCCGCGTTCGGCATCCCGGTCGTCCTGCCCTCGCTGTACAACGCCGGCGGGGTGACCAGCACGTACTGGGCGTCCGAAGCCACCGTGTCCGGGGCGGTCGGCGAGACGATCACGTTCTCCCCGATGGCGTCGTTCCCGCAGTGGTGGATCGGCATCCCGGCCATCATCGGCGTGTTCCTGCTGGTCAAGCACCGCCGGATGATGTGGATGGTCGGCGCGTACATCGTGCTGGGCGCGTTGTTCGCCGCGACCGTGTCGCTCGAAACCGACATCGTGCACCTGCTGAGCAGCCCGTTCTACAACGACAACTGGCGCGTCGCGGCCCTCGTGCCGCTGGCGGGCTGTGTCGCCTTCGGCGAGTTCGTGCACACCGCGTCCGGCTGGTTCACCGAGAAGGTGCGGCCACGGCTGCCGAACCTCCGCCCGGCCACCTTGACCCTGGTCGGCGTGGTGCTGATCGCGCTGGTCGTCGGCGGCCTCAGCCGCGGCGGTTACGTCGGCCGCAACGCCGCTCGCGTGCACTACGCCTACAACGACAGCCCGACCGTCAGCAAGGACGAAGAGGCCGCGTTCGGCTGGCTCGCCGCGCACACCAAGCCCGGCGAGCGCGTGCTGAACGACCGGATCGACGGCTCGGTGTGGATGTACGCGCTGGCGGGCGTGATGCCGACGCAGTGGAGCTTCTACGGTTCGGACAAGGGCACGAACACCGACGAACAGTACCTGAGCGTGTTCGCCAACGACCTGGGCAAGTACCCCCGGGTCCGCAAGGCGCTCACCGACCTGAAGGTCCGGTACGCGTTCGTCGGCAAGGGCAAGGTCATGGCGGACCGGCCGAACGACGTCGGCCTCAAGAACCTCGACGTCACCCCCGGCTTCAAGCTGGTCTTCCGCAACGCCGGGGCCTCGATCTACGAGATCGAGGGGCAGCAGGGCGTCGTCACCTCCGGTGCCGCGCCTGGGTCCACAGCCGGTAACGGGCAGTGACCCATCGGCTTTCGGGGGTCCAGGGGGCTTGCCCCTTGGCTGGGGTCTGGGGTTTGACCCCAGAAGGAAAGGCTAAAGTGATCGCGTGTCTGTGACCTCCGTGACCTCGGTGACCAGCCGCCGGGTGCTCATCGTGATGCCCGCTCTCAACGAATCGGCGAGCGTCGCTTCGGTCATCGAGCAGGTGAAGCGGGCTCTGCCGGACGGCGATCTGCTGGTCGTCGACGACGGCTCGGTCGACGACACCGCCAGGCTGGCCCGCGCCGCCGGGGCCGAAGTGGCCCGGCTGGCCGTGAACCTCGGTGTCGGGGGCGCGATGCGCACCGGCTTCCGGTACGCCGCCGCCCGCGGCTACGACGTCGTCGTGCAGGTGGACGCCGACGGCCAGCACGACCCGGACGAGCTGGACGCGCTGCTGCGCGGCCTGGACGACGCGGACATCGTGATCGGCTCCCGGTTCGCCGGCAAGGGCGCGTACAAGGCCAGCGGGCCGCGCAAGTACGCCATGGTCGCGCTGTCGCTGGTGTTCTCGCGGCTGGCGAAGACGCGGCTCACCGACGTCACGTCGGGGTTCAAGGCGATGGGTCCGCGCGCGATCCGGCTGTTCGCCGGCTACTACCCGGCGGAGTACCTCGGCGACACGGTGGAATCGCTGGTCATGGCCATCCGGGCCAAGCTGACCATCAAGGAGATCCCGGTCATCATGCGCGAGCGCGCGGGCGGCACGCCCAGCCACTCGCCCGTCAAGTCGGCCGTTTACCTGGGCCGCGCCGGGCTCGCGCTGCTGCTCGCGCTGGTCCGCCGCCGCCCCGCGGTCGACTCCTCAGACTCGGCATAAGGAGCTTGGGAAGATGGCCGGTTGGCGCATCCTCAGCATCGTCATCGCTTGCCTGGTGCTCTTCGTCGTCATCGAGATGATGCGGCGGCGCAAGCTGCGGGAGAAGTACGCGGGTGTGTGGCTGGTCGTCGCCATCGGTGTCGTGGTGCTGGCCGCGATCCCGTCGGCCGCGCAGTTCCTGGCCCGGCTGACCGGGGTGGAAACCCCGTCGAACTTCGTGTTCCTCCTCGCCGGCGTCGTGCTGGCGCTGGTGTCGCTGCACCTGTCCACCGAGGTCGGGCACCTGGAGGAAGAGGTGCGGACGTCGGTCGAGGAGACCGCGTTGCTGCGCTGCGAACTCGAGGACGCCAAGCGCGAGCTGGAGCGCCGGATCGTCGAGCTGGAGGCGAAGACGGCGGCGCCCGACGACGTCAAAGGGCTCCCGGAGGTCGAGCGCGTCAGCAAGTGATGCGCTGATCGAAGCCCTCCTCGCCGCACCCGCCCGGCTCGGCCGGGTGCGGGTGCTGGCCATCGACGGTCCCTCGGGTGCCGGCAAGTCCACGCTGGCCGCCCAGGTCGTCGCCGGACTGCGGGCTCGCGGGTGCCGGACGGCCCTCGTCAGCACCGACGCCTTCGCCACTTGGGACGACCCGGTCGCGTGGTGGCCGCGGCTTGTCGACGGCGTCCTGCGTCCCCTCGCCGACGGCGTGGCCGGCGCCTACCGGCGAATGGACTGGTCCACTGGTGTGCCCCGGCCGGGTGAGCTCGTCCGGGTGGCCGTGCCGGATGTCCTGGTGCTGGAAGGCGTGTCGAGCGGCCGCACTTCGGTAAGACCCCTTCTTTCCGGCCTCTGCTGGCTCTCCGGCGGCTCCGAGGCCGAGCGGCTGGCCAAGACCGTCGCGCGCGACGGCGAGGGCGCACAGGCCGAATTAGAGCGCTGGCAACGGTTCGAGCGCGGCTGGTTCGCCGTCGACGGCACTTCCGAGGCCGCCGACACCCGGCTTTCGTAGGCGCCGGGCCCTTCACCCTCCGTGTGCGAGGAGGCCTGGATCGATCAAGAGGATTGTCCGCGAAGACACGACCGGACTAACGTGGGTACCGCCATGTGAGTTAGCGATCCGGCGCCAGATGCCGCCGTAAGCCAGAAATGGTCACATTCCGTCGTGATTAACGGACACATTGCGGTCAAATCGGCGTCCACGTAGCGCGATCGTAACCTCACGTGCTTAAGTGCGGGCCGAGTTCCCGCTAGTGTCGGCGGGCACACCGACCGTCCGTCGAGTTCCTGACCGACCGGACGGTGACTTTGAACCCGAACATCTCCCAAGGGGTGCCAGATGCAGCAATTGCGGCTGACCCGAACACGCCGCGTGGCCCTGATCGGGCTCGCCGGCGCGCTCGCGGTTTCGCTGTCCGCCTGTGCGGAATCCAAGCGTGAAGAAGGCGCGGGGGGTGGTTCCGGGGGCACGATGATCTTCGGCGCGGCCGGTAACCCGAAGCTGTTCGACCCCGCCTTCAACGACGAGGGTGAGACCTTCCGGATCACGCGGCAGATCTTCGACACGCTGATCCAGAACAAGCCGGGCACCGCCGACCTCGAGCCCTCCCTCGCCGAGAAGTGGGAGTCGAGCAACGACGGCAAGACCTGGACGTTCTCGCTCAAGTCCGGCGTGAAGTTCTCCGACGGCACCCCGATGGACGCCGAGGCGGTCTGCGCCAACTTCAACCGCTGGTTCAACATGAAGGGCGCCGCCGCCCAGAGCCAGATGATCTACTACGGCGACGTCTTCGAGGGCTTCGCCAAGAACGAGGGCGACGCGGCGGGCGACCCGGTCTACAAGAGCTGTGAGGCCAAGGACCCGGCGACCGCGGTCCTCAACCTCAACAAGGCCAAGGGCGCCTTCCCGGCCGCGTTCACGCTGCCGTCGTTCGCGATCCAGAGCCCGACCGCGATCAAGCAGTACAACGGCGACACGGTGACCCAGAGCGGTGACTCGTTCACTTACAGCGAGTACGCGAACAAGCACCCGGTCGGTACCGGCCCGTTCAAGTTCGACAGCTGGGACCAGGCCAAGGGTGAGATCACCCTGGTGAAGAACGACACCAGCCCGTCGCCGGCGAAGCTCGACAAGCTGATCTTCAAGGTCATCCCGGACGAGAACGCCCGCAAGCAGGCGCTGAAGGCCGGCGACATCCACGGCTTCGACTACCCGAACCCGGCGGACTACGGCCTGCTGCGCGCGGACAACGAGCAGGTGCTCATCCGCCCGTCGTTCAACGTGCTGTACCTGGGCATCAACCAGGCCAACAACCCGAAGCTGAAGGACCCGCGGGTCCGCCAGGCGCTGGCCTACGGCATCAACCGCGAGCAGTTCGTGAAGAGCAAGCTGGCCGAGGGTTCCGAGGTCGCGACCGAGTTCGTCCCGAAGGTCATCTCGGGCTACACCGACGACGTCACGAAGTACCCGTACGACCAGAACAAGGCGAAGGAGCTGCTGAAGGCGGCCGGCGCCGAGGGTATGACCGTGAAGTTCTACTACCCGACCGAGGTCAGCCGGCCGTACATGCCGAACCCGGCGGACACCTTCACGGCGATCTCCGAGGACCTGAAGCGGATCGGCATCAACGTCGAGGCGCACGCCGAGCCGTGGAACGGTGGCTACAAGGACGACGTGCAGAAGTTCGGCAAGCAGGACCTGCACCTGCTCGGCTGGACCGGTGACTACAACGACGCCGGCAACTTCGTCGGCACGTTCTTCGGCCGCGAGAAGAAGGAGTTCGGCTTCAGCAACCCGCAGCTGTTCTCGGCTCTCGCCGCCGCGGACGCGTCGCCTGCCGGTGACGCGCACGCCAAGGCGTACCAGGAAGTCAACAAGCAGATCATGGACTTCCTCCCGGCGATCCCGATCGCGTACCCGACGCCGGCGATCGTGGTCGGCCCGAAGGTCAAGGGTCTGGTGGCGAGCCCGCTCACCGACGAGCGCTTCAACACCGTGACCGTCAACTGATCTGACTCTCAGCCGGCAGGGGGTGGGTGCTACCGCACCCACCCCCTGCGCCTGATTCCCGGGCTGGCACAAAGGACTGCACGTGCTCCGATTTATCGTGCGTCGGCTGCTACAAGCGATCCCGACGCTCTTCATCCTGTCCATTCTGGTCTTCGCATGGTTGCGTTCCCTGCCCGGCGGCCCCGCCACCGCGCTGCTGGGTGACAAGGCAACGCCCGAGAAGGTCGCCGACCTCAACCGCGTACTGGGGCTTGATCAGCCGATCTTCCTGCAGTACTTCAAGTTCCTCGGCCGGGCGCTCACCGGCGACTTCGGCAACTCGCTGGTCTCGACCCAGCCGGTCGGCGGCGAGATCGTCACGTTCCTGCCCGCCACCATCGAGCTCGGCCTGTCCGCGATGATCATCGCGATCGTCGTCGGCATCCCCGCCGGCTACCTGTCGGCCCGCTACCGCGGCGGTGCGATCGACAACGGCGTGATCGTGCTGAGCCTGATCGGCGTCGCGGTGCCGGTCTTCTTCCTCGGCTACATGATGCAGGACGTCTTGGCGGCCCCGCTGGGCCTGCCTTCGCAGGGACGGCAGGCCGCGGGGCTCGACGCCACGGCCATCACCAACTTCGCCATCCTCGACGGCATCATGACGAGCGAGTGGGACGCCGTCTGGGACGCGATCCGGCACCTGATCCTGCCGGCGCTCGCGCTCGCCACGATCCCGCTCGCGGTGATCACCCGGATCACCCGCGCGTCCGTGCTCGACGTCCTCAACGAGGACTTCGTCCGCACGGCGAACTCGAAGGGCCTGACCCAGCCGGTGGTGCGCCGCCGGCACGTGCTGCGCAACGGCCTGCTCCCGGTGGTCACCACCATCGGCCTGCAGACCGGCGCGCTGCTCGGCGGTGCGGTGCTGACCGAGCGGGTGTTCAACTTCCGCGGCCTCGGGTTCCTGCTGGCCGAAGGCATCGAACGGCGTGACTACCCCCGGCTGCAGGCACTGCTGCTGTTCGGTGCGGTGATCTACGTGCTGGTGAACATGCTGGTCGACATCTCGTACGGGATCATCGACCCGAGGGTGCGTGTGCGATGAACACTCTGCTGAGCAAGAAGAAGGAACCGATCGACAAGCTCGCCGCGGCGAGCGGGCGCAGCCTCGGCGGCGAAGCGATCCGCCGGATGCTGCGCAGCCCGGTCGCGATCACCGGCGGGGTCATCACCGGCCTGTTCCTGATCATCGCGATCTTCGCGCCCTTGCTGGAGCCGAAGGACCCGAACGTCCAGTACCTCGGCGACCAGATCCGGCCGAACCACATCCCGGGCGCACAGGCCGGGTTCCCGCTCGGCGTGGACGACTTCGGCCGCGACTTCCTGTCGCGGCTGATCGCCGGCGCCCAGCAGACGCTGATCGTGGGTGTGCTCGCGACCCTCGTCGGGGTGCTGCTCGGCGTCATCATCGGCGGGGTCGCGGGCGCGTTCGGCGGCTGGGTCGACACCGTCCTCATGCGACTGGTCGACGTCATGCTGTCGTTCCCGTCGCTGCTGCTGGCCATTTCCATCGCGGCGCTGTTCGCGAAGCCGAGCCAGTGGACGGTGATCCTGGCCGTGTCGATGATCGGCGTGCCGATCTTCGCCCGGTTGCTGCGCGGTTCCATGCTCTCGCAACGCGACGCCGACCACGTGCTCGCGGCGACGTCGCTCGGGGTGAAACGCGGGACGATCGTGTTCCGGCACATGCTGCCGAACTCGCTCAGCCCGGTGATCGTGCAGGCGACGCTGACGCTGGCGACGTCCATCCTGGAGGCCGCGGCGCTGTCGTTCCTCGGTCTGGGCGACCCGGACCCGTCGCGGGCGGAGTGGGGGCTGATGCTGGGCAAGGCCTCGCACCAGTTCCTCGACGTCCGCCCGGAGCTCGCGTACTACCCGGCGATCGCGATCATCGTCGTCGCGCTCGGGTTCACGCTGCTCGGCGAGTCACTCCGCGAAGCCCTCGACCCGAAGAACAGGCGGTGAGAACCCATGGCACTCCTTGAAGTCCGCGACCTGAAGGTCGACTTCGTCCGCCGTGGCGAGCGGCCGTTCACCGCGGTGGACGGCCTCAGCTTCGACGTCGAACCGGGCCAGACGGTCGGCCTGGTCGGCGAGTCCGGCTGCGGCAAGTCCGTGACGTCGCTGGCGATCATGCGGCTGCTCGCCCGGCGCGGCAACAAGGTCAGCGGCTCGGTGCGGTTCGAAGGCACCGACCTGCTCAAGCTGTCCGACAAGGACATGCGCGACCGCCGCGGCCGCGACCTCGGCATGGTGTTCCAGGACCCGCTGTCGTCGCTGAACCCGGTCATCCCGATCGGGCTGCAGATCACCGAGGTGCTGGAGCGCCACCGCGGGATGTCGCGCAAGGCGGCGTCCGTCGAAGCGGCGGACCTGCTGGGCAAGGTCGGCATCCCGGACCCGTCACGGCGGCTTTCCGAGTACCCGCACCAGCTTTCCGGCGGGATGCGGCAGCGCGCGCTGATCGCGATCGCGCTGGCGTGCCGCCCGCGGCTGCTCATCGCCGACGAGCCGACCACGGCGCTGGACGTCACCATCCAGGCGCAGATCCTGGCGCTGCTGCGGGAACTGGTGCAGGACACCGGTACCGCGCTGATCATGATCACGCACGACCTCGGCGTCGTCGCCGGGCTGTGCGACGAGGTCAACGTGCTCTACGGCGGCAAGATCGTCGAGCGGGCGCAGCGGCACCAGCTGTTCGCCGAGCCGCGGCACCCGTACACCCACGGCCTGCTCGCGTCGATCCCGCGCCTGGACGCGGGCCGTGGCGAGAAGCTGATCCCCATCCGGGGTTCGGTGGCCGACAACATCCCGTGGGACCACGGGTGCGCGTTCGCCCCGCGCTGCCCGAACGCGCTGCCGGTCTGCCGTGAGGTCCAGCCGCGGCTGGTGCCCGACCAGGGCGGGCTGCTGCGCTGTCACAACCCCGTGCGGCCCGCGGTCGCCGCGGGAGGAGGAACCCGATGACCCGTCCCGGTGGTGACGTGCTCCTCGAGGTCACCGGCCTCAAGGTGCACTTCCCGATCAAGAGCGGTGTCGTGTTCGACCGGACGGTCGGCCACGTCTACGCGGTCGACGGTGTCGACCTGGCCATCCGCCGCGGCGAGACGTACGGACTGGTGGGCGAGTCCGGCTGCGGCAAGTCCACGCTGGGCCGCGCGATCCTGCGGCTGAACGAGCCGACCGACGGCCACGTGGTGTTCGACGGCACGGACGTCGCTCACCTCAAGGGGGAGGAACTGCGGAAGGCCCGGCGCCGGATGCAGATGATCTTCCAGGACCCGCTGTCCAGCCTGGACCCCCGCCAGTCGGTCGAGTCCATCCTGCTCGAGGGCATGCACGCGCACGGCCTCGACAAGGACAAGGAAACGACCCAGCGGCGGCTGCGGCAGCTGCTGTCCGCGGTCGGCCTGCCGGAGACGTCGTTGCGGAAGTACCCGCACGAGTTCTCGGGCGGGCAGCGCCAGCGCATCGGCATCGCGCGGGCACTGGCCGTGGAGCCGGACCTGATCGTCGCCGACGAGCCGGTGTCCGCACTGGACGTTTCGGTGCAGGCCCAGGTGGTGAACCTGCTGGAGGACCTGCAGCAGCAGCTCGGGCTGACCTACGTCGTGATCGCGCACGACCTCGCGGTGGTGCGGCACATCTCCGACCGCATCGGCGTGATGTACCTGGGTGCGCTGGTCGAGGAGACCGACGCGGACTCGCTGTACCGGGATCCGCTGCACCCGTACACGCGGGCGCTGCTGTCGGCCATCCCGGTACCGGACCCGCAGGTCGAGGACACCCGCGAGCAGATCCTGCTCGCCGGTGACCTGCCCTCGCCGGCGAACCCGCCGTCGGGTTGCCGGTTCCACACGCGCTGCCCGTGGAAGCAGGCGAGCCTGTGCGACACCGACCGCCCGCAGCTGCGTGAAATCGGCGGCGGTCACCGGGTGGCGTGCCACTACGCGGAGGACATCCGCGACGGGCGCATCCAGCCGCACGAGGTGGAGCCGGAGCTGGTGGAGCTCACCGGGGCGCTGAACCCCGACCTGGGCCCGCCGGACATCGGCACGTCCGCCGAGATCCTCTAGCGAATGGCCGGCCGGGTTTCCCCGGCCGGCCATCTCGTTTCAGGGCTTGAGGTCCAGCGCCGCGCTCATGGTGCCGTCCATGTAGAACGGCGTCGAGTCGTGCACGTGGGTGATCCGCCACTCGCCGTCCTCCTTGCGGAAGCAGACGGTGGAGCGGAACCACAGCTCGAACGGCTGCGGCAGCCCCTTCGGCGTCGTCGAGAGCCGGTTGAGGGCGTGGCTGTAGGCGATGTCGCCGCCGACGGTGACCTCGAGGTCGCGGATTTCGTACTCGATCGGGCCGTCGAAGCTCGCGAACCAGGCCTTGCGGGCTTCGACGTCTTCGCCGTGGTGCACGAGCGGCGGGGCCAGGGTGAAGGCGACGACGCCGGGCACGTACTGCCGGGCGAGCCCCTCGGCGTCACGCTTCGTCATCGCCTCCGCACGGGCCGACATCAGTTCGCGGATCTGCTTCTCGTCGTGCTCGGTCATGCCATCCTCCTGAAGTGGTGGTGCCGTTCGGAGGGGACGTAGGCGCCGCCACGCGGATTTCGACATCCAGCGGGAGGCGTTCGTGAAATACGTGGTCCTGATCTACGGCAACCCGGAGTCCCGCGCGGCGTGGGCCGGGATGAGCGACGAGCAGCAGGCGGCCGGGCTCGCCTACTACCAGCAGCTCAACGACGACCTCGACGCGTCCGGGGAACGTATCGTCTCCGAGCGGCTCGCGTTCCCGGAACTGACGAAGCGGGTCAGCGTCTCCGGGGGCGCCCCGCTGACGACCGACGGGCCGTTCGCGGAGGCCAAGGAGTTCCTCGCCGGCTTCTACCTGCTGGACTGCGCGGATCTCGACCGGGCGCTGGAGATCGCCGCGCGGATCCCGGAGGCATCGTTCGGGGTGGTGGAGGTGCGGCCGGTGATGGGGCTGCACGGGACGGACCTGTGATCCCGGATCTCCTGCGTTCGCTCGCGCCCCAGGTCCTCGCGGCGCTGGCCCGGCGGTACGGCGACTTCGACGCGTGCGAGGACGCCGTCCAGGAGGCACTGCTGGCGGCGTCGCAGCAGTGGCCGTCTTCGGGGATCCCGGACCACCCGAAAGGGTGGCTGATCACGACGGCGTCCCGGCGTCGCATCGAGCAGTGGCGCAGCGACACGGCACGGCAGCGGCGTGAAGAGGCGGTGGCTTCGCAACCGGACCCGTCACCGGTCTCCGGGGTCGACGACACGCTGACGTTGCTGCTGCTGTGCTGCCACCCGTCGCTGACGCAGCCGTCGCAGGTGGCGCTGACGCTGCGCGCGGTGGGCGGCCTGACGACGGCGGAGATCGCGCGGGCGTTCCTGGTCCCGGAGGCGACGATCGGCCAGCGGATCAGCCGCGCGAAACGGTCACTGCGCGGCGAGCGGTTCGCGTTGCCGGCGTCGGAACGCCCGGCGCGCCTGGCCGCGGTGCTGCAGGTGCTGTACCTGATCTTCACGGAGGGCCACACGGCGAGCTCGGGCGACGTGCTGAACCGCGTCGAGCTGACGACGGAGGCGATCCGCCTGGCCCGTCAGCTGCATGCCTCACTGCCGGCGGACGGCGAGGTCACGGGCCTGCTGGCGCTGATGCTGTTGACGGAAGCCCGCCGCCCGGCCCGGGTGTCCGAGACGGGCGCGCTGGTGCCGCTGGCACAGCAGGACCGGTCCCGCTGGAACGGCGAGTTCATCAAGGAGGGCGTCGCGCTGATCACGGCGGCGTTGTCCTCGGCACCGGTGGGCCCCTACCAGCTGCAGGCGGCGATCGCGACGGTCCACGACGAGGCACCCTCGACGGAGGAAACGGACTGGGCGGAGATCCTGACGCTGTACGACCTGCTGGGGGTGGTGGCACCGGGCCCGATGGTGACGTTGAACCGGGTGGTGGCGTTCGCCCAGGTCCACGGCCCCGCGGCGGGGCTGGCGGAGCTGTCGTCGGTGGCCGCGGACCCGGCGTTGGCCGTGCACCACCGGGTGGACGCGGTGCGCGCCCACCTGCTGGAGTCGACGGGCGACTTCGAGGGGGCGCGGGAGGCGTACACGGCCGCGGCCGGGCGGACGTTGAGCCTGCCGGAGCAGGCGTACCTGCGCTCCCGGGCGGCGGCCTTGGCCGGCCGCTGACCGCGGCGGCCGGAGTTGTCCACAGGCGTCACCCCCATGTGGACAACTCCGGACCCCCGCCTGAAGGAGGACCTGG
This sequence comes from Amycolatopsis balhimycina FH 1894, assembly GCF_000384295.1. NCBI lineage: Bacteria > Bacillati > Actinomycetota > Actinomycetes > Pseudonocardiales > Pseudonocardiaceae > Amycolatopsis > Amycolatopsis balhimycina. Next base: position 4,748,763 of record NZ_KB913037.1, on the reverse strand, counting down.
ACCCATACTTGAGTAGGCCGCCCGCAGCGCGCCGCCCCCGGTACTCTGCGGAAAAGCGATTCCGGAACCCAGGGGGTACGAGCAGTGCACATCGACCAATGGCTGGAGGCGATCCCGCCGCTTTCGGTGTACCTGATCGTCGGTGCCGTGATCATGATCGAGAGCCTCGGTATCCCGCTCCCCGGCGAGATCGTGCTGGTCAGCGCGGCGCTGCTGGCCTCGCAGCACAGCAACCTGAACCCGCTGTGGATCGGCATCCTGGCCAGTGCCGGCGCCATCATCGGCGACAGCATCGGTTACCTGATCGGGAAAACCGGGGGACAACGGCTGTTCGCCTGGGCCGGCCGGAAATTCCCGAAACACTTCGGGCCGACACACATCGCCAACGCCGAACGCATCTTCAACAAACGCGGTGTCTGGGCCGTCTTCCTCGGCCGGTTCATCGCGTTCCTGCGCATCCTCGCCGGGCCGCTCGCCGGGTCGCTGCGCATGCACTACCCGAAGTTCCTGCTGGCGAACGCCGCCGGCGGCATCGTGTGGGCGGGCGGCACCACCGCGGCCGTCTACTACCTCGGTGTCGTCGCCGAAGAGTGGCTCGGCAACTTCTCCAAGTACGGCCTGGTCGCCGCGATCGTCCTCGGCGGCGTCGTCTTCTTCGTCATGAAGAAGCGCCTCGGCCGCAAGCACGAAGAAGAGGAAAAGCAGGAAGAGACTGCCGCCTAGACGGTGACGAGTTCGCGCTTGGGCGCCGGCCGCAACGAGCCCAGGAGCACGCCGCCGATCACGACCAGCGCGGCGACGATCTCCAGGCCGCTCGGCCGCTCGCCCAGCAGCGCGAACGACGCCGTCAGCCCGACCACCGGCACCAGCAGCGAGAACGGCGACACCACGCCGGCCGGGTTGCGGCGCATCAGCGTCGTCCACAGGCCCGAGCCGACGACGGTGCCGATCAGCACGACGTAGGCCAGGCCGCCGAGCGCGGTCAGGCCTGTCGGCGTCCCGAGCGTCGTCAGCGAACGCCACTGCGCGGCCGGGCCTTCCATGACCAGCGAAAGCGCGAACATCGGCAGCGGCGGCACCACCGACATCCACAGCGTGAAGTGCAGCGGGTTGTCCGGCTTCGCCTTCCGCGTGCTGAGGTTGCCGAACGCCCAGCTCAGCGCGGCCAGCAACGTCAGGACCATCGGCAACAGAGCCGCGTGCGCGGACCGCTGCCACGCGATCATGGCCATCCCTGCCACCGCGAGCGTGATCCCGGCGAGCTGGTACGGCGTGACGCGTTCGCGCAGGAAGACGGCGCCGAGGAGCACCGTGAACGGCGCCGAAGCCTGCAGCACCAGCGACGCGAGCCCGGTCGGCATCCCGGTGTCCATCGCGATGAACAGGAACGCGAACTGCCCGGTGCCGAAGCCGAGGCCGTAGCCGAGCAGGTGCCGCACCGGCACCTTCGGCCACGGCACGAACAGGATCGTCGGGATGGCGATCACGGCGAACCGCAGCGCACCCGCGAACACCGGCGGGAACTGGCCGAGCGTGGCGTGGATGGCGAGGAAGTTCAGGCCCCAGAGGACGGCGACGAGCACGGCGAGAAGACGATCGCGAGCTGGCATGCCTTCACTCTGGCAACCTTGACGTTGAAGGACCAGCGAGAATATCTGCAGGAACCTTGTAGCAGTGCTTCACGTACGCTGGCGCCATGGACCTGGGTCGCCTGCGCACGCTGCGGGAGTTCGCCGACCGCGGGAGCGTGACGGCGGCCGCGCGGGCGCTGCACTGCACGCCGTCGGCGGTTTCGCAGCAGCTGCGCGCGCTGCAGGGCGAGGTCGGCCTGCCGCTCACCGAACCGGCGGGCCGCGGCCTGCGGCTGACCGACGCCGGCCGCGCGCTGGTCGCCCGCGCCGACGAGGTGCTCGCCGCGCTCGAGCGGGCCGAGTCCGAGCTGGACACCTACCGCAGCGCGCCGCGCGGGCGGGTGCGGATCGCGATCTTCCAGTCGGCCGGGCTGATGCTGCTGCCGGGGCTGCTGACCCGCGTCGCCGGGTACGACGGCTTGGAGGTCGACGTCCGCGATGTCGACATGACGCCGGCGGAGGTGCCCGGCCTGGTCGCGGACTACGACGTCGTCGTGGCGCACCGCGACGAGCACGCGCCGGAGTTCGATTCCGGGCGCCTCGACGTCGTGCCGCTGCTGCGTGAGCCGCTCGACGTCGCGCTGCCGGCCGGCCACCGGCTTGCCGGCCGGCGTCGCGTCGAGCTGGCCGACCTGGCGGACGAACGCTGGATCAGCGTCGACTTCGGTTTCCCGGTGGACGACGTGCTGCGCTCGCTGACGATCCGCACCGGGGTGCGGCCGATCGTGGTGCAGCGGATCAACGACTTCCGGATCACCGAGCGGCTGGTCGCCGCGGGCCACGGAATCGCGCTGCTGCCGAGGTACACAATGGACAGTAGTCGCGGCAGTGGCCTGGTCGGGCGGCCCCTCGCGGGCATCCGCGCGGCCCGGCTCATCGAGGCGGTCTGCCGCACCGGTGCGCTGCAGCGCCCGGCCGTCGCCAAGGTGATCGACGAGCTGCGCGCGGAGGTCGCCCAGCTCACGGCCTGAAGCTGTGGAGGTGCGTCAGCGCGATCCGCAGGGCGTCCTCGAGTGGCGTGATGTCGTGCCGGATGTGGGCCAGCAACAGTCCACCTTGGACGGACGTCATCGCGGCCTGGGCCAGCCGCGCCGGGTCGGCGCCGGGCGCGAGTTCTCCCTTGTCCCGCAACGCGGTCAGGCCTTGCTCCAGGTACGACTCCCATTTCCGGTACGCCTGGTCGACGAGCGGCGCGAGCTTCGGGTTGTCGCCCACCTCTCCGGCGAGGTTGCCCAGCGGGCAGGCGATCGGCCCGCCCGCGCGGCGGTGGATGTCCAGGATCTGCTCGGTCCACGTCTCGAAATCGGTCCAGGAGCGCAGCTCGAAGATCGCGGGCTGGTTGCCGAGGATCTGCTCGAGGTACCGGTCGATCACGGCCGCGACCAGCTGCTCCTTGTTCTTGAAGTAGTGGTACATCTGCGATTTTCCGGCGCCGCTCTTGGCGAGCACCTTGTCGACGCTCGTGCCCGCGACGCCGTCGAAGTACATCAGCTGGGCCGCCGCGTCGACGATCGCGTCGCGGGTCCGCTTGCCGCGTGGGGTCGTGGCCACCGCTTGCGCCTCCATGTACTGAATAGTACAGTCAGTCGTACTGTACCGATCAGTACAACAAGCTGGGGGAATCCATGACTCTCGACCAAGGCCTGTCCGGCATCCGCGCGAACCTGCGGAACGTGGCGCCCGCCGAGATCGCCGACGTGCTGGTCGAGCACCAGCGCGATCTCGTCGGCTCGGCGGACCCGGCGAAGTTCGCCGGGGTCGGCACGACGGCCGCCGGCTTCACGCTGCCGGACGCCGACGGCACCGCCGTCAGCCTCGGCGACCTGACCGCCGACGGCCCGGCCGTCCTGGTTTTCTACCGCGGGCAGTGGTGCCCGTACTGCAACCTGACGCTGCGGGCGTACCAGGCCGAAGTGGTTCCCGAGCTGGGGAAGTACGGGGCTCGCCTGGCCGCGATCAGCCCGCAGCTGCCGGACGGCTCGGCGGCCGTGAAGGAGTCCAACGAGCTGGGCTTCCCGGTGCTCTCGGACGTCGGCAACGTCGTCGCCCGCGCGTTCGGGCTGACGTTCACGGTCGGCGAGAACGTGCGTCCGACGATGGCCAAGATCGGCGCCGACCTCGACAAGCACAACGGCGGCTGGGAGCTGGCCCATCCGTCGGTCGTGGTGGTCGACCGCGACCGGGTGATCCGGTTCGTCGACGTCCACCCGGACTACACGACCCGCACTGAGCCCGCGCAGCTGCTGGAAGCCGTCAAATCGCTTTAACTGCTTAAGGGGGTCCGGGTGGCGGAGCCCCCGGCCCGGAGCGGAGCTCCGGTTGTCACAGCGCTGCGCTTCATGCCGTAGGTGATCGCCGAGCCCAGGATCAGGGCCACGCCGAGGGAGAGCAGCAGGCTGATCCCGGGTTCGGTGACCATCCGGCCGCCCGCGTAGCCGAGGAAGGCCACGTACGACGTCCAGAGTGTGACGCCAATGGCCGAGGCGGGGAAGAACTCCGCCATCGGCCACCGGAGCGATCCGGCGAGGAGGGCGCCGATCGTCCCGCCCGACGGCAGCCAGCGGGCGATCACCAGCACCGGACGGGGATGGCGCTGCAGCCGGCCGTCGAGCCGGCCGAGGCCGGCGGCGAACTTCTTCCGCCGGCTCAGCCGGTCCAGCGCCGCCCGGCCACCGAACCGGCCGAGGGCGTAGAGCGCCTGGTCGGACGCCAGGCACCCGGCACTCGCCACGGCGATCACCAGTGCGAGCGACGTCCCGCCCTGTGCCGCCGCGATGCCCATGCCGAGAAGTGTCACCTCGGTGGGCAGCAGCGGCACCAGCGAGACGACGAACAGCAGCACCAGTCCCGCCGTCGATCCGTCCACGCTTCCATTAACCGCCTGCCGGGCCCGGAAAACTCCTGATCACCGGGTACTCACAGGAACCCGACAGGCGGCGCACAGACTCGGCTACCGGTTGGCGCGGTTCACCGCCGAGACGACCGCGCGCAGCGACGCCGTGACGATCGACGCGTCGATCCCGATGCCCCAGAACACGCGGTCCGAGATCGCGCACTCGATGTACGACGCGGCGCGCGCGTCGTCGCCCGGCGAGAGCGTGTGCTCGCTGTAGTCCAGGAGCCGCAGGTCGAAGCCGACCGTCGACAGCGCGTCGAAGAACGCCGCGATCGGGCCGTTGCCGCGGCCGGTGATCTCGTGCTCGTCACCCTCCACACGGACGGTCGCGGTGATGTCGTACTCGCCGTCGCCGTTGTCTCGGACGTGCTGGCGGACCAGCTCCAGCGGCGTCTTCAGCTCCAGGTACTCGGCCGAGAAGGCGTTGTACATCGTCGTCGGGTCGACCTCGCCGCCCTCGGAGTCCGTGTAGCGCTGGATGACCTTCGAGAACTCGATCTGCAGGCGCCGCGGCAGGTCGAGCTGGTGCTCGGCCTTCATGATGTAGGCGACGCCGCCCTTGCCGGACTGCGAGTTCACCCGGATCACGGCCTCGTACGTGCGGCCGACGTCCTTCGGGTCGATCGGCAGGTACGGCACCTCCCACGGGTACTCGTCGATCGGGACGCCCTGCTTGTCGGCGGCGTCCTTCAGCGCGTCGAGGCCCTTGTTGATCGCGTCCTGGTGCGAGCCCGAGAAGGCGGTGAACACCAGGTCGCCGCCCCACGGCGAGCGTTCGGGCACCGGCAGCTGGTTGCAGTACTCGACCGTCCGCTTGATCTCGTCCATGTCGGAGAAGTCGATCTGCGGGTCGATGCCCTGGCTGTAGAGGTTCATGCCCAGCGCGACCAGGTCGACGTTGCCGGTGCGCTCGCCGTTGCCGAACAGGCAGCCCTCGATGCGGTCGGCGCCGGCCTGGTAGCCCAGCTCGGCGGCGGCGATGCCGGTGCCGCGGTCGTTGTGCGGGTGCAGCGACAGGATCACCGAGTCGCGGCGGGCCAGGTTCCGGCTCATCCACTCGATCGAGTCGGCGTAGACGTTCGGCGTGGCCATCTCGACGGTCGCCGGCAGGTTCAGGATCACCGGCTTCTCGGGCGTCGGCTGCCAGATTTCGGTGACGGCGTTGCAGACCTCGAGCGCGTAGGACAGCTCGGTGCCGGTGTAGGACTCGGGCGAGTACTGGAACCGGAAGTCGGTGTCGGGCTGCTTCGCGGCCAGCTCGACGACCAGTTCCGCGGCCTGCGTCGCGATCTTCTTGATGCCTTCGCGCTCCTCACGGAAGACCACGCGGCGCTGCAGGATCGAGGTCGAGTTGTAGATGTGGACGATCGCGCGCGGCGCGCCTTCGAGGGCCTGGAACGTCCGTTCGATCAGCTCGTGGCGGCACTGGGTCAGCACCTGGATGCTGACGTCGTCCGGGATGGCGCCTTCGTCGATGATCTCGCGGACGAAGTCGAAGTCCGTCTGCGACGCGGCCGGGAAGCCGACCTCGATCTCCTTGTAGCCCATGCGGACCAGCAGGTCGAAGAACTTGCGCTTGCGCGCGGGCGACATCGGGTCGATCAGGGCCTGGTTGCCGTCCCGCAGGTCGACGGCGCACCACAGCGGCGCGCGGTCGATGCGCTTTTCGGGCCAGGTGCGGTCGGGCAGGTCGATGTTCTCGACCACGTCGTACCAGGGGCGGTAGCGGTGGACCGGCATGGACGTGCCGCGCTGGGTGTTCCAGGCGGGCTGGTCAGCGGGCGCGGTACGGGAGGGTTTGCGGATCTTGCTCATGGGAAAGGGGGTGTCTCCAGCTCGACGGGTGCGACCGGCACCACGAAGCCCCGCGACGGGGAGCCGGTCCGGTCAGGCCCCGTCGCGGCAGCGAAGCAGGAGAGCACGCGCCACGACCCCACCATAACCAGGGAACGCGGGCTGAGGGAAGCCGGGCCGCGATGGATTCGTTACCCGGTCAGTTACTTGTGGGTAGCAATCGGCCTGGCCCCGTGCGAAACTGCGGGCATGGGTGAGCACGCAGAGTCGTCGGAGGAGACGCGCGTCTCCCGTCGCGCCGCCGTCGACTGGCGCCGGACCGGGGGCAAGGTGGCTTCGGTGGTGGCGTCGATCGTCCGCTGGATCGGGCTGGTCTTCGCCGCGCTGCTGGTGATCCACGTGATCTTCACGGTCGGCTCGGCCAACCCGGACAACGGCATCGTCTCGTTCGTCAAGTCCTGGGCGGACAGCCTGGCGCTCGGCTTCAGCGACCTGTTCACGCCGAGTGACGGAAAGCTCCGGGTCCTGGTGAACTACGGTATTGCGGCGATCTTCTGGCTCGTCGTGTCCGGGATCCTCGCGAAGGTCATCCGCCGGGTGGGCGGCACCTCCTGATTTCGCGGTGATCACGATCAGCGCGAGCTCGTAACGCACTGTCGCCGCCGGGCGATATCAGCACGCCGGAAGGGGTGCTGATCATGTCCGCTTCACCGTCTGTCGCAACGAGGCCGAGCGCGGTCGCCCGTGTCGTGAGCCTTTGGTATTTCGTCGTCACCATCGCCTCGTTCGGGCTTTTTGCCTGGGTGCCGTTCGTGCACGCCGCCGCCCGGCTGGGCCGGAAATCGTTGTACGTCCGGGCCGTGTTCTTCGCCGCGATCGCCGTGGCGATCGGTGTGCTGGTGGCACTGACGCCGACGGATGCGAACGGCAAGACGGTCGGTGCGACCGGCAGCCTGACCAGCATGATCGGCGCGACGCTGGCCATCGCCGTGATCGTGGTCGCCTGCGTTCAGCAGGCCAAGCTGCGCCGTGAAATCCTCCGGCAGGCCCCCGGCGAACGACTCGACGGGTCAGGCCCGGCCCTTGAGGCCGCACTGGCCGCGCGAGAGCGGCGGGCCGAGGCGCGGAAGCTGGCCCTCGGCGACCCGCTCATCGCGCGCGACCTCCGGGTCGGCCGCCCCGACCTGCAGCGGAACTACGACGACGGCGGGCTCGTCGACCTCAACAACGCGCCGGCGGCTGTCATCGGCTCGGTTTGCGGGCTCGACGCCGCCACGGCCGAAGCGATCGTCGAGATCAGGACCGCTGTCGGCGGGTTCACCACCGTCGACGACGTCCTCACCGCCGTGCCCGTCGCCTCGTGGGACCGCGTGCGCGACCGGGCCGTCGTCCTGCCGGGTTAGAGCGCCGGCTTGCCCCACTGGTCGGTGAAGGCGAACTCCGCCAGCGGCAGCCGCACCCGGTCCGCCTTCTCCCGCTCGATCCGCCAGTCCTCCTCCAGCACGTCCGGCTCGGCTGGTGATCCCACCGCGATGGCCACCTTCGGGACGACGTCTTCCGGGAGGGAGAACGCCGCGCTGACCGCCTCCGGCGAAAAGCCCGCCATCTGGTGGGCGATCAACCCCAGCTCGACCGCCTGCAGCACGAGGTTCTCCGAAGCCAGCCCGAGCCCGTACTCCGCGTACGGGACGTCGCCCTTCTCGTTCGTCGGCACCATCACGCCGATCAGCAGCAGGCTCGCCCGGTGCGCCCAGGCCCGGTTGCCCGAATTGAGCGTCGCCAGGATCGCGTCGAACGACGGGGTGCCGCGAGCGCCCACCAGGTAGCGCGCCGGCTGGGTGTTGCCGAACGACGGCGCCCAGCGGGCCGCCTCCAGCAGGGCTCTCACCTGTTCCGGGGAGACGGCAGCCGACTCGTCGTAAGCCCGCGGGCTCCACCGCTCCGCCATCAGGGTTGCGATCGGGACGCTCGTCACAGCTGGTTTCCGCACGGCCAAGACGTTACCTGTGAGTGCTGTGCATCACTCGGGAGGAAGGGCTCCGCGCATTTCGTTGGTGTTGCGGAAGATTTACTTCCGCGGTACCCGCGGGCGGGGTCCGCCCCACGTCAAGAGGGTGGCGGGCCGCCGAAGCCCCGGTAGGCTCCTGGTCAAATCATGGGACGCGGGGGCTCTCCGGTGCCCACCAGGGAGCCGCCCGGCCCGCGAGGAGGTTCGGGCGTGGCCCTCGTGGTCCAGAAGTACGGCGGATCGTCGCTGGAAAGTGCCGACCGGATCAAGCGCGTCGCCGAGCGGATCGTCGCCACGAAGAAGGCGGGCAACGACGTCGTCGTGGTCTGCTCGGCGATGGGTGACACCACCGACGAGCTGCTCGACCTGGCGCAGCAGGTCAACCCGGCGCCGCCGGAGCGGGAAATGGACATGCTGCTCACCGCCGGTGAGCGCATCTCGAACTCGCTGGTCGCGATGGCGATCGCGGCCCAGGGCGCCGAGGCCTGGTCGTTCACCGGTTCGCAGGCCGGCGTCGTCACGACGTCGGTGCACGGTAACGCGCGCATCATCGACGTCACCCCCAGCCGCGTCACCGAGGCCCTCGATCAGGGCTACATCGCGCTCGTGGCGGGCTTCCAGGGCGTCGCGCAGGACACCAAGGACATCACCACGCTGGGCCGCGGCGGTTCGGACACCACCGCTGTCGCGCTGGCCGCCGCGCTGAACGCCGACGTCTGCGAGATCTACTCCGATGTGGACGGTGTGTACACGGCGGACCCGCGAGTGGTGCCGGACGCGAAGAAGCTCGACACCGTCACGTACGAAGAGATGCTCGAACTCGCCGCGAGCGGGTCGAAGATCCTGCACCTGCGGTCGGTCGAGTACGCGCGCCGCTACGGCGTCCCGATCCGAGTCCGTTCTTCCTACAGTGACAAGCCGGGCACGACGGTGACCGGTTCTATCGAGGAGATCCCCGTGGAACAAGCCCTGATCACCGGCGTGGCGCACGACCGCTCCGAAGCCAAGATCACGGTGACCGGGGTGCCGGACCACACCGGTGCCGCGGCCCGGATCTTCCGCGTGATCGCCGACGCCGAGATCGACATCGACATGGTGCTGCAGAACGTGTCCAGCACGGTTTCCGGTCGCACCGACATCACGTTCACGCTGTCGAAGGCCAACGGCGCCAAGGCGGTCAAGGAGCTGGAGAAGGTCAAGGCGGAGATCGGCTTCGAGTCGGTCCTCTACGACGACCACGTCGGCAAGGTGTCGCTGGTCGGCGCCGGGATGCGTTCGCACCCGGGTGTCACTGCGACGTTCTGCGAGGCGCTGGCCGAGGCCGGCGTGAACATCGAAATCATCAACACCTCGGAAATCCGGATCTCGGTGCTGATCCGGGACGCGCAGCTGGACGACGCCGTGCGCGCGATCCACGACGCGTTCGAGCTGGGCGGGGACGAGGAAGCTGTGGTCTACGCGGGGAGTGGTCGCTGATGGCGGACGGGCTGCGGGTCGGGGTGGTCGGCGCGACCGGCCAGGTCGGCGCGGTGATGCGCAAGCTGCTGGCGGAACGGGAGTTCCCGATCGCCGAGCTGCGGTACTTCGCTTCGGCGCGCTCGGCGGGGTCGAAGCTTCCCTGGCGGGACACCGAAATCACGGTCGAGGACGCGGAGACGGCGGATCCGTCCGGTTTGGACATCGCGCTGTTCTCCGCGGGCGGTTCGACGTCGAAGGCGCAAGGGCCGCGGTTCGCCGCGGCGGGTGCCACGGTGATCGACAACTCCTCGGCGTTCCGGATGGACCCGGACGTGCCGCTGGTCGTCAGCGAGGTCAACCCGCAGGCCATCAAGGAGGCGCGCAAGGGGATCATCGCGAACCCCAACTGCACCACCATGGCCGTGATGCCGGTGCTCAAGCCGCTGCACGACGAGGCCGGGCTGGTCCGGCTGGTCGCGTCGACTTACCAGGCGGTGTCCGGCAGCGGCCTGGCCGGCGTGGACGAGCTGGCCGGCCAGGTTCGCGCCGCGGCGGAACACGCGTCGCTGCTGACCCACGACGGCGCGGCGATCGACTTCCCGAAGCCGGCGAAGTACGTCCGCCCGATCGCGTTCAACGTCCTGCCGCTGGCCGGGTCCATTGTGGACGATGGTGAGCTGGAGACGGACGAAGAAAAGAAGTTCCGCAACGAGAGCCGCAAGATCCTGAGCATCCCGGGGCTCGGCGTGTCCTGCACGTGCGTGCGCGTGCCGGTGTTCTCGGGGCACTCGATCTCGGTGAACGCGGAGTTCGAGCGGCCGCTGACGCCTCTGCGCGCGACGGAGCTGCTGGCGCACGCGCCGGGCGTCGAGCTGTCGGAGGTCCCGACCCCGCTGCAGGCGGCGGGCAACGACCCGAGCTACGTCGGCCGCATCCGCGTCGACCAGGGTGTCGAGGGCGGCCGCGGGCTGGCGTTGTTCGTCTCGAACGACAACCTTCGCAAGGGCGCGGCGCTCAACGCCGTGCAGATCGCGGAGCTGGTGGCCCAGCAGCTCTGACGACCACGCCGAAGGCCCCTCACCGATCGCGGTGAGGGGCCTTCGCGGGAGTTCACGGCCGGGTCGCGCCGTAGCAGGCCAGGTACCGCGTCTTCAGGAACTCGCGTTCCGGGCGGCCGGTGTAGGCCCAGACGAGCGCGTCCGCGTGCACGCCGAGCACCTTGAACTGCTCGACAGCCTCGTTGCCCCGGTCGTTCGCCACCAGCGCCTTCGCCGCGTACGCGCGGTCGCGGAGGTTCGCCGGGTGGTCCCGGCCTTCGCCGTCCAGCCAGGGCAGGACGACGTCCAGGACCAGCTTGGTCCGGTCACTCTTCCAGGCCTCGACGCCCTTGTCCTCCGCTTCGTGCGCGGCGACGAGGGTCAGGCCCGCGAGCTTCGGCGCCTTTTCGACGGCTTCGTCGGCGAACGCGAACATCAGCTCGTGCGAGCCGAACCACTTGGCGCACCAGTACTGCAGCGCCTGCTCGTGGGCCGGCCGGTGGAGCGGGTCGCGGGCCACGAGCTCCGCCCAGACCGCGCGGAAGTCGTCGTTCCCGTACTGGCGTCCGCGGGCGACCATCAGCATGGTGCACCACGGCGTGGGATCTTCGGGCGCGACTTCGACCGCGGCGTGTGCCGCGGCTTCGGCGTCTTCGAGCACGCGGAAGAACCCGGCCCACTGCTCCTCGGAGACGTGCTCCGGGGTGTACGACGAGCGGATCTGCCAGGCCAGCGCGACCAGGCCTTGGGCGTTGACGGCGGCCGCGTCCACGCTGCCGGACGCCTGCCACGCCTTCAGCGGCCCGTCGTCGTCCGCGGCGGCGTCCCCGAGCTGCTGGACCGCGAACGCCCGGCGGTCCCAGTCCGTGCCGAGGTCCGTCAGCAGCGCGGCGGCCGGCTGCCAGTCACCGGCGCGGTAGGCCGTGACAGCCTCGGCGACGCGGGCGTCGGCGACGAACTTCGCCGCCGTCACCTCCTTGTCCGGCGGGAGACCCCACAGCGCGACGTCCGGCATCTCGACCTTCGGTTTGTCGTCCTGGGGGACGAACTGCGCGAGTTCCTCCGGGGAGAGCGTCTTCGCGTAGTCCTCGACGCTCATCCCGCGGGCCTTCGCGGCCTTCACCAGCGCGATGGCGGCCTTGCGCCGCTTGGAATTGAACAATGACAGCACTGTTTCTCCTCAAGAACGGACGGGCAGCGCGCCGACGGCCGCCAGCAGGCGGCGTAGCGGCGCGGTGTCGTGGTCGGCCGCCGCGGCGTCGAGGGCCGCGGCCAGCTCGCTGCCGTGAGGCTCGTCGACGACGAATTCGGGCGGGCCGGACCAGGACAGCTTCCAGTGCGCCACCTCGGCTTCCGCGAGGTACGCCTTGACCACAGTGGACAACCGGTCGCGAACCGAGGGGGCGGCGAACTCGCGCTGGGCCCGGGGACCGGCCGACGCCGGCGGCTTACTCTCCGGGTCGGCAAGCTCGGCGGCCCGGCCGGCGTCGATGAGGTCGAGGGCCTGCGCCAGCGTCTTCCCCGAGCCCAGGATCCTGGCCGCCTCGAGAGTGACGGAGTGCCGGACGCCGAGGTCCACCACCCTGGCCCAGTCCGTGCGGCGCTTGGCCTTCGCCTTGTCGGAAAGGCCGGTGGCCATCGCCGCCTCCAGCGTCGCAGCCGCGTCGCGGAGGATTTCGCTCGCCGGGTGGCCGGCGTCCGGGCGCCCCGGGACCTCCGGGAGCGCCTCGAGCGCCGCGATCCGCTCCGCCGTCGGCGGATGCGTGTCGTAGCGGGAAGTCTCTTCCGCCGGCGGGTTCTGCCGGACGCGGTCGAACTCCTCGGCGCGGCCCTCGTCGGCGAGCAGCGACTGGAAGCCACCGGCCAGCCGGTCGGGCAGGTAGCCGGCGTCCCAGCCGATCGCGACGTAGCGGTCGAAGTAGAAGTCCCACGCGATGTCGAGGGCTTCGATCTCACGCAGCGCGCTGGTCATCGCCGTCGTGCCGGCGACGCGGGCCGCGGCGGCGTCGGCGGCGAGCTCCTGACGGCGGCAGACCGCGGCGGAGACGGCGAAGTACAGCTTCGCGTAGAGCACGAACAGCCTGCGGACCAGCCCTTCGAACCAGCCGTCGCCGCCGAGCCCGGTCAGCGCGCGCTCGATCGACCGGCGGCCGCGGTAGGTCAGCCCGGCCAGCCGGGTGTCGCGGTTGCTGTAGTGCCCGAGTTCGTGCCCGAGCAGGGCACGCAGCTGGTCGTGCCGCAGGCCGGCGAGCAGCTGCGCGCCGATGAACATCTCGCGCCGCCGCACCCGCAGCCCGAGCCACCCGGTCCGCTCGCGCACCCCGGCGTTGACCTGGCTGACCAGCGTGATCGTGTCCGGCGGCCGGGTGCCGACCGCGGCGGCCAGCTCCTCGACGAGCGCCCACAGCGCCGGCTCGTCCGCCCGCGTCACCGGCACGCCGTCCGCCGTGTCCCCGAGGGTCCGCTCGATCGCGAACAGGGCCTTGAGCAGGGCGTACGACACCGGCACCGCGACGATGCCGAGCTTGATCGCCAGGATGCCGGAGTGCCGGAAGAAGAGGTACTCGGCCACGGCGAGGCCGCCGACGACCAGGAACACGAGCACCGGGAACCCGGCCAGCAGGGCGACGGCGACGAGCGCGCGCCACGACGTCTTCACGATGGATCGATCCTCCCCCAGCCGCCCCTCCCCGGACGGTCGGCTCATTGTGCACGAAGGACCGGCTCGGCGGATTTCTTTTTGCTCACGAAGAAATCGCGTTGGTGTTTTCGCGGTGGCCGGGACATCCTGGGGCCCGCAAGCACTTCAAGGGGAGGAAAACCATGTACACCGCTGTCGAAGGCGCCCGCGTCCCGATCCGGATGTGGGCGGACCCCACGTCGGTCGAAGACCAGGCCATGCGGCAGCTGCACAACGTCGCGAACCTGCCGTGGGTGCACGGCGTCGCCGTGATGCCCGACGTGCACTACGGCAAGGGCGCGACCGTCGGCAGCGTCATCGCGATGCGCGACGCCGTCTCGCCGGCCGCCGTCGGCGTCGACATCGGCTGCGGGATGAGCGCCGTCCGGACGTCGCTCACCGCGACCGACCTGCCGGACGACCTCGGCAAGCTGCGCCGCCGCGTCGAAAGCGCCGTGCCGGTCGGTTTCGGGCTGCACAAGACGCCCGTGAACCCGGCCAAGGTGCACGGCGTCGGCGGCTGGGACGCGTTCTGGAAGGGCTTCGGCGAGCTGCACAGCGGCGTCCAGGAGCTGCACGACCGGGCCGCGCGGCAGATCGGCAGCCTCGGCGGCGGCAACCACTTCATCGAGGTCTGCCTCGAGCAGGGTGGCGCCGGCGAGGGCCGGGTCTGGCTGATGCTGCACTCGGGTTCGCGCAACATCGGCAAGGAGCTGGCCGAGCGGCACATGGCCGTCGCGCGCAAGCTCCCGCACAACGCGGACCTGCCCGACCGGGACCTCGCGGTGTTCGTCGCCGGCACGCCGGAGATGGAGGCGTACCGGCGCGACCTGTTCTGGGCGCAGGACTACGCGGCGCGCAACCGCGCCACGATGGTCGCGCTGGTGAAGCAGGCGGTTCGTGACGAGCTCCCGCAGGTCACCTTCGACGACGCGATCTCGTGCCACCACAACTACGTCGCCGAGGAGACCTACGACGGCGTCGAGCTGCTCGTCACCCGGAAGGGTGCGATCCGGGCGGGCTCGGGCGACTTCGGGATCATCCCGGGCAGCATGGGGACCGGTTCGTACATCGTCCGCGGCCTGGGCAACGACTCGTCGTTCCAGTCGGCTTCGCACGGCGCGGGCCGCCGGATGTCGCGGACCAAGGCGAAGAAGCTGTACACCGCCGACGACCTCGCGGCCCAGACGGCGGGCGTCGAGTGCCGCAAGGACTCCGGCGTGGTCGACGAGATCCCGGCGGCGTACAAGGACATCGATACGGTGATTCGTGCGCAGAGGGACCTGGTCGAGGTGGTGGCGCACCTCAAGCAGGTGGTCTGCGTCAAGGGCTGAGCGGTACCTTGGCCGGATGACGAGGGGTGGAATCACGGCCGCGCTGCTGGCCGCGGCCGCACTGCTGCTGAGCGGCTGCGACCAGGTCGGCAGCGCGGTCGACCAGGGGAGCAGGACGGCGGACAAGGTCGGCACGTGCGCGGAGGCGCTCGGGCTCGCCGACCTGAACCCGCTGGTCGACCCGGCCAAGTTCAAGGCCCGGGCCGAGGACAAGGAACGGCGGCTGCGCGAGCTGGCGGGGAACGTCCAGGACCAGCACGTCAAGAACGCGCTGCTCGGCATGGCCGACTCCTACGTCGAGGTGCAGAAGGAACGCATCGAGGACGCCGGCGTCGTGGCCAAGTGGGTGCAGCGCAACGTCAAGAAGATCGACGCGCTGCGCGCAGCCTGCGGCTGACGGTCAGGCTCAGATCGCAAGTCCGTGAATGGCACATTGAGGGACTTGAAGTCCCTCAATGTGCCATTCACGGACTTGCGTGTGGGCTCGCGCTAGTTGCGGCTGTCGGCCAGCGCCGGGACCGGCTCGGGGGCCGGGGAACGGCGGTGCAGCAGGCCGGCCGCCGCCAGGACCAGGCCGCCGAGGCCGGCCGCCGCGAAGCCCCATGCCGGGCTCGAGTGGTCTATCGCGAAGCCGACCACCGGGCCGCCCAGGGCCAGGCCGAGCCGGGTCGAAGCGTCCTGCAGTCCCATGGCCTCGCCGCGGACCTGCGGTGGGGCGATCCGGCTGACCGTCTCGGTCGTCGCCGCCAGTGTCGGTGCGCAGACCAGGTTCGTCGGGATCAGCACCAGCATCAGCAGCCACCACGGCTGGTCGGCCAGCCCGACCGGCACCACCAGCAGCGCGAGCAGCAGCATCAGCACGCCCTGGGGCAGTGACCGCCGCACCGCGCCGTGCACGATGCCGCCGAGGATCGACGCCGTGCACATCACCGCGATGACCAGCCCGGTCACCTGGAGGTCGCCGTTCGAGCGCAGGGCCGCCAGCGTCGCCAGCTCGGTGCCGACCAGCACGAACAACGCGCCGGCGGCGATCAGCAGCGTCGCCACCAGCCGTCCGGTGAGCCAGCTGCGCAGCGGCGGCCGGGGTCCCAGTGGTTCCGGCTCGGCGACCTCCTCGCGGAGCGGGGGGTTGACCAGCCAGATCAGGAACGCCGTGCCGCCGAACAGCACGCCGAGCGCGGTGAGCGTCCAGGTCGGTGAGAACGCCGTGATCGCCGCGATGCCTGCCGCGGGACCGATCATGAACGTCGCTTCGATCGAGATGGTGTCGAGCGAATACGCCGCCCGGCGCTCCTTCAGCGGCACGAGCACCGCCAGGACCTGCCGCGCCAGCGAGCCCGCCGGCACCGAAAGCATCCCCGCCGGAACCGCGACCGCGGCGAGCGCCGCGTACGGCAGGTGCGGCGCGGCGGCCCAGAACACCGTCGTCCCGATCCCGCAGACCGCGACCACCGGGCGCAGCCCGTACCGGTCCAGGCAGCGGCCGAGCAGCGGCGCGCCGACCCCCGTCCCGAGGGTGACGCCGGCGCCGACCACCCCGGCGGCGCCGTAGCCGCGGCCGAGCCCGGTGACGATGTACAGCGTCATCATCATGCCGTTCATGGTCATCGGCAGCCGGGCCAGGAACATCAGCGCCATCGTCGACGGGACACGGGGGACGGACAGGACCCGGCGGTACGGCTGCAGCGACACGCCCTCGATGAGAACCCAAGTTGGTACGCGCGTGCAACATGTTTCCGTGCTCAGCCCCTGGCGCCGGGAGATTTTGAGAGTTACTCTCATTTGGTAGTTGCTATCAATTGGGGGTCGCTATGACTCAACCTCATCCCCGCCGGTGGTGGGCACTCGGCGCGCTCGCGGTGAGCCTGCTGACCGTCGGCCTCGACCTGACCGTGCTCAACGTCGCCGTGCCGACGCTGGCCGTCGACCTCGGTGCCACGACCACGCAGCTGCAGTGGTTCGGGAACGCCTACACGCTGGCGCTGGCCGCCCTGCTGCTGCCGGCCGGCCTGCTCGGCGACCGGTTCGGCCCGAAGAAGCTGCTGCTCGGCGCCCTCGTGGTGTTCGGGCTGGCCTCGCTGGGCTGCGCTTACGCCGGTTCGCCGGGGGAGCTCATCGCCGCGCGGGTCGTACTCGGCGTCGGTGCCGCGTTCCTCATCCCGCTGTCGCTTTCGCTGCTGAACATCCTGTTCCCGCCGGAGGAACGGGCGAAGGCGCTGACGACGTGGGTGATGGCGATGTTCCTCGGCATCCCGCTCGGCCCGCTGCTCGGCGGCTGGCTGCTGGACCACTTCGCGTGGGGCTCGGTGTTCCTCGTCAACGTCCCGCTGACCGTGGTCGGCGTGGCCGCGGTGCTGTTCCTCGTGCCGCTGACCCGGGGCTCCGGCCAGGGCGGGATCGACTTCACCGGCATCGCGCTCTCGGCGGCCGGGCTGGTCGCGCTCACCTACGGCTTCGTCAACGCCGGCGAGCACAGCTGGGCCGACCCGGTGACGTACGGCCTGATCGCGCTGGGCGCCGCGCTCGTGGCGGTGTTCTGCCGGACGCAGACGCGGGTGGCCGCGCCGCTCACCGACCTCGCGTTGTTCCGCGAACCGCGGTTCGTCTGGGGCGCGGTGCTGGCCACGATGGCGTCCTTCGCGCTGATGGGCCTGTTGTTCGTGCTCCCGCAGCTGTTCCAGGCGGTCCAGGGCGCCGACGCGCTGCAGACCGGCGTGCGGTTGCTGCCGCTGATCGGCGGGATGCTGGTGGCGGCGAAGATCGCCGAACGGCTGGTCGCGGTGCTCGGCGTGCGGTGGGTCGTCACCGGCGGGTTCGTGCTGCTCGCGGCCGGGCTGGCCTGGGGTTCGGCGACTTCGCCGTCGGACGGCTACGGCGCCACCGCCGGCTGGGAGACCGTCGTCGGCCTCGGCACCGGGTGCACCCTGCCGCCGCTGATGACGATGGCGATGGGTGCGCTCACCGAGGGCCGGTCGGGGGCCGGTTCGGCGCTGATCCAGGTGCTGCGCCAGGTCGGCGGCACCATCGGCGTCGCGGTGCTGGGCACCGTGCTGAACGGCGTCTACCGCGACGGCGTCGCCGTCGACGGCCTGCCCGCGCCGGTGGCCGACGCGGTACGCGGCAGCGCGTCCGCCGCGGTCGACGTCGCGGCGAAGCTGCACCTGCCGGCACTGGCCGGTTCCGCGCGGGCCGCGTTCACCGACGGCATGGCCGCGACGCTGTGGGTGTGCGCCGGCCTCGGCGTGGCCGCCGCGGCGCTGGCGCTGTTGTTCTTGAGCGCGGCGGAGTTCCCGCCCGGGCGGGACCCCGCCGGAGCGCAGCCGCGAGAATCGGAGCATGACGTCGTCGCCATCTGAGCCGCAGGGACTGCGCGAACGGAAGAAGGCCCGGACGCGTGCCGCGATCCAGCGGCACGCGTTGCGGCTGTTCCAGGAGCAGGGCTACAGCGCCACGACGGTGGACCAGATCGCGGCGGCGGCGGAGATCTCGCCCAGCACCTTCTTCCGGTATTTCCCGACGAAGGAGGCGACGGTCCTCTACGACCCCTTCGACCCGGTGCTCATCGCGGCCGCGATGGCCCAGCCGGCCGAGCTCAGCCCGGCCGCCGCGCTGCGGGCGACCGCGAGCGTCATCCGCGAGGTCGTCTCCGGCGAAGACTGGGAGCGGGAACGCCAGCGGCAGATGCTGGTGTTCCGGGAGCCCGAACTGCGCAGCGCGATCATGGACCAGTTCGCCGAGGGCATCGACCTGCTGGCCGGGCTGGCCGCGCAGCGCACCGGCCGGGCCGTGGACGACTTCGAGGTCCGCAACTGGGCGGGTGCGGTGGTCGGCGTGATCATGGCCGCCTTCCTGGGGGCCGCGGCGGATCCCGACGCCGACACGCTGGTGATCTTCGACCGGGCGCTCGCGCACCTGGAGGCGGGCCTGCCGCTGTGACCGGCAGCCGTGGATTCCGGAATTGATTTCGCATTCGTGCGTCCACCTCGGGGGAACCGTGTGGGTGGCGATGCGAGCGTGGGGGACGCCCCATCTGGAGCAGTCGTGACACGCGGTCCGACGGAGTGATGAAGCTAAATGATCACCGTTTACACTCGTGTGAGTTACCAAGTCGTTCCATAGTGGACCGACGTTACCAGCAGTGATGGTCCGAATCGGTCATGATGATCTTCAGGGGGACGGGCAAGGCTCCGCCGTTAATCAATTGCGGGCCAGTTCGCTTTATTCGCATCCGGCACGTAAGGGTTAGAAAACGTCCCTAACCGGTGATCGGGTGGCTTATCTCCGACACGGCGGGTATCGATTACCTCGTCAGGTCTCCCGAGGCCAGGAGGTAAGGAATGAAAGGCAAGTTCGGGCGATCCATCGCCCTGGTAGCCGCCGGCAGTCTGCTGGCGGTCGCGACGGCGGGGATCGCTTCGGCGAGCCCCGGCGGGGGCAAGGGGTCCTCCAGCACCCAGGCCCTCGCCGCACAGGTGCTCCAGATGCGTGACGACCTGACCAAGGTGGCCTACGCGAGCAACGTCGGGGCGACGCGCACCGACCTGGGTCAGCTGAGCCCGGTCCTCGCGGACATCGCGGCCGGGAAGCGCTACACGGTCCAGACCGACACCGAGCAGCTGGCCGGCCTGGCCAAGGGCCGGGCCGACGAGTCCGCCCGGCTGCTGGCCAACCCGACGGCGAAGCCGCGCCAGCTGCCGCCGTTGCCGCTGCCGCCGATCCCGGACCTGCCCGGTCCGCTGAAGATCGTCAGCGACCTCCTCAAGGCCCTGCTGGGTGCCCTCACCGGCATCCTTGGCGGTCTGCTCGGTGCTCTGCCGGTGCCGCCGTTGCCGCTGCCACCGTTGCCGGTGCCAGGGACGTAGCCCGTCGTAACCACTGAAAACAGGGGGGCCCGGAGCCCGGCCGCGGACATTTCTCCGCGCCGGGCTCCGGGTTCGTCCGGTTCCGGAGGTCGTGAACGACTCGTTCACCTCGTCCGACGTCAGGAAAGAGTCGTTCACGACGTCCGGAAGCGGTGTCAGTCCCGTTTGGACAGACCCTGCCGCAGCGCGCCCGCCGTCTCGGCCAGCGCTTCGCGGAACCGGGTGCCGACGCCGGTGAAGTTGATGAAGCCGTGGATCAGGTCGTCGTGGCGGCGGAGGGCGACGTCGACGCCCGCTTCGCGCAGCTTCTGCGCGTACGCCTCGCCTTCGTCGCGCAACGGGTCGAACCCGGCCGTGACGATCAGGGCGGGTGGCAGGCCGCTCAGGTCGTCCGCGTGCAGCGGTGACAGCCGCGGGTCGGTCAGGTCGGTGCCTTCCGGCACGTAGTGGCCCTCGAACCACTTCATGTGCACGTCGGTCAGGAACAGGTCCTCGGCGAACAGGTCCTGCGAGCGGTAGCGCTGAGCGAAGTCCGTCGCCGGATAGATCAGCAGCTGGAACGCCGGGGCCGGGCCGCCGCGCCGCACGGCCTGCTGGGCCGTCACGGCGGCGAGGTTGCCACCCGCGCTGTCGCCGCCGACGGCGATCCGGGCCGGGTCGGCACCGAGGTCACTCGCCTTCGCCACCGCGTATTCGAACGCCGCCAGCGCGTCTTCCGTCGCCGCCGGGAACGGAAACTCCGGGGCCAGCCGGTACTCGATCGACAGCACCCGCACCCCGGCGTGCTTCGCCAGGTACCGGGCGGCGTTGTCGTGGCTCGAGCGGGTGCCGATCACCCAGCCACCGCCGTGGAAGAACACCAGCAGCGGCGATTGCTCGGGCAGTCCCACCGGCGTGTACAGCGTCGCCGGCAAGTCGCCATCGGGGGTCGGCACGGCGATCTCCCGCACCGAGACCGGCTCGATCGGCTTGCCGCCGACCAGGTGCCTGCCCTGGTCGAGCAGGGCGCGTGACCGCTCGACCGAGCCGCGGACCAGCTCGGCGCGGGCGATCTTCTGGAGCCGGAGCAGCAGCTGGGCGTCGAGCGCGAGGTCCTGGCCGTCGATGCGGACCGGCCGGCCCGCGACCGCGCGCCGCACCGGCGTGGGCAGCCAGAACGAGAGCTGTGACGCGGCCGCCCGGACACGGGTCGTGAGCGGGATCGCCATGGTTCCTCCTGGAGCGTCGGGGCCGCTCAGGACGTTACTTGCCAGTAGGTAACAGGTCCAGCTGTGACCGGCACCTCGGTCCCAGAGTCTGGTCCTCCAGTTAAGTGGAGGGGTTAGCCTGGAAAATGTGACTTCAGCCAGGACGGTGAACGTGCTCGGGATCGGCGGCTCTCTGCGCGAGGGCTCGCAGTCCGAGCGCGCGCTGCAGATCGCGCTCGGCGGCGCGGCCGAAACCGGTGTCCGGACCCGGCTGCTCACCGGCCCGGAGCTGGTGCTGCCGTTCTACGACGCCGGCGTGCCCGAGCGCGACGAGCGCGCGACGCGGCTCGTCGAGGCCATCCGGCAGGCGGACGGGCTCATCGTCGTCTCGCCCGGCTACCACGGCGCGCTGTCCGGCCTGGTCAAGAACGCCCTGGACTACGTCGAAGACCTCCGCGAGGACCGGCGCCCCTACCTCGACGGCCGCGCGGTCGGCCTCGCCGCCGTCGCGTACGGCTGGCAGGCCGCGGTCACCACGCTCGAACAGCTGCGCACGATCACGCACGCGCTGCGCGGCTGGGCGACCCCGCTCGGCGGTTCCATCAACTCGGCCGAGACCAAGTTCGACGAAGCCGGCGGCGCGTCGGACGAGAAGACCGTCCGCACCCTTCGCCTGATCGGGCGGCAGGTCGCCGAATTCGCGGTGACGCGCGCCGCATGACGTTTCGCCCGGTGGCCGCCGGGTACGCGATTCACGTGATGCCTGCCATGTGGGGGCACCATTCCGCGGGTGCGGGATGTTGTGCTCGACGAGAGGCGCCCGCAGTGGGGCGTCCGGGACAGAAGGCAGGCTGAGCATGGGTCAGGCGCTTTACACCGCGGTGGCGACGGCACGCGGCGACGGCCGCAACGGCGAAGTGACGTCCTCCGACGGCGTCATCGACGAGTCGCTGGCCATCCCGAAGGAAATGGGCGGCCCGGGTGGCGACAAGACCAATCCCGAGCAGCTTTTCGCCGCCGGTTACTCGGCCTGCTTCCACAGCGCGCTGCAGCTGGTCGCCCGCCAGGCGAAGGTGTCGCTGAACGGCTCGACCGTGACCGCGGAGGTCAGCGTGCTCAAGCAGGAGGTCGGGTTCGGCCTCGGCGTCGCGCTGAACGTCTCCCTGCCGGGCCTCGAGCAGGCCCAGGCCGACCAGCTGGTCGAGCAGGCCCACCAGGTTTGCCCGTACTCGAACGCGACCCGCGGGAACATCGAGGTCGCGCTCTCCGCCACCGTCTGACCCGCCGCGCCAGGTCCGAGCCAGTTCCGAGCCAGTACTGAGGAAAGGATCAGTCCAGATGAGCAAGTCTCCGATCAAGAGCCCGCTGTCCGAGGCCGACAAGGAGATCACCGGCAACGCCCTCCAGGCGACGCTGGTCGACCTGGTCGACCTCTCCCTCATCGCCAAGCAGGCGCACTGGAACGTCGTCGGTGCGAACTTCCGCAGCGCGCACCTGCAGCTCGACGAGCTGGTCACCACCGCGCGCCAGTACGTCGACGAGGTCGCCGAGCGGGCGAACGCGATCGGCGTCTCGCCGAACGGCAAGGCGAAGACCGTCGTCGAGAGCTCGGGCGTGCCCGAGTACCCGGACAACTGGCAGTCGGTCGAGTCCACGGTCGCCGCGATCGTCGACATCCTCGCGACGCTCATCGAGCGGCTTCGCCGGCGCATCGACGAGACCGACAAGAGCGACCTGGTCACGCAGGACCTGCTGATCGAGATCACCCGGGCGCTGGAAGAGGCGCACTGGATGTGGCAGGCCCAGCAGGCCTGATTTTTCGCACCAAAGGGGCCGTTCCGGACGGAACGGCCCCTTTCGCGTCGGCAGGCGCAGTACGTTCGGTGGCATGGTCCTGCATCAGGGGAAAGCCGACCGCCCGCACCGTGCGCCCGGGACGAATCCGTTGTACGCCGGGGCGAACCCGGCGCTCGCGGCGCATTTCGTCATGCCGCACGACAAGCTGCGCGACGACTCGCTCCCGCCGGACACCGCCCTGCAGCTGGTGCGCGACGAGCTGATGCTCGACGGCAACGCGCGGCTCAACCTCGCCACCTTCGTCACCACGTGGATGGAGCCGCAGGCGCGGGAGCTGATGGCGGAGTGCGTCGACAAGAACATGATCGACAAGGACGAATACCCGCAGACGGCCGAGCTGGAACGGCGCTGCGTGAACATCCTCGCCGACCTGTGGAACGCGCCCGACCCCAGTGACATCATGGGCTGTTCGACGACGGGCTCGTCGGAGGCCTGCATGCTCGCCGGGATGGCGCTGAAGCGGCGCTGGGCCAGGCTCGGGCGCCCCGGGAAGCCGAACCTCGTGATGGGCGCGAACGTCCAGGTGTGCTGGGAGAAGTTCTGCGAGTACTGGGAGGTCGAGCCGCGGCTGGTGCCGATGGACGGTGACCGCTTCCACCTCACCGCAGACGAAGCCGTCGCGCGCTGCGACGAGAACACCATCGGCGTGGTCGCGGTCCTCGGCTCGACGTTCGACGGCAGCTACGAGCCGGTCGCGGAGATCGCGGCCGCGCTCGACGAGCTGGAGAAGCGGACGGGCTGGGACATCCCGGTGCACGTCGACGGCGCTTCGGGCGCGATGATCGCGCCGTTCCTCGACCCCGGGCTGGTGTGGGACTTCCGGCTGCCGCGTGTGGCGTCGATCAACACGTCGGGCCACAAGTACGGGCTCGTGTACCCGGGCGTGGGCTGGGTGATCTGGCGCGACAAGGCGGCGCTGCCGTCCGAGCTGGTGTTCAACGTCAACTACCTCGGCGGCGACATGCCGACGTTCGCGTTGAACTTCTCCCGCCCGGGCGCCGAGGTCGCGGCCCAGTACTACACGTTCGTGCGCCTCGGCCGGGAGGGATTCCGCGCGGTGCAGCAGGCCTCGCGCGACGTCGCGACGCACCTTTCGGCCGGGATCGCGGCGCTGGGGCCGTTCTCGCTGCTGACGAGCGGTGACCAGCTGCCGGTGTTCGCGTTCACGACCCGCGCCGACGCGGGTTTCGACGTCTTCGACGTGTCCCGGCGCCTGCGCGAGCGGGGCTGGCTGGTGCCCGCGTACACGTTCCCGGAGAACCGGGCCGATCTGGCGGTGCTGCGGATCGTGGTCCGCAACGGCTTCACCCACGACCTCGCGGACCTCCTGCTGGCGGACCTGGCCCGGGTGCTCCCGGAACTGGAGCAGCTCGGCGGCCGTCCGAAGGACACTTCGAAGGTGACGGCGTTCCACCACTAGCTCACATCTCGTCGCCAGCGGGGTCTACCGCCGGGTAACGTCGTCCTCATGGGTGTCGCTGCTGACGAACGCCGGGCGCTGAGCGCGCTTTTCGATGACCTCGGGCCCGACGCGCCGACGTTGTGCGAGGGCTGGACCACGCGGGATCTCGCCGCTCACCTCGTCGTGCGCGAGCACCGGCCGGACGCCGCGCCGGGGATCCTCGTGCCCGCGCTCGCCGGGTACACCCGGAAGGTCCAGGACCGCTACGCCGCCAAGCCGTGGGCGAGCCTGGTCGAGCAGGTGCGGACCGGGCCGTCGAAGTTCTGGCCGACCGCGATCGGCCCGCTCGACGAGCTGACCAACGCCGCCGAGTTCCTCGTGCACCACGAAGACGTCCGGCGCGCGCAGCCGGACTGGCAGCCGCGGGCCGCCGACCCGACCCGGGACGCCGCCGCCTGGAAGTCGGTCAAGCAGGCCGCCAAGCTCAACCTGCGCAAGGCGCCGGTCGGCGTCACCCTCCGGACCAAGACCGGTCAAGAGGCCGCGGTCAAGACCGGGCCCGACCCGGTCACGATCGTCGGCGAGCCGGTGGACCTGCTGCTGTTCGTCTTCGGCCGCGACGCCGTCCGCCTCGAGTTCGAAGGCGACGCGACCGCCGTCACGAAGCTGCAGTCGGTGAACCGGGGACTCTGACCGAAACCCACCGGCCGACCGGCAGCGCGACGACGACCGCGGCCAGCACCAGGTGCACCGCCATGAACACCACCGCGGCCGGCACGCTCGGCGGCCCGCCGAGGAACACGATCATGTGCGACGCCCACTTCAGCTCGGCCGGCTTCGCGCCCGCCGACCAGACGTCGTTGAGCAGCCAGAACGTCAGGTCGTTGACGCCCGAGATGACCACGAGGATCGCCGCGACGCCGGTCTTGAGCACGTTGGCCGTGCGGCCGCCGCCGAGGCGGTAGGCCAGCAGCGCGAACAGCACGATGAACGTCGTGACGAACAGCTCGAACTGGTACACCGGCTGGAAGTCGTCGGGAGACCGCGCGAAGTCCTGGATCCGCAGCACCAGTTCCGTGTCCAAATAGGACATGTAGACGAAAACGGCGAACACGATCAACGCGGGACCGAACCGGCCGCGCGGGAACAGCGACACCGTGAGCACCGAGAAGACGAACGGGCACAGCTTGAACGCCCATTCGCCGATGCTGTCCAGCGTCTGGTCCGGCGGCAGGACCACCATGATCAGCAGAGCGGTCACCACGGCCGGCACGGCCGCAACCAGCCACAGCCACCGCCGCTGCCGGTACAGGGCCCCCACCCAGCTCCCGCGCGGGGTGACCGGCGCGGGAGCGGACGTCGTCGTCATTCGGTGTCTTCCTCCAGCCGCGGCTTCTCCGCCCAGAACGGGCCGAGGGCCAGCGCGTCGACGTCGGTCTTCAGGTAGCAGGCGATGGCGTCCTGCGGGCTCGCGACGATCGGCTCGTTGTTGTCGTTGAACGACGTGTTGACGACCATCGGCACGCCGGTGAGCCGGTCGAACTCGCTGATCATCCGCCAGTACAGCGGATTGTCCTCCTCGCTCACCGTCTGCACGCGCGCGGTGCCGTCGACGTGGGTGATCGCCGGGACCTCGTCGCGCTTGTGCGGCAGCACGTCGAACACCAGCAGCATCACCGGCGACGGGTAGTCGCTGACGAAGTACTCGCCCGCGCGCTCCACCAGGCACGACGGCGCGAACGGCCGGAACGCCTCGCGGTGCTTGACCTTCTCGTTCATCCGCGTCTTCGACTCCGGGTCGCGCGGGTCGGCGACCAGCGACCGGTTCCCCAGCGCCCGCGGGCCGCATTCCATCCGGCCCTGCACCCAGCCGACGATCCGCCCCTCGGCCACCTTCGCCGCGGTGTGCGCGGCGATGTCCTCGACGCGCGTGTACTCGACGCCGGCGTCCTGCAGCGCCTGCTCCATCTCGGCTTCGGTGTAGTCCGGGCCGGTGTAGGTGTAGCCGTCCCGCGGCCGCGGCCTGCCGTACTTGCCGACCGACACCTCGAGCGCGGCACCGAGCGCGCAGCCGTCGTCGGCGGCCGCGGGCTGGGCGAAGAAGTCCTCGAACGGCGTCTCCAGCAGGATCCGGCCGTTCATCACGCTGTTCAGCGCGACACCGCCGGCCACGCAAAGCCGCTTCGAGCCGGTCTCGCGCTGCAGCCACCGCGCCAGGTGCAGACCCGCCTCCTCGAGCGTCACCTGCAGCGCGTAGGCGATGTCGCGGTAGTGCTGCGGCACCGGGTTCTCCGCCGTGACGCGGGTCTTCGGCCGCGCCGGGCCGAAGGTGTCGGTGAACTTCGCGGACATCACGTGCTTGCCGGTGCGGTGGTGGCCGAACCAGCTCAGGTCGAGTTCGAAGCCGCCGTCGTCGTTCAGGTGGATCAGCTGCTTGAACGCGTCGACGTAGGTGTCCTCGCCGAACGGCGCGAGGCCCATGATCTTGCCCTCGTCGCGGGTCGGGTAGAAGCCGAGGTAGCCGGTGACGCCGGCGTACATCGCGCCGAGCGAGTGCGGGAACTTGATCCGCCGCAGGTCGACGATCTTGTCGCCGCGGCCGTGCGCGAGGTAGGTCGCCGTGCCGTCGCTGCCGATGCCGTCGAAGGTGAGCACGGCCGACTCGTCCCACGGCGAGATGAAGTACCCGCTGGCCGCGTGCGCGCGGTGGTGGTCGACCAGGTGCGTCTTGAACTTCGTCGGGCCGGTC
The DNA here is from genome assembly GCF_000384295.1 of Amycolatopsis balhimycina FH 1894. Classification (NCBI taxonomy): domain Bacteria; kingdom Bacillati; phylum Actinomycetota; class Actinomycetes; order Pseudonocardiales; family Pseudonocardiaceae; genus Amycolatopsis; species Amycolatopsis balhimycina. Next base: position 4,721,868 of record NZ_KB913037.1, on the reverse strand, counting down.
CAGCCGGCGGCTTCCTTGACGTCCTTCTCCAGCGTGTAGGACCGCTTGAGGTGCGCGAGCACCGCGCCGCCGACGTGGTAGTCGTCGCTGCCCGTGCCGCCGCCGGTCTTGAAGGTGTCCAGCATCCCCGCGGACTTGCCGCCCTCGTCGCCGTTGGCGTTGCGGAAGACGTCCAGGGTGCCGGGGAAGTACCGCGCGAACACCTTGGCCGCGTGGATCCCTTCCTTCCAGCGCTGCCAGTAGTAGGCGACGTGGTCGACGTCGGCCAGGGTGATCCCGCCGCGCTCCAGGCAGAACTTGATGGCTTCGGCGGGGAAGCCGCCGTCGTGCTTCACGCGCGTGAAGCGTTCCTCTTCGGCGAACGCGACGATCTCGCCGTCGCGCACGAGTGCCGCCGCCGAGTCGTGGACCCTGCTGATGCCCAGTACGTACATGACTTTCTCTCCCGGTGAGTCAAACTTCAGTGGCGGCGGAGCAGGCGTCGCAGGACTGCCGCCTTGACCGCGATGGCGAAGACGAGCGCGGCGAAGCCGCCCACCGGGCCGAGCGGGGGGACGAGCAGCACCGCGGCCACGACGGTGGCGGCCAGTGACACGACGGCGGTGCCCGACGTCAGCGTCAGCACCTTGCTGTTGGTGTTTTCGATGAGGAAGCCCGCGTACAGGCCGATCGCGTACAACGTCGTTTCGACGAGCACGAGCACCCCGAGGGCGAGGTAGGCGTCTTCGGCGGTGAGCAACGTCCGGGTACCGGGCACGGCGAGACCGGCGCCCAGCAGCACCACGAACACGATCCCGGCCCGTTCGACGAACCGCAGCAGGTCCGCCGCCCGCGCGCGCCCGGCGGCCGCGCCGGTGCCGCGCATCCGCCGCGACGCCGCCGGCTGGTGCAGCCTGAGCTGGTAGAACAGCAGCGAGCAGAACGCGCTGGAAACGAGCAGTGCCAGGTAGAACGGGCCGCTGTCGGTGGTCCGCCCGGACAGCGCGAGCACGGCGAACACCACCGATGTCGAGATCACGTCGAGCAGCTCGGTGGCGCCGAGCAGGACGGTGCTGCGCCCGAACGCGGGCAGCAACCGGTGCCCGGGGACCCCGCCGCCGCGCAGCCACGGTCTCGGCAGCAGGGCCACCGAAGCGCCGAGGAGCACGAGGAGCCCGCCGAGCAGCAGCACCAGGTGCGTCTCGGGGGACCAGCGCACCGCCCACGTCACGCAGGTGGCGATGCCGACCACGACCGCGCCTGCGGTGAACGCGAGAGCGTCCAAAGTGGACTTTTCGCGCAACCGGTGCAGCCCGGACACGGTCATCAGCAGTCCGCCGCAGATCGACCAGGCCGCCGCCGTCAGGTAGAGCGCCGCGTCCGACCGCGGGGCCGCCACCAGCGCGACGACCATCGCGGCCAGCACCGCGAGCACCGGCGCCGCGGCGAGCCGGACCGCGAGCGCCGCGACGGCGTCCCGGGTCAGCCGCAGCCGCGGCAGGCACTTCAGCGCGGACTTCTCCACCGCGGACGGCACGAAGTTCAGCCAGCCCATCAGGCCGAGCGCGTTGGCGAACCGCCCGTAGTCGTGGGCACCCCACGCCGTGATCAGGACCAGCCCCATCAGCTGGACCGACAACCGGAACGCGCCCCGGCCGGCGAGCAGCCGGAGCACGACCGCCGGCCGCGGCGAGGCCGCGACCGCCGGCGCGGTGGACGGCACGGTCACGGCAGGGGTACCGCCATGTCCTGCTCGTGGAGCAGGAACTTCAGCGTGCCGCGCACGGCGTTCTCCACGGCGAGCAGCTCGGGCACCGAATCGGCGGTGAGCACGACGTAACCCAGCTTGTAGCCGGCCTGCTCGTAGGGCCGGACGAAGGAACCCTCCTCGGCGAACAGGTGCAGCCCGACCAGGCCGGGCAGCGAGCGCACGTCGTCGACACCGTCCACACGGGACAGGTGGCCGCCGCGGTCGGAGGCGAGAATGTGCACCAGGGTCGGCTTCGGCTCGTGCAGGTCCAGCCGCACCTCGCCGCCGGTGGCGGCCGCGATCCCGGCGGCGATCAGGTCGGCGCCGTAGCAGTGCTCGATCGCCTCCGCCAGGCCGTTGCCGCCCATCCGGGCACCCATCTCGATGAGGTAGAGCCGCCCGTCCCGGCCGAGGACGGCGTCCAGGGTGAGCGGGCCGGTGCGGTAGCCGAGCTCGGTGCAGATCAGGTCGAGCGCTTCGATCAGCTGCAGCTCGACGTCCGCCGGCAGCTCGCCGGGCAGCAGGTGCGACGACGTCACGAAGAACGGCGGCGGCGTCAGCGTGCGGTCGGTGACGGCGTGGAAGACGATCCGGCCGTCGACGACCAGTGCCTCGATGGTGAAGTGCGCGCCGTCGAGGTGTTCTTCCACCACCAGGCGGCCCGAGGGCGAGAACGCGAGGGACTCGGTGAACGCCGCGGTCAGCCGGCCGGGGCCGGAGCACGAGACGACACCCCGGCTGCCGGACGAGTCGACCGGCTTGACCAGCGTGGGGAAGCGCAGCTGCTGGGCGGCGGCCACCAGTTCCGGCCCCGGCCGGCCGCCGACACTGCGGTAGCTCGGCAGTCCGAGGTGGTCACACAGCGCGCGGAACACGGACTTGTCGGTCGACGCCTTCACCGCGTACTCCGGCAGCGGATCCGGCATGCCCCAGTGCCGGGTCAGCCAGGCCAGCGTCGGCAACCCGACGTCGCTGGCCGGGCACAGCACGCCGGCCAGGTCGCGGCGCCCGTCGAGCGCCGCCGCGATCTGCTCCGGCGCGCGGACGCTGACCTGCAGGAACTCGTCCGCACAGGCCACCGCGGGCGCGCCGGGCCGGACGTCGACGCAGATCGTGCGGAACCCCAGCTCCCTCGCCCGCTCGTAGGTGCTGACCGAACCGTCCGCGCCCCCCAGGATCACCAGGGTTCTCGTCGGGTCCTTTTTGGAACTCGTCACGCTGAAACGCCTTTCCCCAGATGGACATCGATGAGCCGCGGACCCCCCTGGTCCTCGGCCGTGAAGAGCCGGTCTTCGGCGTCGACGACGACGTTCGCTTCCCGGACGTAGAACTGGCGCGGCCTCGGCTGCCCGGCGCCGACCACGACGAGGTAGCGCACGGTCAGGGAGAGGACCAGCAGCAGCACGGAGAGCAGCGCGAACAGCACCGCGGCCGAGGCGCTCGCCCCGAGCAGCCCGAACGCCGCCGTGCCGGCCGCCAGGACGCCGAGGCCGGCGGCGAACAGGGCCGTCGCGGACGCCGCCGTCGTCAGCCTGCGGGTGAAGCCGACGAACAGCTCGATGGCGTGCGAGGTCAGGAAGCCCATGCCCACTTTGGACTCGCCGCGCTCGCGAGCCCGGTGTGCGACCGGGACGCAGGTGTACCGGCTGGTCAGCCGCGGGACCGTGGCCAGGAAGTACGGCGTGCCGAGCTTCAGGTCGACGATCTTGCGGGCCAGTTCGGCGCGGACCAGCCGGAACGCCGTGGCGCCCTGCGGGATCTCGATGCGCAGCACGCGGCGGCCGAGGAAGTGGAACGCGGCGGTGCCCCACCGCCGCAGCCGCGGATCCTGGCGGTTCGTGCGGACGCCGAAGACCGCGTCGTGGCCGTGTGCGGCGGCCGCGATCAGCTTCTCCGCCTCCGCGGCGGGGAACTGCTGGTCGGCGTCGATGTGCAGGATCCACGGCTTCGTCGCGTACCGGTAGCCGGCCGAGAACGCGGCCTCGAAACCGAAGTTGCGCGAAAAGGACACATACCGCACGCGCGGGTCGGCCGCGGCGAGGGCAGTGATCTTCTCGAGTGTTCCGTCGCTGCTCCCGTCATCGACGTAAAACAGTTCAAGCGAGTAGTGACCTAGTTCGTTGATAATTTCCCGATAGGACGGTTCGACGTTGTCGACTTCGTTGAAGCACGGAATGACTACGCTGAGTCCACCTTGGCCGGGTCCGGGGAAAGTACTGGTCATCGGGTGGACCAAGGCCGTGGACGCGGTCTTGTGTCCGCACGGTCACCGACCGTGGTATTACTCCTCATGAATCCCCCACCTGGATCCGATAAAGCTGTGCGACGTGCGAGTTATAAGCAGAAAACCTTTGGTTTGGGGACGGCAAAGACCGGAATTCGTCCTTTCAGCCCAGGGAGGAGGTCGGGTTGCTACGGCATTCGGCGTGTTCTTCCTCGGGACCGCTTCCCAAGCCGGGCCGGGTGACACAGACTGCTGCGCCATGGGGAATCCGGGGGTGGCGGTGCTTTGGCGCGCCGCCTATTTGCGCGCGGTGCGGTCGGCGTTCGCCACGGTGCCGTTCTACCGCGAGCGCTGGGCGCTCGACGGTCGTGAAGATCCGGTCCTGGTGCCCGGCCGCACCGGGACCGACGGCGGCGCGGCCCCGCTCGCCGAGGCCCTGCGCCAGGTCGTCGACCTGGTCCCGCTGGCGGGCGGCACCCAGCGGACCGAGCCCGGCCGCGGGCTCGGGCGGGTGCTGCGCACGGCCCGGGTGCCCGGGCGCGACAGCCTCGTCGTCCTTCTCGGACCGGACGGTCTGCGCCCGCCGGCCGACCTGCCGAAGGGCGTGCACGGCTGTGTCACCGACCCGGACACGCCGTCCGCGGCGGTGCTCGGCGAGGTGACGGCCGTCCTGCGGCGAGGCCACCGGGTGCTCGCGGTCGGCGACGACAAGGCACTCACCACGTTCACCGCCGCGGTGCCCGACGACCTCGCGCACCGCGTCGAAGCCGTGCCGCACCGCGAACTGGACTCAGTGGACGCCGGTCCGTACGGCGTGCTCCACGACCCCGCGCTCGGCTACCTCGGCGCGCTGGGCAACTGCGGCCGGTGGCACCTCGACTGGCCGCACGTCTACGCGCGGCGGACGTCCGGCGGGCTCGCGTTCACGTTGCTGCGCCAGGATTCCCCGCGGTTCGTGGACGTCATCCCGGCCGGCGGCGTCCACGGCGAAATCGCGTCCTGCCCGCGGCACGGCACCCCGGTCGTCCTGACATGAAGTTCGAGTTCCACGATCCCCGCGTGGATCCGGCACCCGCCGGCTGGGCCGGGTTCTCCCGCGACGCGCGGCTGCACCCGGTGTGGGACTACGAGGTGATGGGCCTCGAAGCCTGGGGCGCCCGCAACCCGCAGCTGCTGGTCGTCGCGGCCGAGGGCGACGAGCTCGTCGCCGGCCTGTCCGTCATGCTCTGCCGTCCCCGGTTGTCGCCGCGGTTCGCGCCCGTGCCGGGACGGCGGCGGCCGCTCGGGCCGTTCTGGGCCGAGGTGTACCAGCCGTGGCTGAGCGGGTTCCCCGGGATCGTGTTCGCCCCGGGCTTTTCCGGCCGCCACGCGCTGGTGCGGGAGTTCGAACGGCAGCTGGGCCGCCACCTCGGGCCGGGCCTGCTCGGCGTGGTCTACCGCTCGATCGGCGAGGACCTGGCCACCGGGATCGGCGGCCGCGGCCGCGTGGTCAAGCGCGTGGACCCGACGACCGTGCTGGAGAACCGGTTCGAGTCCGAAGAGGACTGGTTCGCCTCGCTCCCGAGCGCCCGGCGGTCCGCGCTGCGGCGCCGCCGCCGGCGGATCGAGGAGAACCCGGACCTGGTGGTGCGAAGCGGCCCGGGCCGCGACGACGTCGACAGCGCCGTCGTCGCCGGGCTCATCCGGGAGCACCGCGCGCGCTACGGAGCGCTGAAGATGGACACGCGCACGCTGCCGTCGGCGGGTTTTCTGCACCGGTTCCTCCTGCGGCCGGACGTGCACACGCTGACTTACACCAGTGCCGAAGGCAGGCTGCTCGCGGTGAACACGCTGCTCGACCACCCGGACAGCCCGACCATGCAGCACTGGGCGGCGCTGCCGCTGGACGAGCGCGGTCCGCAGGGCCTGTACTTCGACTCCTACGTCCTCGCGGTGCGGTTGCTCACCGAGCGCGGGGCGAAGGAGCTGTCCGCCGGGCGTGGCATGGTCGAGCTCAAGGAGCAGCTGGGCTTCCGGACCCGCACCATCTACACGGCCGCGGTGCCGCGACCGGTGCTGGGCCGATGACCTGGACCGTCCGGGTGCTCGATCCGCGCACGGATCCCGAGCCCGCCGGCTGGGCCGCGTTCCTGCGGGCGCAGCAGGCCCCGCTGACCTGGGACTACGGCCTCCTGCGCACGGAGTCGGAACGCTCCCGCAGCCCGGACCTGCTGACGGTGGTCACCGAAGGGGACACCCTGGTCGGCGCGGTGCTCGCGATGCTGTGCGGTCCCGGCCGGTGGCGTGGGCCGGCCCGGTGGGGGCCACGCTGGCTGGAAGTGCGGCACGCCTGGGCGCCGTGTCACCCCGCTTGGCTGTTCGCCGAAGAGCTGGACGCGGCCGCGTGCCGCGAAATCCTGCGGCGGTTCGAACGGGCGGTCTGCCGGTTCACCGGGCCGGGCTGCCTCGGCGTCGTGTACCGCGGGATCGCCCCGGACGTCGTCGGCCTGGTGTCCGGGCGGGGCAGGCAGGTCCGCGAGGTCCAGCCGGACCTGGTGCTGGAGAACACCTTCACCGAACTCGACGACTGGCTCGCGTCCCTGAGCAGGAAACGGCGGTCGAGCCTGCGCGGCCAGCTCCGCAAGATCGCCGCCGACCCCGGCGTGGTGGTCCGCACCGGCCCCGCCCGCGACGACCTCGACCCGGCCGAGCTGGCGGCGATGCTGCGCGCCCACCGCGAAGCCAAGGGGCCGCTGAAGTTCGACCCACGCGGGCCCGTCACCGCCGCTTACCTCGGCGAGCTCGTCCGCCGCCCGGACGTCGTCACCACGACCTACCACGACGATCGGGGGCGGCTGCTGGCTTTCACCAACCTGCTGGACCACCCCGTGATGCCGCTGCAGCAGCACTGGGCCGCGCGGCCACTCGCCGAGGGACGGCCGAAGCACCTCTACTTCGGCATCATCGCGGGCGGGGTGCGGCACATGATCGAGCACAACCGGAAGTTCCTGTCGCTGGGCGGTGGAGTCGTCCCGCTCAAGGAGTCACTGGGGTTCACGCCGAGCCCGCTGCGCGGCGTGGTCGTGCCGAGGCCGGTGACGCGGTGGTGATCGACGTCCTCGACCCGCGCCACGACGCGGAACCGGCGTACTGGACGGCGTTGCGGGAGCGGGCCGGGCTCCGGGCCGACTGGAGCTGGGAGGTCCTCGCCACCCAGGCGTGGGCCGCGCGGACCCCGCAGCCGGTCACCGTGTTCCGGGACGGCGGCGAACCGCGGGGCGTGGTCGGCGCCGCGTGGGTGACCGGCCGGACCCGCCGGTACCGGTTCGCGGGCACGGGCCGCGGGCGGCTCGGCGGGCTGGTCGTCCGGGCGCCCGGCGTCAGTTCCCTGCCCGGCTGGTGGTTCGCGGACGCCGGTGCCGACGGCGGGTTGAGCCGCCTGCTCGAGACGTACGTCCCGGCGATGCGGGCCGAGCTCGGGCCCGGGTTCCGCGCGATGCTGGTCCGCCAGCTCGGCGAGCCGGCGGCGGCGGGCGGCCGGGTGCGGCTGGTCCGGCGCACCGAGGACGTCGCCGTGCTCGACGTCGCCCGGTTCGCCTCCCGCGACGACTGGATGCAGTCACTGGCCAGGAAGCGGAAGCAGAACCTGCGCAAGATCTTCCGCACCGTCGACGCCGACCCGTCGATCGCGGTGCGGCTCGTCCCGGGCAAGGAGGCCGATCCGGTCGCCGTCGCGGAGGTCCTGCGGCACAACGAACGCAAGCACCGTGACGTGCCGATCGTCGCGCTGCCGCACTTCGTCGGCTACCTGACGGCCCTGCTGCGGCAGCCGGACGTCTCGGTGGTCGAGTACCACGACACCGCCACCGGCAGGCTGCTGGCGGTGGGGAGCCTGTTCGACCACCCCGGGCTCCCGATCGCCCGGCACTGGGGCGCGGTGGAACGCGAGGACGGCGGGCGGCCCAACCTCTACTTCCACTTCTACGGCGAAGCGGTGCGGTGGGCGCTGGCGAACGGCCGGCCGTCGGTGCTGTTCGGCAAGGGCATGGCCGAGCTGAAGGCGACACTCGGCGCGCGGCTCGTCCCGCAGTACGCGGCGGCCGTCCCGGTGCTAGCTTCGCGGCGTCACGCCTAGCAGCAGGAGCCCCGCCATGCCGATGATCAGCGTTGCCATGTTCCCCGGCCGAACGCCCGCCCAGAAGAGCGCCCTGGTCCGGGAACTGACTGACGCGTTCGTCCGCACCTGCGGCGGCAAGCCGGAAGGCGTCCAGGTGACGCTCGTCGAGGTCGGCGCGGACCACTGGGCCACGGGAGGCGTCCTGCACTCCGAGCGCTGAAGTCCGTGAAGGCCACCTTCAGGAACATAGAGTTCCTGAAGGTGGCCTTCACGGACTTGGCGGGTCAGCGCAGGCCGAGGGCCCGGAGCGCGAAGTGGACCTCGATCGACGTCTGCTTGATCGTCTCGGCGATCACCAGCGAGCCGTGGCCGGCGTCGTAGCGGTAGAACTCGTGGTGCAGGTCACGGCCGCCGAGGCGGTCGAGGTAGTTCTCGATCTGCCGGATCGGGCAGCGCGGGTCGTTGTCGCCGGCCAGCACGAGCACCGGCGCCTTGACCGCGTCGACGTAGGTGATCGGCGAGCATTCCCGGTACACCGCGGGCACGTCCTCCGGCGAGCCGCCGAAGATCCCGCGGTCGAACGAGCGCAGCTGCTCCATCTCGTCCTCGTACGCGGCGACGTAGTCCGCCACCGGCACCCCGGCGACGCCCGCCGCCCACCGCGACGGCTGCGTGCCGAGCGCGAGCAGAGACAGGTAGCCGCCCCAGGAAGCGCCGTTCACGACGCACTTCGCGGGGTCGCTCAGTCCACTCTGGACGGCCCAGTCGTGGACGGCGGCGGCGTCCTCCAGCTCGGTCAGGCCGGGACGGCCCTCGATGGCGTCGCGCCAGGCCGAGCCGTAGCCGGTCGAGCCGCGGTAGTTGACCTCGACCACGGCGAACCCCGCGTCGAGCCAGGTCGCGCGGTAGGCGGAGAAGCGGTCCTCGTCCGCCGCGTGCGGGCCGCCGTGCAGGGAGAACACCGTGGGCAGCGGGCCGTCCGGCGCGCCCGAAGGCCGCGAGACGAGCGCGTGGATCCGCCCGCCGACGCCTTCGACGAACGCGTCGGTCACCGGCTCCGACCCCGGCGCCCGCTCACCCGGCGGCTCGAGCAGGATCGCGTCGGTGCCGTCGGTCGTCCGCGCCCGGACCGCGGCCGGCTCGGCGGCGCTGGACCAGGAGTACTCGACCGTCCCGTCGGGACGGACGCCGGCACCGCCGATCCGCCCGGCCGGAGTGTCCACAGAGGACAGCTCGGCCGTGTCGAGATCGTAGCGGTACAACGAACTGCGGCCCTCGTGGAAGTGGACGACCAGCAGGGCGCGCGCGTCCGGGTACCAGCCCGCGACGACCTCGCCGGGTAGGTCCAGCTCGATTTCGGTCTCGGTGGCGGCCCGCACGTCCCAGACGAGCAGCTCCTCGCGGCCGCGGCGTTCGTGCAGCACCAGCAGCCGCTGGTCGCCGGGCAGCGGGGAGAATTCGAGTGCGGAGAGGCCCTTGCCCTCACCGTCCCACTTCTCGGCGACGGTCTCGAACCCGTCGGTCGCGAGCACCCGCAGCGCGGGGTGCCGCGAGTCGCCGTGCTCGGAGTGCGAGATGGCGATCAGGCTTTCGTCACGGGAGAGCGACGAGATGCCGGCGTCGTCCGGGTGGCTGTAGAAGCGGTGCGTCTCGCCCGCGACGCGGGCGAACAGTTCGCTGCCGTCGTCGGTAGAGACGCCGACCGCGACGATCTTCGCGCCGATCTCGAGCCCGGCCTGGTAGCCGTCGTGGACGTCCGGGACGGCCTTCTCCGGCTCGCTGCCCTCGGTCGCGGCGAACGGCTCGCGGACCCAGGAGCCGAACTCGTCGCCGTCGGTGTCGTCGAACCACCAGATCCACTCGCCGTCGGGCGACGGCGTGGCATGCAGGGTGCCGTTGGGCCGGTCGGTGACGCGGCGGTGCTCGTCCGTCGCGCGGTTCCAGGCGTAGACCTCCCAGACGCCGCTGGCGTTGGAGGCGTAGACGCATGCTTCGGGGGCATCGCGGGCCCATTCGGGCACGGAGATGCGTGGGGCGTGGAAGCGGGCGCGCCAGCGGTTCTCGGCTTCGGCGTCGTCGAACAGCCGGTCCGGGACCACCGCGGGCGGATATTGCTTGGCTGACTGCGTGCTCACCCCTCGATCCTGCCACCTTCTGGCCGTACTGTGTGCGGGGTGCTGGAGGGTTACGCGCCGGGCTACGGGCGAGACGCGGTTTCGATGATGGCCGCGCGCACGGCCGCGGAGCGCGCGACGTTCGCCCAGCCCCTGTTCCGGCCGGGCACGTGGGTGGTCGACCTGGGCTGCGGTCCCGGCTCGATCACCCTGGGCCTGGCCGCCGAGTCGCGGGTGGCGGGCGTCGACCTCGACGCCGGTCAGGTGGCGCTGGCCCGCGCGGCCGCCCGCCGCGCCGGAAGGTCCACAGTGGACTTCCTGGTGGCGTCGGCGTACGACCTGCCGTTCGCCGACGCGAGCGTCGACGTGGCGTTTTCCCACGGGTTGTTCGAGCACCTTTCCCGTCCCGCGAACGCACTGGCGGAGCTGCGCCGGATCCTGCGGCCGGGTGGCAGGCTGGCGTTGTCCACTTCGGACTGGAGCAAGGCGCGGCTGAGGCCGAAGACGGCGAACGTCGACGCGGCCCTGCGTGGCCACTACCTGCTGCGCCGTCGCGCGGGCGGCGACCCGTTCGCGGGCCGTCACATCGCGGACGAGTGCGCGCGGGCGGGTTTCACGGAGGTGGTTTCGCGTGCCCGCTACCGCGAGGACATGAGCTACCGGGACCTGGCGAAGTACGTGGAATCCCGCCTGGACCAGGCGATCGCGGACCCGGAGTTCGGCCGCGACCGCGACCAGCTGGCGAGCGCGGCCCGGTCGGCGTTGGTGTGGACCCGCGGCGGCGACGGTGATTTCAGCCAGTGCTGGGTCGAGGTGACGGCGACCCGCTGAAACCAGAAGAGCCGGTGTCCGAAGACACCGGCTCTTACTCGTCGGGGTGGCGGGATTCGAACCCACGACCTCCTCGACCCGAACGAGGCACGCTACCAAGCTGCGCCACACCCCGAGGTACTGCTTAACGGGTCGTGGAGAAGTCTAGCGGACACTGTCGCGGGCTTTCCGGGGGGCCGACTTACGGGGTTCGTCGGACCCCGATCCGCGCGGGACCAGCGTCAACAGGCTGGCCTCGGGCGGACAGGCGAACCGCGCGGGCGCCCACGGCGAAGTCCCGAGCCCGGCCGACACGTGCAGCCACATGTGCGCTCCCCACCGGGAGGCGCCCCGGGCCCGGCTGCGGTCCAGCTCACAGTTGGTGACGAGCGCGCCGTAGCCCGGGAGGCGGAGCTGACCGCCGTGGGTGTGGCCGGCCAGCACCAGGTCGTAACCGTCCGTGGCGAAGGTGTCCAGCACCCGCGGCTCGGGCGAGTGCGTGACGCCGAGGCGGACGGCGGCGGCGCTGTCGGCCGGGCCCGCGATGTCGGCGTAGCGGTCGCGGCGCAGGTGGGGGTCGTCGACGCCGGCCGCGAACACCGGCTGCCCGCCGACGTCGATCGTGCGGCGGACGTGCGTCAGGTCGGTCCAGCCGTGCTCGACGAACGCCGCGCGCAGGTCGCGCCACGGCAGCTGGACGCCGTGGATGCGCTTCTTCTTGCCGTGCGGCATCAGGTAGCGGGCCGGGTTCTTCGGCTTGGGCGCGTAGTAGTCGTTGCTGCCGAAGACGAACACGCCGGGCCGGTCGAGCAGCGGGCCCAGCGCGCGCAGCACGGCCGGGACGGCCTGCCGGTGCGACAGGTTGTCGCCGGTGTTGACGACGAGGTCCGGGTTCAGCTCGTCGAGCGCGGCCACCCAGCGCTGCTTGCTCCGGTGGCCGGGCAGCATGTGCAGGTCCGAGACGTGCAGGATGGTGAACGGCCGCGACCCGGGTGCCAGCACCGGGAGTTGTGCGGTGCGGAGGGTCCAGTGGCGCCGTTCGATGCCGACGGCGTAACCGAGGGTCGCGGCGCCGAGCGCCAGCGTCCCCACGGCGAGGCGCTTCGCGGTCGCCCCCGACGTGCTTGTGTTACTGAGCGTGCTCACGAAACCCAGGATACGTGCTCAACAGTTGGGTGACTCCGCCCCCGTTCCGGGAACGTGCCGCCTGGCATCTGCGTCGGCCCGGATGTCCCGGGTGACCAGCCGCACGACCGCGTCGCCGCACGACACGAAACTGCACGACGCGATTTCCCAGGCGTACAACGGAAACGCCACCTGCGGCGACGCGTCCCCGCGGCGCGGACTCGAACGTCGCCGACACGCCGAAGGCCCCCGCGCCGGAGCGCGAGGGCCTTCGAACGGTGCGCTAGCGGGCGCCCCCGCCCATGTACTGCGGGTCCGGTTGCGGGAGGTCCGCCGGCGGCTGGCCGTCCAGGATGTTCTTCATCGCGCCGAAGAACGTGCGGGCCGGCGCGTGACCACCGAAGATGTTGCCGTCGCGGCCGCCGCCGCAGAGGCTGACCTGCCCGGGGCCGCCATCGCAGATACCGCCCCGGCCGCCGCCGAACTTGAACGTCATCGCCGCCCCCGCCAGCTGCGGGGTGCCGCCGAAGAAGGCCGCCGAGACGTTGGCCTGCGTCGTGCCCGTCTTGCCGATGCTCGGCCGGTTCCAGCCTGCCCCGCTGGCCGCCTTGAACGACGTGCCGCCCGGCTGGTCGTCCTTCGACATGCCGACGGCCAGGGTGTTCGCCAGGCCCTCGGGCACGGCCTGTTCGCACGGCGCTTCCTTGACCGGCACCGGCTTGCCGTTCCGGTCGGTCACCGCGCCGATCGGCGTCGGCGGGCACCAGACGCCACCGGACAGGATGGTCGCCCCGACGTTGCCCAGCTCCAAGCCGCTGAGCGGGCTGAAGCCGAGGGTGAACGCGCCGTAGCCCGGGTTGTTGCCGTTGGGCCCGTAGACCTGCGCCTGGCTGAGCCGCTTCTTCTCGTCCTGGGACTTCGGGTCGGCCGTGCCACCGCCGATCGTGCTCGCCATCGTGTCGCGCATCCCGAGCCGCCGGGCGATGTCGATCGCCGGCGCCGTGCTGCCGAGCCGATCCTCCAGCTCGACGAACGTGGTGTTCGGCGACGTCGCGAGCGCGGTCTGGATGTTCGCGCCCTGGGCGACCCGGCTGTAGTCACCGGCGTTGCCCACGCAGTACCAGCGCGAGCGCAACGGTGGCCCGGTCTGCGGGCAGCTGTCGCCGCCACCGGTGAACACGTGCGACACGTAGTTTTCCGGCACGTCGACCGGCGTGTAGATCCCGACGATCCCCTTCTCCATCGCCGCGGCGGTGGTGAAGACCTTGTACGACGAGCCGGCACCGCCGGAGTTGTAGACGCCGGCGGGCAGGGTGTACGTCGTCTGGCCGGCGTCCGGGTTCTGGCCGTAGTCGCGGTTCGCCGCCAGCGCGACCACCTCGTGCCGCTGCTTGCCCGGTTTGATCAGCGACAACGTGTTCGCGATGTACGGCTGGGTCTTGTCGACCTGCGCCTCGGCCGACGCCTTCGCCTCGTGGTTGGCGCGCTGGTCGAGCGTGGTCTTGATCGTGTAGCCGCCGGTGTAGAGCTGGTCCTTGGTGAACCCGGCCTTGATCAGGTAGTCCTCGACGTACTGGCAGAAGAACCCGTCCTCGGCGCCCGCGCCGATGCAGTTGGCCGCCCCCTTCTTCGGGCCGTCCGCCACGACGCCCAGCGGCTCGCCCTTGAAGCGGTCGGCGTCGGCCTTGGCCAGCTTCTTGTTCTCCACCATCCGGTCGAACACCAGGTTGCGGCGCGCGGTGGCCTTGTCCGGGTGCTTCCACGGGTCGTTGTTGATCGGGTTGTTCACCAGGCCGGCCAGCAGTGCGGCCTGCGGCACGGTGAGCTTCTCCGGGGTCGTGTCGAAGTACGCGTGCGCGGCCGCGCCGATGCCGAAGATCTGCCGGGAGAACTCGACGATGTTGAGGTAGTTGGCCAGGATCTGCTGCTTGGTCAGCTTCGTCTCGAGGTTGATCGCGATCCGCGCTTCCTTCAGCTTGCGGGAGATCGACTGCTCCTGGGCCTTCTTCTGCCCGATCGGGTCGTTCCGGTAGACGACGTTGATCAGGTAGTTCTTGGTGAGCTGCTGGGTCAGCGACGAGGCGCCCTGGGTGTCGGCTCCGGTGCTGTTGCTGACGGCCGCGCGCAGCGTGCCCTGCCAGTCGACGCCGTGGTGCTCGTAGAACCGCTTGTCCTCGACCGAGACCAGGGCCCACTTCATGGCCTCGTTGATCTGGTTCTCGTTGATCGGCAGCCGGAACTGGTCGTAGAGGGTCGCGATCGGCTGGCCGGCGTTGTCGGTGACCGTCGTGACCAGCGGCGGAGGGATGTCGGCGAGGTCGGACGACGTCTTCTCCACCGTCTCGCTGGCCTGGTTGGACATGACACCGGCGGCCCCCACGACCGGGAAGAGCATGCCGGCGACGAGCACCCCCGCGAGCAGGCAGAGGCCGATGAGCTTGAACAAACCATCCGCTTTTCGCACGAGGGCCAGGCTACCCGGAGTGAACCGGGCGCCGGTGACGCCGTGTCCCCGCAGGTGCGGGATCAGTGACAAAACCGACCCCCTTTGGTGACAACTGGTAACGGAAGGCATTCTGGGCTTGGCGGGGGGAACCGAAGGCCCCTACAGTCCGTCAACGTCTCACGAAGACAAGCCGTCGGATGGATCAACGCGGGTGGGAGTCCGCTTGGTCCGAACGGCGGCACCGGCACCGGGGAGGTGCCCGGGTAACCGACGTGAGCTGAGGGAGACACGCTCGCGGGGGCAAGGAGCGCAGTGCCTTTCCCCGCTGGTGCGTCGATCACCAGGGTAGGGAGCTGGGGGTATGGAAACCAACCAGTCGAGCTGGCGAATCAACGCGTCCTGCCGGGACGCCGATCCGGACGGCCTGTTCGTCCGGGGTGCGGAGCAGAACCGGGCGAAAGCCGTCTGCATGGGCTGCCCGGTCCGCACGGAATGCCTCGCCGAAGCACTCGACGGCCGGATCAACTTCGGCGTGTGGGGAGGCATGACCGAACGCGAGCGGCGCGCGTTGCTGCGCCGCCGCCCCGACGTGGAGAGCTGGGCTGTCCTGCTCGAAGCGGCCAAGCGGAACGCACAGGAGCGGGTCGAGGTCGGCTGAGCCGCCACTTTCACGTGAAAGCGACCACCCGCGGGCGCCACTTTCACGTGAAAGTGGCGCTCAGTCGGCGAGTTTCACGCCGATGTCGCGCAGGCCGTCGAGGTCGTGGACGTCGCCGGCCAGCGCGGGAACCCGGGCCAGCGCCACCTCGGGGTGCGCCCGGGTGAACCGGGCCAGCAGCCGTTCCTCGCGGGCCGCGAGGCCGACGCGGTCCGCGTGCAGCCGAAGTACGGCCTCGGCCAGCGGCGCGTTCTGCAGGGACTCGGCCGCGGCCAGCGCCTCGGTCCCGGACAGCGGGGCGAGCACCGGGTGCGTCCGGTTCGCGATCAACCCGGCCAGCGGCATCGACTCCGCCGAGAGCCGCTCCACGAAGTAGGACGCCTCGCGCAGCGCGTCCGGCTCCGGTGCGGCCACGACCAGGAACGACGTCCCGGACGAGCGGAGCAGCTCCGCCGTCTTGCGGGCGCGCTCGCGGAAGCCGCCGAACATGCTGTCGAAGGCCTGCATGAACGCCGACGCGTCGGTCAGCAGCTGGCCGCCGATGATCGTCGACACGGCCTTGGCGAACATCGAGAACCCCGCGTTGACGACCTTGCGCAGGCCCCAGCCGCCGGCCTTGGCCGGGCCCGTCAGGAGCCGGATCATCCGGCCGTCCAAAGCGGACGAAAGCCGCGTCGGCGCGTCCAGGAAGTCCAGCGCGGACCGGCTCGGCGGGGTGTCGACGATGATCAGGTCCCAGTCGCCGGTGGCCGCGAGCTGGCCCAGCTTCTCCATCGCCATGTACTCCTGCGTGCCGGAGAACGACGTGGAAATGGTCTGGTAGAAGGGGTTCTGCAGCAGCTGCTCGGCGCGTTCCGGTCCGGCGTGCACGCGCACCATGTCGTCGAAGGTGCGGCGCATGTCGAGCATCATCGCCCACAGCTCGCCCTTGGGCTCGAACCCCTCGACCTGCACCTGCTTCGGGTGGTTGCCCAGCTCGCGCAGGCCGAGCGCCTGGGCGAGGCGGCGCGCGGGGTCGATCGTCAGCACCACGGTCTGGCGGCCGCGCTCGGCCGCCCGCAGTGCCAGGGCCGCGGCGGTCGTCGTCTTGCCGACGCCGCCGGAGCCGCAGCAGACGATCACGCGGCTCTCCGGGTCGTCGAGCAGCGCGTCGATGTCGATGGTGGTCACAACCGCACCCCCTGGTCGGTCAGGGCCTCGGCCAGGTCGTACAGGGCGGCGACGTCGACGCCGTCGGTCAGGTCCGGCAGCTCGAGGGTGGGCAGGTCGGCCTCGGCGAGCTGCTCGCGCGCCCGCTGCTCGGCGGCGACCCGCACGGCGTGCTCGACGGTCTCGTCGACCAGCGCCTCCAGCGTCGCCTGCGGCAGCTTCAGCCCGGCGGAGGCGAGTCCGTCGCGGACGCGGGAGGCGTCGACGCGGCCGTCTGCGGCGGCGGTCACCGAACGGGCCGGCAACCGCGGCGGTCTCACCCGGTTGACCAGCACCGCGCCCGGGCGCAGGTCGGCGCCGTCCAATTCGGCCACGGCCTCGACGGTCTCCCGGACCGGCATCTCCTCCAGCAGCGTGGCCAGGTGCACGGCGGTCTCCCCGGAGTGCAGCAGGCGGACGACGCCGTCGGCCTGGCCGCGGATCGGGCCGGTCTTCGCGAGGTCGGTCAGCGCCTTGGTAACGTCGAGGAACTTGACGACCCGGCCGGTCGGCGGCGAGTCGACGACGACGGCGTCGTAGGTGTGCCGCCCGTCCGACTCGGTCCGGCCGACGCACTCCTTGATCTTCCCGGTGAGCAGGACGTCACGCAGGCCGGGCGCGAGCGTGGTCGCGAACTCGATCGCGCCCATCCGCCGCAGCGTCCGGCCGGCGAAGCCCAGGTTGTAGAACATCTCGAAGTACTCGAGCAGCGCGGCTTCGACGTCGATGTGCAGCGCGCGCAGCTCCCCGCCACCCGGGACGGCGGCGATGCGCTGCTCGGCGTAGGGCAGCGGCTCGGTGTCGAAGAGCTGGGCGATGCCCTGGCGGCCCTCGACCTCGATGAGCAGCACCCGACGGCCTTCGCGGGCGAGCGCGAGGCCGAGCGCGGCGGCGAGCGTCGTCTTGCCGGTCCCGCCCTTGCCGGTGACGAAGTGCAGCCGGGCGCGGGCAAGCTCGTCGGTCCAGCCGGCATGGGAAGTGGTCACTTCTTCACCCTAAATCAGCGCTCAGCTGGCCAGCAGCATGACGCTGACCGCAGCGGCGACCGCCGCGACGAGCACCCAGCTCACGACGCCGGGCAGCACGGTGAGGGTGAGCACGCCCACCACGACCAGCAGCGTGAAGGTGATCACGCCGCCGAGCGCGACCTGGCCGGAGCTCTGCGTCCGGTCGCGCACTTTCGCCATCACGACCAGCACCAACGGCAGCCCGGCCGCCGCGAGCAGCGCGGCCGCGATCACCCGCCACGTTTCCACCCACTCACGCTAGCGGTCCATCAGGGGCACCCTCATTGACTTAAGAGCCATGAGGGTGCCCCTCATGGACTTTGTGAAGTCGGCCACAGCCCGGCGCGTCGCGGGCCCTTTTCCGGCGGGGCCCCCCGGCGCCCTTGCCCGCTTGGCTACGCTCCCGGTTCATGAGCGCCACCAAGTGGGAGTACTCGACCGTCCCCCTGCTGATCCACGCCACGAAGCAGATCCTCGACCAATGGGGCGAGGACGGCTGGGAGCTGGTCACCGTGCTGCCGAACCCGACGGGCGAGCAGCACGTCGCGTACCTCAAGCGTCCGAAGGGCTGACCCCGTGAGCTGGAGCGAACGGCTGAAGGAGCTCGGCATCGAGCTGCCCGGCGTCGCGGCCCCGCTGGCCGCGTACGTGCCCGCTGTCCAGAGCGGCAACCACGTCTACACCTCCGGCCAGCTGCCCTTCGTCGACGGCGTCCTCGCCGCGACCGGCAAGGTCGGCGCGGAGATCAGCCCCGAAGAGGCGAAGGGGCACGCCCGCACGTCGGTGCTCAACGCGCTCGCGGCCGTGCACGCGCTGGTGGGCATTGACAACGTCACGCGGATCGTCAAGGTTGTCGGCTTCGTGGCTTCCGCGGAGGGCTTCACCGGTCAGCCCGCGGTCGTCAACGGCGCGTCCGAACTGCTCGGCGAGGTCTTCGGTGACGCGGGCATCCACGCCCGCTCGGCCGTCGGCGTCGCGGAGCTGCCCATCGGCTCGCCGGTGGAGGTCGAACTGATCGTGGAGGTGCAGTGATGGATCCGGACATCGAGCAGTCCACCCACGAGCTGCTGCTCCGGCTGGCCGGGCGGCTGCCCGACCAGCTGCTGTGGCGGTTCCGGGACTGGCTCGGCGAGGGCGCCATGGGCACGCTCGCCCGGACCCTGCCGAGGTCTTTGCTTAAGCACAGGATCGACCTCGACCAGACGGAGTACCGCCTGCTCGTGGCCGGTCTCATCCCGCACGGCGCCGACTGGCACCAGGTCAGTTCGACGCTGGGGGTAGACGACGTCACCGAGAACCGGTACACATTCACGTCGAGTGCGCCCGAATGGGTTAACTCGGTCGACTCCGTGTCCGTGTTGATCCACGCAACGTTGCGAGGTCGCCCGGACGTGGGGGAAGTGCGGCAGAGCTGGCGACACGTCGGTGTGGTCGGGCAGGGAACCGCCAAGCGCGTCCTGCTGATCACGGCGCTGGCGGGGCTACCGAGGTTGACCGGCGAACTGCAGCGGGTGCTGCGGGTCCTGGGCGACGAAGAGCCCAGCGTCGAGCTCATTCCGCCGCGCTTCGACCTGCCGGGATACCACCGGGCCGCGCTGGCCGACTCAGAGCTGGTCTGCGTGGGCGCGGTGGCGGGGACCCGGCTAGTAGCCGCATAACGCTCGCCCGCCAGCGAGCTGGGAGGGAGCAAGGCAATGGTGGAGGTCCACGACGGCCCGCCCATGGACGGGTTCTCGGTGCCCCTGCGCCTGCACAACCTGTTGCTGGCCCTGGCGGGCCGGATCGACGACAGCGCGCTCACCGAGGCGCGTGAGCTGATCGCCCGGGCCCACATCGACGAGGCGGTCGAGCTGACCACCGGCACGCTCATCGCGGGCCGGATCCCGGTCAGCTCCGCCGAGCAACGCGAGCTGGCGCTGGTCCTCGAGATGAGCCGGTCGGACGCGACGCTGGCGAACGACCTGCTGGTCGACGAGACCGAGCCGGTGAACACGCACCGGTTCAGCGGCGAGAACTCCCCGGAGTTCGGCATCGCCGAGGCGCTCGATCGGACGCTGCAGGTGCTGCCGGATGTCCGTTCGGTGCACGCGGTGTGGCGCAACACCCCGGCCGGCAGCGTGCCGGGCGCGTTGCCGCAGCGCGTGGTGCTCGTCGAGCTGGGGCCGGAGGGCAACCCGCCGGCCGTCGCGTTCCGCGTCGACACGGCGTTGCGCCGGGCCGGGATCCACTCGGTCGTCGAGGTCAGCGGCCCCGGCGTCGCGCACTCCGAGTACCACCAGGCCGCTTCGGCGGCCGCGTCGCCGGCTTGGGTGACCGGGAGCACGACGTCGAGCGCGTCGTCGTACCGGTCGGAGCCCGTGAAGCCGAAGGCGCCGGTGACGTCGGAGTCGCTCGCGGAGTCGGGCAGCAGGCACAGCATGCGGTCGGGCAGCACCACGACGGCGCCGGCCGAGCCGGTCGCCCCGGTGGTGCCGATCGTCTCGCCGCCGCCCGCCACCGAGCTGCCCCGCAAGGCGCGGTCGGAGACGCGGGCGGAGCGCACCGCCGACCTGACCCCGGCCGAGGTGGCGCAGCTGCGGCAGGCGCTGGCCGAGGATCCGGAGAAGGGCCGCGAGATCGCCGCGGGCAAGCCGTCGATGCACGAGGTCGTCGAGCTGCCCGCGCTGGACCTGGACGACCCGAGCCTGAGCGAGCGCGACCGGGCGCTGCTGCGCGAGCTGCACGCCGAGCTGGCTGAGCGCGAGCGGGCCGAGGCGGCGAAGATGCGGCTCAACGGCGCGTCCCGTTCCGGTGGTGAACAGCGCGGCTGGACCGCGCCGTAAGACACTGTTCGCGAGAAGGCGGCACTTCCCCTCCGGGAGGTGCCGTCTTTTCCGTGTCCGGCGTGCCACAACTGCGCGACGGGACGTCGGGTGGCGGAGGTATGTTGCCGAGGTGGAGCAGCCAAAGGAGTTCGTCTTCGACATCCCGGTCGGTGCGGGGGTGGCTACGCGCGCCAACGCCGACGGCCCGCCGGCGACGCCGAAGGACGCGGCCACCGTCATCCTGGTCCGGGACGGCGCGGACGGCGTCGAGATCTTCCTGCAGCACCGGGTCAAGGGCATGCCGTTCGCGGGCGGGATGACCGTCTTCCCCGGCGGCGGGGTCGACCAGCGCGACGCCGATGCGTCGGTGGCGTGGGCCGGGCCTGACCCGTCGTGGTGGGCTTCGCGGTTCGGTTGCGACGAGGCCCTCGCCCGGGCGCTGACCTGCGCGGCCGTGCGCGAGACGTTCGAGGAGTCCGGAGTGCTGCTCGCGGGCGGCCCGGACTCGGTGCTCACCGACGTCACGCCGTATGCGGCGGCCCGCCAGGCCCTGGAGACGCGCGAGGTGTCGCTGGCCGGGTTCCTCGCCGACGCGGGGCTGACGCTGCGGGCCGACCTGCTGCGCCCGTGGGCGCATTGGATCACGCCCGAGCAGGAGCCCCGCCGGTACGACACCCGCTTCTTCGTCGCGAGGCTGCCCGAAGGCCAGGAGGCGGACGGCGCGACGTCCGAGGCGTCGAGTTCCGGCTGGCAGCGTCCCGAAGACGCGATCGCCGACGCGCGCGAAGGCCGCCGGATGCTGATGCCGCCGACGTGGCTGACGCTGAGCGAGCTGGCGGAGTTCGCCACCGCCGACGACGTGCTGAACGCGCCCCGCGAGATCGTCCGGATCGCGCCGACGCTGATCCGCGAGAACGACCACGTCCGCGTCGTCCTGGAGAAGCGATGACTGCCCCCGCGTACGGCGTGCTGCGCCAGGTGAGCGAGACGGCGTCGGTGCTGCTGGAGAACAACCCGTCGTCGATGACGCTCGAAGGCACCAACAGCTGGGTGCTGCGGGCGACGCCGGACACCCCGGCTGTCGTCGTCGACCCCGGCTACCGTGATCTCGAGCACTTGGAGCTGCTGGCCGGGGTGGGCGCGGTCGAGCTGATCCTGCTGACGCACTGCCACCCCGACCACGCCGAGGGCGCGCCGTGGTTCGCCGAGCGCACCGGCGCGCCGGTGCGGGCGTTCGACCCTTCCCTGTGTGTCGACGCGTCGTCCTTTGTAGACGGTGAGGTGCTCTCGGCGGGCGGTCTTTCGCTCCGCGTGCTGCACACGCCGGGGCACACCGGCGACTCGGTGTCTTTCGTGGTCGGTTCGCAAGTGCTGACCGGCGACACCATCCTCGGGCGCGGCACCACCGTCCTGCACGACCTCGGCGACTATCTGCGCTCGCTGCGGAAGCTGATCGAGCTGCCGGCCGGGACGATCGGGCTGCCCGGGCACGGTCCGGAGCTGCCCGACCTGGCGGCCACGGCGCGTGAGTACCTCGCCCACCGGGAACAGCGGCTCGACCAGGTGCGTTCGGCCTTGAAGACACTCGGGGCGGACGCCACCCCGCGCCAGGTCGTCGAGGTCGTCTACGCCGACGTCGACCGGGCGCTGTGGGCACCCGCCGAGTGGAGCGTGCAGGCGCAGCTGGACTACTTGCGGTCGGAGGAGAACGGATGAGCAACGTCGAGGTCGAGTTCTATTGGCGGCCGGGGTGCGGGTTCTGCGCCGCACTGGAGCGGCCGCTGTCGAAGAGCGGCTTCACCGTCCGCGCGATCAACATCTGGGAGGACCCGGCGGCGGCTGCGCGGGTGCGCGAGGTGGCGAACGGCAACGAGACCGTGCCGACGGTGATCGTCGGGTCGACGGCCATGGTCAACCCCTCTTTCGCCGAGGTCGAGGCGGCGGTCAAGGCTGCTTCGGCGGGGTGAGTGCGCCGGGCCGCTCTCCGTGGAGGAAGGCGGCCGGCACCGTCGCGACGGTGATCATCGGCTGAGCATCGGCATCAGGTAGTACGTCAGCTCCACCTCCCCGGGCTCGGCGGCCCGCAGGACACAGGCCCGCATCCCCGGCTGGATCGCCAGCGTCACCCGCTCGCCCGCGAACGCCGCCAGCGCGTCGAGCAGATACCGGGCCTGGAACGAAGGCGACGTCCGGCCGCCGCTGATCTCTGCCTTCAGCGTCTCCTCCGCTTCGCCCGTGTTCTGACGGGCGCTTGCCAGGAGGACCTGGGCGTCGCCGACCTCCAGGGTCAGCACCCGGCGGTCCTCCGCGTACACCCCGACGCGGCGGACCGCTGCCGCCAGGGCGTCCGCCTCCACTGACACTGTTGTGTCCGTCGCGCCCGAGGCGATCGACTCCTCCGACAGGAAGCCCGCGTCCAGCACCGCCGTGGCGACCAGGCCGCCTCGCCAGCTCAGCCCGAAGCGGCCCGGGCCGAGGTGGAGCCCGACGTTGCCGCTCGCTTGGCGCGCCGCCTCGGACAGCAGGGCCGCTGGGACCAGGACGTCCAGCGCGCCCGGTGTGCGCAGCGGCAGCCGCGCCACCGCCATCCGGTAGCGGTCCGACGCCGTCAACGTCAGCCGGGAGCCGGCCGCCTGGACCCGGACGCCCGTGAACAGCGGGAGCGGGTCGTCCTTCGCCGCCGTTCCCGCGACGATCCGCAGCGCCGGCGCGAACGCCGAGCCATCCACTTCGGCCACGCGGACCGGCGGGTCGGCAGCGGCAAGAGCGTCCGGCAGCAGTGGCAGCGCGAACCGGGCGTTGTCCAGCCGCAACGCCAGGCGGCTGCCTTCGACGACCAAGCGCACCGACTCGGCGTCGAGCACCTTCAGCGTCTCGGCCAGTGGTGCCGCGGGGACGACGACCGAGCCGTCCGTGTGCGTGGTCGCCGGGCAGTCGAACCGGACGGCGAGATCCGGGTCGCTCCCGGCGACCGTCAGCCCGGCCGCGTCCGCGTGCAGGCGAAGCCCGGCGCGGGCCGGCAGCAGGCGCGACGCGGCGGAGACGGCCGCCGAGAGGCGGTGGGCAGGCGCTGTGACGTCCATGCCCGCAAGCTAGCGGCCGGCACCGACAAAAACCGGAAACCTAGGCGTTGACCAGCTCAGGCACCGGAGCGGACTGGGGCGTCCGGACCGTGCCGCGCAACAGCCACACGACCAGCGCGAGCACCACCCCGGCCACGCTCGCCGCCAGGAACGCCGCGCCCGGCCCGGCGTGCTCGACGACGTACCCGCTGACCGACTGGTCCATGGCCAGCCCCAGCGTCACGGCGGTGAGCACCCAGCCGAAGGCCTCCGCCGCCGTCCCGGCCGGCGCGACCACCTCGATCGCCGCCGAGTGGGCCGTCGACTGCGGTGTGATCAACGCGCCCGCCAGCAGCATCATCAGCGCCAGGCCCCACAGCGACGACGGCCACGCGAGCAGCGCCACCAGCGCCCCGAAGCCGCCGAGCAGCACCGGCAGCCGCAGTCCCATCCGCCGCGGCCACGGCCGCAGGCTGTACGCGACGCCGAACGCGACCGAGCTCAGCGACCACACCGACAGCAGCAAGCCACCCACGGACGCCTGGCCCGCTTCCGTGGCCGACGCCGGCACGGCGACCTCGACGAACCCGATCACGACGCCGAAGCCGAGCGCGGCGAGCGCGAGTGTCCGCATGCCCGGGCTCGCCAGCGCGCCCAGCAGCGACCCGTGCGAGCCGGACGACGGACCCCACGCCCGCACGGCCGGGCTCAACGCGAACAGCACCGCGCCGGTGCACTGCAGCACGACGCCCAGCACCAGGCCGGTCCCCGCCCACGGCGCCATGACCAGCAGCCCGGCCACACCGGGGCCGAGGATGAAGAAGACCTCCATGCTGATCGCCTCGTACGAGAACGCGGCGTTGCGCGCGCCACCCGGGGGCAGCAGCCGTCCCCACAGCGCCCGCGACGCCGACCCGACCATCGGTTCCGTCAGCCCGGTGACCGCGCCGAGCGCGACCAGCACGGGGGTCGCGGCGTGCGACTCGATGGCCGTGACCAAGGCGGTCATCGCCATCGTCAGCAGGAGCGCGACGGTCAGCAGTGGCCGGGTCGGCCCGAACCGGTCGATCAGCCTGCCCTGCACCACGGCGCCGACCGACACACCGACGAGTGAACCGGCCGAGACGAGCCCGGCGATCGCGAAGGAACCGGTCTCGCGCTGGACGTAGAGCAGGGCCGAAATGCCGATCATGGCGATCGGCAGGCGGGCGAGCACGGACGCGACGGCGGGCCGCCGGGCCGCCCTGGTCGTCAGCGCGGTGCGGTAATCGGCAAGGGACGTGCGGCTTTCGTGGTTCGAGGCAGACTGGGACACGAGAACCAGTATGCCGCAGAATGGTACGTCAGTACCAGTTATTTCCGGGTCGTGTGTGTCACCATCGACCGGGAAGTCGATCTTGGTTCGGCGCCGGAGGTCTCGATCGGGTAACACCGGGGATATTCTCTGTGGACTCCTGCAACGAAACGGCCCAGGCGGCGTCCTTGAGAGTGAATGGCCTTGAATTCGTGGGTATGGGCCGTGATGGTTGAACAACAGCAGAAAAACCCAACTCCCTCCGGCACGCGGGTCGGGGCCTGGCCCGGAGGGTGGGGAGCGCGGATCGTCGGGGGATGGTCCGCGCGACAACGAGGAGCCGGTGCGCCACGTCGGGGGTGGCGCCCGGCTCTTCGTTATGTGAAGACGCCGTCATGAAGGCAGCATCATGAAGAAACATCATGAAGAAACACAGAAGGCCCCTCGGCAAGCCGAGGGGCCTTCTGTCGTGAAGAGGACTAGCGGGCCCGGCGGGCCAGCCGCTCCGGGTCGAGGATGAGCACGCTCTTGCCCTCGAGCCGCAGCCAGCCGCGGTGGGCGAAGTCGGCGAGCGCCTTGTTGACGGTCTCGCGGGAGGCGCCGACGTACTGGGCGATCTCCTCCTGCGTCAGGTCGTGCGTGACCCGCAGCAGGCCCGCCTCCTGGCTGCCGAACCGCTGCGCGAGCTGCAGCAGTGCCCGCGCCACGCGACCCGGGACGTCGGTGAAGATCAGCTCCGCGACCATGTTGTTCGTCCGGCGCAGACGGCGCGCGACCACGCGCAGCAGCTGTTCCGCTATCTCCGGGCGGGTCGAGATCCACTGGCGCAGGGCCGGGCGGTCCATGGTGACCGCGCGGACCTCGGTGACCGTGGTCGCGCTCGACGTCCGGGGGCCGGGGTCGAAGATGGACAGCTCGCCGAACATGTCCGACGGGCCGAAGATGCCCAGCAGGTTCTCGCGGCCGTCCGGGGACTTGCGCCCGATCTTCACCTTGCCGGACTGGATGATGTACAGCTTGTCGCCGGGCTCGCCCTCGTTGAAGATGACATGGCCGCGGGGGAACTCCACGGATTCCAAGGTCTGGGCCAGCGCCTCCGCCGCTGCCGGCTCCACACCCTGGAAAATGCCCGCACGGGCCAGGGTTTCGTCCACCTCGGGTGCCTCCTCGTCGAGAAACGATCACGCTCCCCCTTGGCTGGAGGAGCGTGACGCCGATCACTTGCGCGTCAGTCTAGGGCGTACTCCCGAGATCGCTCGCCGGACTCGCACATGGCGGAAACGATCTCGTTCGAACGTGGAGCCTAACTCCGCACGCGACGCGCGCGTAGCCTGGCTGCCCGTCCGCCCAGCCTACGCAGCCGGAACAGCTCCAGCGCGCGGCCGATGCCGTGCCCGTAGAGCGCTCTGACCTCGTTGGGCTGCGCCTGCTCGAGGAACTCTTCGACCTCGTTCTCCTGCACCGCGACGTGCTTGAGCCTGCTCTCCACCCGCTCCATGAACAGCGCGAAGAACATGATCACCAGGGGGACCAGGATGACGAACCAGACAGTCATGACCGGACCCCGAAACACTCGATGAAAAGCATCTACTCCAGATCCTCGCTCATGGCGGCCGGAAAACGCGCCGAGGTGGTGCTCTGGCGTGTCGGTCGTCCACCGGTGCAGTGCCCGGCTCGTCCGACGGCGCCCGTAGGCTATCGGGGTGCCACCTGCCACCACGAACGCCCCCCGTGAGGGCGCTGGTGAAAGCCGGTTAGCTCTGGTGAGACGCGCCAGGCGGATGAAGCGTTGCTTGGACGACGTGTATCCGGACGCCCACTGTGAGCTCGACTTCACCACGCCGCTGGAACTGCTGGTCGCGGTCGTGCTGTCCGCGCAGACGACCGACGTCCGGGTGAACCTCGTCACGCCCGCGCTGTTCAAGCGCTACCGGACCGCCGCCGACTACGCGGGCGCCGACCGCACCGAACTCGAGGAGTACCTCCGGAGCACCGGCTTCTACCGGGCCAAGGCGAACTCCGTGATGGGGCTCGGCGCGGCGCTGGTCGAGCGCTTCGACGGCGAGGTCCCGAACAAGCTGGCCGACCTGGTCACCCTGCCCGGCGTCGGCCGCAAGACGGCCAACGTCGTCCTCGGCAACGCCTTCGACGTCCCGGGCATCACCGTCGACACCCACTTCGGCCGGCTGGTCCGGCGCTGGGGCTGGACGGCGGAGGAGGACCCGGTCAAGGTCGAGCACGTGGTCGGCGAGCTGATCCCCCGCAAGGAGTGGACGATGCTCTCGCACCGGGTGATCTTCCACGGCCGCCGCGTCTGCCACGCCAAGAAGCCGGCCTGCGGCGCCTGCCCGCTGGCCAAGGACTGCCCGTCGTACGGCACCGGCCCGACCGGGTTCGAGGAAGCCGCGAAGCTGGTCAAAGGCGTCGAAAAGGACCACATCCTGGCGCTGGTGGCGCCCCGGTGACGAGAGTCACCAAGTGGGCACTGGCCGCTGCCGTGCTGGCCGTGGCGCTGATCGTCGCGCTGCTGCCGCGCGGAGGTGACGACACCGCCGCGAAGCCGTCCGGCGACCTCGCGCCCGCCCGGTCCGCGGCGGCGCTCCAGCCGTGCCCGGCGCCGGGCACGGCGCAGCCGGTGAAGCAGCTCGAAGGGATCACGGCGGATTGCCTGGGCGACGGCGCGAGCGTCGACGTCG
The DNA here is from genome assembly GCF_000384295.1 of Amycolatopsis balhimycina FH 1894. Classification (NCBI taxonomy): domain Bacteria; kingdom Bacillati; phylum Actinomycetota; class Actinomycetes; order Pseudonocardiales; family Pseudonocardiaceae; genus Amycolatopsis; species Amycolatopsis balhimycina. The sequence continues at coordinate 4,694,615 of NZ_KB913037.1, read as the reverse complement.
GCAAGGCCCTCGCCGGCGCCCCGGTGCTGGTCAACGTGTGGGCGTCGTGGTGCGAGCCGTGCCGGACCGAGCTGCCCGTGCTCCAGGAGTACGCGAAACAGCCAGGGGCGGTGCGCGTCCTCGGCGTCCAGGTGCAGAGCCCGGCGAAGGACGGCTTGAACCTCCTCGCCCGGCTGGGCGTGCACCTACCGTCGGTGTTCGACGGGGACGGGCAGAGCGGGCCCGTCCGGACGGCGCTGAAGGTGCCTTCGTCGCTCCCGGCGTCGTATCTGGTCACCGCCGCGGGCGAGGTGCGGTTCATCGCGAATCCACGCACGTTCGTGAACACTGACCAGGTGCGCGCGGCAGTCGAGGGGGCATCGTGATCGGACCACTGGTCGAGCCGGAGTCGGTTCCGGAGTGGCTCCGGCCGCTGGTCAAGGTGAGCGGCGAAGTCGATTCGAAGACCTTCACGCGGTTCAGCCCGCCCGAAGACGCCTACACGCGGCCCGCCGCGGTGCTCATCCTCTTCGGCGAACGCGAAGCCGACGGCGAGCCGGACGTCCTCCTGCAGCGCCGCGCCGACACGCTGGGCTCGCACGCCGGGCAGGTCGCCTTCCCGGGCGGCGGCGCCGAGGATGGCGACGGCGGCCCGGTCGGCACCGCGCTGCGCGAGGCCGAGGAAGAGACCGGGGTGGTCCCGTCCGGGGTCCGGCCGGTCGCGGTGCTGCCGGAGCTGTTCGTCCCGGTGTCGAAGTTCGCCGTGACGCCGGTGCTGGCGCACTGGGCGGAGCCGTCGCCGGTGCACGCGGTCGACCCGGGGGAGACGGCGTCCGTCGCCCGCGTCGCCATCGCCGACCTGGCCGACCCGGCCAACCGGTTCACGGTCAAGAAGGCAGGCATGCCGTGGAAGGGGCCGGCCTTCGAGGTCGGCGGGCTCTTCGTCTGGGGGTTCACCGCCGGGTTGCTTTCGGTCCTCCTGAGCCTGGGAGGCTGGGAGCGCGAATGGGACCCGGGCGACGTCCGGGACCTCGACGAAGCGCTCGCGGCGTTCAAGGCACGGCTGGTGGGGAAGGAATGACACGGTGAACTGGGTCGATGTACTGGTGCTGCTGCTGGCCGTGCTGGCGGCGGTGTCCGGCGCATACCAGGGCGTGATCATCGCGCTGCCGTCGCTCGTCGGCGTCGTGCTCGGCGCGGTCGCCGGCGTCAAGCTCGCGCCGGTGGTGGTCTCGTTCTTCGACGACCCCGTCTGGAAGGTGGCCTTCGCGGTGGCGACGGTGGTCTTCCTGGTCGCCTTCGGCGAGGCGATCGGCGTCTACGTGGGCCGGCGGCTGCGGCAGAAGATCAACCCGGACAAGCTCTCCGGCATCGACAAGACGCTCGGCGCGGTCGTGCAGGCCCTGGTCGTGTTCGTGGTGGCGTGGCTGATCGCGACGCCGCTGACCACCGTGTCCAGCCTGCCGTGGCTACCGAAGGCGATCAACAACTCGGTGGTGCTCGGCAAGGTCAACGACGCGATGCCCGAGGCCGCGCAGGGCTTTCCGAACGAGCTGCGCAAGCTCCTCGACGCCTCCGGCTTCCCGTCGATCCTGCCCCCGTTCCAGAAGGCTCCGACGGCCGACACCTCGCCGCCGGATCCCGCGCTGCAGCGCAGCGGAATCGTCCAGCAGCTGCACGGCAGCGTGGTCAAGATCCGCGGCACCGCCAGTTCGTGCTCGCGGTCGCTCGAGGGCAGCGGGTTCGTCGTCGCGCCGCAGCGGGTGATGACGAACGCGCACGTCGTGGCCGGAACCGACACCGTCGGCATCGAGACGACCCAGGGCGACTACCCGGCCCACGTCGTCTACTTCGACCCCGAGGTCGACATCGCCGTGCTCGACGTGCCGCGGCTGCGGGCCCCGGCACTGCAGTTCGCGCCGGAGACGGCCAAGGCGGGCGACAGCGCGATCGTCCTCGGCTACCCGCTCGACGGCCCGTACCGGGCGACACCGGCCCGCGTGCGCGGCCGGATCAACCTGCGCGGCCCGGACATCTACGAGGCGAACACCGTGCAGCGGGACGTCTTCACGGTCCGTGCCGAAATCCGCAGCGGCAACTCGGGCGGTCCGATGGTGACCCCGGACGGCCGGGTCATCGGCGTCGTGTTCGGCGCGGCGGTGGAGGACCCGGAGACCGGCTTCACGCTGACGGCCGAGCAGGTGCGCGCCGAGGTGGACGCGGCCCCGTCGCAGACGGTGGACGCGTCGACCGGCTCCTGCGCGGCCTAGCGCCCGAACCGCAGCGCGAGCCCGTCCAGCAGCGCCCGCATGCCCAGTTCGAAGATGTCGTCGAGCACCAGGTCGTAGCCGGTTTCGGTCAGGTCGGCGAGCATCCTGGCGAACGTCGGGTGCCCGGCCGCCATCGCCGTCACCGCGGGGCCCTGGTGGTCCATCCAGTCCTCTTCGGTCAGCCCGGACGACGCCAGCGCGTTCTGCTCGCGCTCCAGGTGGACAGCCATGCCCTGGACGTGGCTGAAGAACAGGACGTGCAGGTTGCACAGCGTCGCGGCGTCGACGCCGAGTTCGGCCAGCGCGGACAATGCCCACTCGCCGTGCGTGGCGAGGTTGCGCAGCGGTAGCGGACGCGTGATCGGGCCGAGCTGCGCCAGCCACGGGTGACGCCGGAAGAGCGACCAGAGCGTGCGGCCGCCGAGGGTCAGCCGTTCGCGCCAGTCGCCGGACGGCTTCGCCGGGTAGCCGCGCTCGCCGAACGCGGCGTCGGCCATGAGCAGCACCAGTTCGTCCTTGCCGCGCACGTACCGGTACGGCGCCATCGCCGCGACCCCGAGGCGGGCCGCGACCCCGCGCATGGACAGCGCGCCGAGACCCTCGGTGTCGGCGATGGCGATGGCGGTCCGCACGAGCTGCTCCCGCGTCAGCCCGCGCCGCCCGCCGCGGTGCTCCCGGCCCGCGACGACCGTGCCGGACCGAGGCTCCGCGTGCACCAGGCCCTCCTGGCCCAACAGGGCGAGTGCCTTCGCGGCCGTCGCCATCGCGACGCCGTGGTCGGTGGCGAGCCGCCTGGTCGACGGGACTCGCGCGCCCGGCGGCAGATCGCCGCGCGCGATCCGGCCCCGCAGCTCGTCGGCGATGGCTAAGTACTTCACGATGGCCCCCTGACCTAGTACAGCGAGCCATCTGTACTAGTACAGAAATGGCATTGGAGCTGCATGGACTCCATGGTAGTGCACAACAGCGTACAACTCTGGAGGAAACATGCGGAACGTCCTGATCTCCGGCGCCGGTGTCGCCGGCGGCACCTTGGCCTGGTTCCTGGCGCGCCAGGGCTTCACCGTGACCGTGGTGGAGCGGGCGCCCGGCCCGCGCACCGGCGGCCAGGCGATCGACGTGCGCGGCGCCGCGCTCGACGTCGTCGGCGAACTGGGACTCGGCGACCGGATGCGCGCGCTGCGGACCCGGATGCGCGGAATGTCCATGGTGGACGGTGATGGCCACGAACTGTTCCGCTCGGAGGAGCACACCTTCAGCAGCGGCCGGCTGGACAGCGCCGACTTCGAGATCCTGCGCGACGACGTCGTCGCGATGCTGCTGGAGGCACCCGGCGTCGAATACGTCTTCGGCGACTCCATCACCGCCTTGACCGAGGAGGCGCACGGTGTGCGCGTCGACTTCGAGCGCGGCGGCTTCCGGACGTTCGACCTGGTCGTCGGGGCGGACGGCCTGCACTCGGCGGTGCGGCGGCTGGCCTTCGGCCCGGAGGAGGACTTCACCCGCCACCTCGGGCAGTACCTGGCGATCTTCCCGACGGCCAACTTCCTGGGGCTCGAGGACTGGCAGGTCTGGTTCCGGCACGAGCACACCGGCGGCGTGGCCTACCCCGTCCGGAACAACACCGAGCTCCGCGTGACCCTCGGCTTCGGTTCGGATCCGCTGCCGCGCATGGCCGTTCCGGAACAGAAGCGGCTGATCGCCGAGCGGCTCGCCGGGGTCGGCTGGGAGGTGCCGAAACTGCTGGAGGCGATGGCCGACGCGGACGTGTTCTACTTCGACGCCATGGCCCAGATCCACCTCGACCGCTGGTCGGCGGGACGGGTCGTGCTGGTCGGCGATGCCGGATACTGCGCGTCGGCGCTGTCCGGACAGGGGACGAGCCTCGCGCTCGTCGGCGCGTACGTGCTGGCTCAGGAGCTCGGCCGCGCGGCCCACGAAGACGCCTTCGCGGCTTACGAGCGGCGGATGCGGCCCTTTGTCGCGCTCAACCAGGCGCTGGCCACCGAAAACCCCGAAGGACCGGCGGCGGAGGAGTCGGTGGAGCGGGCGAAGAACGCCATCAGTCTCGCTTGAGGAAGTCCACCAGGGCCGCCGACGTGCGGTCCGGCACCTCGAGATGGGGGAAGTGCCCGACGCCCGGCCAGAACTCCGGCTCGGCGTGCGGGCCCGCCCAGCGCACCGACGACGTCGCCGTTTCGGGCAGGATGCAGGTGTCGTCGGCGCCGTGCAGCTGCAGGGTCGGCGCAGTGATCCGGGTGCCGACGGCGTCGGTGAACCGGCGGCCTTCGCCGCGGAACTGGGCGCGGAAGGCCCAGCGGTAGTACTCGAGCGCGCTGTGCGCGACGCCGGGCACGAGCATCGCCTGCCGGAACGCCTCGACGCTCTCGGTGAAGTCCGAAGTGGACCGCCAGCGGTGGCCGGCCCAGCCGCCGAACAGGTCCTCGACGGCCTTCGCCTCCTCCTTGAGCAGCCACTTCTCCGGGGCCATCGGCACCTGGAAGCGGAACAGGTGCCCGGCCGCACGGCCCTGCCCACGCCACGGGCGGACCGACGAGCGCAGCGCGAGGGGGTGGGCGGCGCCGATCGCCGTCACCGACGCCACGAGCCGCGGGTGCAGGGCCGCGACCGTCCAGGCGAGCATGCCGCCCCACGCGTGCCCGACGAGGTGCGCGCGGCGCGCCCCGAGCGACTTGATCAGCCCGCCGACGTCACCGGCCAGCGTCCACGCGTCGTAGCCGCGGGGCGGCTTGTCCGAGTCGCCGTAGCCGCGCAGGTCGACGGCGACCGCGCGGAAGCCGGCTTCGGCCAGTGCCCCCAGCTGGTGGTGCCAGGTCCACCAGAACTCGGCGAACCCGTGCAGCAGCACCACGACGGGTCCGTCGCCGAGCTCGGCGACGTGCAGGCGGATGCCGTTCGCGGACACGTCGCGATGGACCCACGGACCGTCGATCCGGACGATCGACGGGTCGGGGGACGCGTGCAACGAAGAGACTCAGTCGCGCGTGGTCGTCAAGTCGGCTTCGGGCGCGCGCTGCGGCTTGAGCGCGGCGGCGGTCTCCTTGACGCTGGCGATCGTCCGCTCGGGTGCTTTGAACTTCTTCACCTTGCGGTAGCCGAGGAAGCCGGCCACCGCCGCGACCGCCCACATCAGCAGGAGCACGACGCCGAACGCGCCCCAGCGGTGGAGGCCCCGGAACCACTCGGCCAGGCCCTCGGACAGGAAGAAAAAGAGGAAGAACGTGCTGTACAGGACGACCGTCAGTGCGATCATGAAGTAGACGGCCCCCTTGAGGCCCTTCTTCACCTCGCCGATCAGCTCGGACTTCGCGAGCTCCATCTCGGCCCGGACGAGGGTCGAGATGTGCTGGGTCGCGTCGCCGACCAGGCGGCCGATCGACTGGTCACCGGGGACGTCGGTGGCGGAGGACAGCGGGAGGTAAGGCACGGCCCCCACGCCGTCGGGGCCGATGCGTTCGTGCTTGGGGCTGCTCACCGGGTCATCGTGCCATGTGGCCCGAAACCGGGCGCGGCGGCGTCACAGTGTGTCGGAGATTTGCGCGTGAACCTTGCTGCGACGGAGTAGCAGGGCCGCCGCCAGGAGGGACGCCGTCGCCGATGCGATCAGCACCGCGGCCTTGGCCAGTTCACTCGTCTCACCGGGCAGCGCGAGCTCGGCGATCAGCAGGCTGACGGTGAACCCGACCCCGCCGAGCACGGACAACGCGACCAGGTCCCGCCAGCCCATCCCGCGCGGCTTCTCGGCCACGCGCAGCTTCACGGCGAGCAGGCTGGCCCCGAGGATGCCGACGACCTTGCCGCCGAGCAGCCCGGCGAGCACCGCCAGCGGCAACGCCGTCGTGAAGACCGCGCCCAGCGCGTCGCCGTCGAGCGAGATCCCGGCCGCGAAGAGCGCGAACACCGGCACGGCGACGGCGGCCGACCACGGCTGGAGCCGGTGTTCGAGCCGCAGCGCCGGAGCTTCGGCCTCGCCTTCGTCGGCGCGGACGCGGGTGAGCAGGCCCAGCGCGACGCCGGCGATCGTCGCGTGGATGCCCGCCGAGTGCACCGCGACCCAGGTGACCAGCGCCAGGGGCACGTACAGCCACGGCGTCCGGACCCGGCGGTGCTGCAGGAACGCGTACAGCGCGAGCGCCACGACGGCGACGGCCACCGCGACCAGGTCGAAGCCCGTCGTGAACAGCACGGCGATGACGACGATCGCGCCGAGGTCGTCCACCACGGCCAGCGACAGCAGGAAGACCCGCGCGCTGGAGGGCAGGTTCGACGCGGTCAGCGCGAGGACGCCGAGCGCGAACGCGATGTCCGTGGCGACCGGGATCGCCCACGCCCGGTCGATCCCCGGCGTCCCCCAGCCGACGGCCAGCGCGACGAGCGCGGGCACGACCATGCCGCCGATCGCGGCGACGACCGGCAGCACCGCCTGCTTGAAGCGCGACAGCTCGCCGATGACGAGTTCGCGCTTGAGTTCGAGCCCGGCGACGAAGAAGAACAGGGCGAGGAGGCCGTCCTTCGCCCAGTCGCCGAGCGTCAGGTTCAGGTGGAGGAACTCCGGGCCGAGCCGGAAGTCGCGCAGGGCGTGGTAGCTGTCCCGCAGCGGCGAGTTGGCCCAGAGCAGCGCGACCCCGCTCGCGCCGAGCAGGATCAACCCGCCGGTCGTTTCGGTGCGCAGGTAGCGGGCGAACTCGGTCAAGGGACGGGTCACGGGCGGCTCCGGGGTCGCTGATCACTGTTGCCGACCAGGCTTCCCGGCGCACCTTGACGTCACTTTAACTGCCCTTTGTCACGGAATGTCATGACCGCTGTCACACGTCGTGCCGGTGGCAGGTAACACGGTGGGCTCATAGCATGCCAACCAACAACGAAGTCCCCGGACAAAGGAATGACGAGAGTCGTGAGCACCTCAACCGAGGTCCAGCAGGACACGAGGTTCTTCGGGCACCCACGAGGACTGGCGAACCTCTTCGGCGTGGAGATGTGGGAGCGGTTCTCCTACTACGGGATGCTCGGCATCCTGCCGATCTACCTCTACTACAAGGTCGAACAGGGCGGCCTGGGCCTGGCGCAGGAATCGGCGCTCGGCATCGTCGGCGCGTACGGCGGCCTGGTGTACCTCTCCGCCGTCGTCGGCGCGTGGGTGGCCGACCGCCTGCTCGGCTCGGAACGCACGCTCTTTTACAGCGCCGTGCTGATCATGATCGGCCACGTCAGCCTGGCTCTGCTGCCGGGCCTGGCCGGCATCGGCGTCGGCCTGGTGTGCGTCGCGGTCGGCAGCGGCGGGCTGAAGTCCAACGCGACGGCGATCGTCGGCACGCTCTACGCCGAAGGCGACGAGCGGCGCGACGCCGGTTTCACGATCTTCTACATGGGGATCAACCTCGGAGGCTTCGTCGGTCCGCTGCTGACCGGGCTCGCGCAGACCGAGGTCGGCTTCCACCTCGGCTTCGGCCTCGCCGCGATCGGGATGGCGCTCGGCCTCGGCCAGTACGCGATCGGCCGGAAGAACCTCGGCGAGAAGGCCAAGGAGGTGCCGAACCCGCTGCCGTCGTCGCAGCGCCTGCCGGCCGTCGGGGCCACCGTCGTGCTGGTCGCCGCGATCGTGGCGCTGGTGCTGACCGGCGTGGTCAACCCGGGCAACCTGGCCGACGTCGTCGTCATCGTGGTCGGCGTGATCTCGGTGAGCTACTTCCTCGTCATCCTGACCAGCCGCAAGATCACCTCGGACGAGCGCAGCCGGGTCTTTTCGTTCATCCCGATGTTCATCGCCAGCGCGGTGTTCTTCTCGCTGTACCAGCAGCAGTTCACGGTCGTCGCGGCCTACACCGACCAGCGGCTGAACCGGAGCCTGTTCGGCTGGGAGCTGCCGGTGCCCTGGGTCAACTCGATCAACCCGGTGTTCATCATCGTGTTCGCCCCGGTGCTGGCGGCGCTGTGGACGAAGCTCGGCGAGCGCCAGCCGTCGACGCCGATGAAGTTCGTCCTCGGCACGGTGCTGATGGGCGCGGCATTCCTGCTGTTCCTGCCGATGGTGGGCAGCGGCAAGAACGCGAGCCCGATGCTCGCGCTGGTCGGCATCCTGTTCGTCTTCACGATCGCCGAGCTCTGCCTCTCGCCGGTCGGGCTGTCGCTGTCGACGAAGCTCGCGCCGGAAGCGTTCCGGACGCAGATGGTCGCGCTGAACTTCCTGTCGATCTCGTTCGGCACGGCGATGTCCGGCAAGCTCGCCGAGTACTACTCGGTCGACGACGAAGCGCCGTACTTCGGCACGGTCGGCGGGGTCGCCATCGGCGTCGGCGTGGTGCTGTTCCTGGGCATCCCCTTCATCCGCAAGCTGATGAAGGGCGTCCATTAGCCCACGGTGACCCCGAAGATCACCCCGACGAAGTAGGTCACGACCATGGTGAGGGCGCCGACGCCGACGTTCCGGAAGATGGCGCGCCGCACGTTCGCGTCGCCGAGCCTCGCGCTGACCCACCCGGTCAGCGTGAGGCCGACGACGACCGCGGCGGCGCACGCCCACACCCGCAGGGAGACGCCGGCCCAGGCGATCGAGAGGATCGGCAGCAGCGCACCGACCGAGAAGGCGAGCAGCGACGCCCACGCGGCCTGCCACGGGCTGGTCAGGTTGTCCGGATCGATGCCCAGCTCGGCCTCGGCGTGCGCGTGCAGGGCGTCCTTTTCGGTCAGCTCGCGGGCGACCTGGCTCGCCAGCTCCGGCGAAAGGCCCTTGTCTTCGTAGATCTCGGCGAGCTCGCGCTCCTCGGCCTCCGGCATGGCCTTGAGTTCCTGCGTTTCGAGCCGGAGCAAGGCCTGTTCGGTGTCGCGCTGGGTGCTCACGGAGACGTATTCCCCACCGGCCATGGAAAAGGCACCGGCGACGAGCCCGGCGATTCCGGCGGTGAGGATCGTCGTGTTTTCGGTGGTCGCCCCGGCCACGCCGACGACGATCCCGGCGACCGACACGATCCCGTCGTTCGCCCCGAGAACCCCGGCCCGCAGCCAGTTCAGCTTGCCGCCAACGCCCTGGTGTGGTTCGTGGGCGTGCTCCACGGCATCCCCGTCGATCGTTTCGGTCACCAGGACAGTGAAACACGAACGAGGAATCGTGGCGAGACCTGCCATTTCAGTCAGGTGCGCCTAAATAACACATGCCTTACCTAAGCCGGTCCTCTGTGGACTTCCGGCTTCCGGGCGGCTTACCCGGAAAAGGCGGAAACGCCCGGCCCCGCCAAACGCGGACCCGGGCGCTTCCTGAAATGAAGCTCAGCCTTCGGTGAAGCTCAGCCGTCGAGCTCGGCGAGGGCCTGCTTGGCCTTCTCGAGCTCGGCCTCCAAGGCGGCGACCTTCGCGGCCTGCGCCTCGCGGGCCTGGTTGATCACCTCGTCGATCGGGCCGGACAGGTCCGCGTGCAGCTCCTTCGCCGCGCGCGAGACCGCCGCGGCGGGGATCTCCAGACCCTTCGCGACCCACTTGCTGCCGTTCTTCAGCTCGGCCTGCCACTCGCCGTCGGCGGTGCCGGTGACGGTCAGGATCAGCTCGACCGTGCGGGTCTTCTTCGCCGTCGACGCGGTCGCACCCTTCGGGCGGCCGCGCTTGGGCTTGGGGGCCTCGTCCTCGGCGGGCTCGGGCGAGCCCTCCGGGGAGGGGGACGCGGACTCGGTGACGGTCGCCTCGGCGGGGGAGACCTCCGGAGCCGGGGCTTCGGCCGTTTCCTCGTCGTGCGTCAGGACATCCACGGTCATCGTCGTGTCGTCTCCTTGCCCGGGAAGGGGGTGTGGTTCGCGGCACAGCGTAGAACATGCGTTCGAGCCGCGCCACTCGGGGTGTCATGACAGAGCCCTCCCAGCTCGAAACCGGAAGGGCCCTGACGGGGTGAACGCTAGCTCACTCCTCCGACTTGCCCGACTTCAGGCCCGACGAGATCAGGTCCATCACCGATGAGTCGGCCAACGTGGTGACGTCGCCGACCTGCCGGTTCTCGGCGACGTCGCGCAGCAGGCGGCGCATGATCTTGCCCGAGCGCGTCTTCGGCAGCTCCGGCACGACCATGATCTGCCGCGGCTTCGCGATCGGCCCGATCTCCTTCGCGACGTGGTTGCGCAGCGCCTGGATGGCCTCCTCGCCACCGTCCACCGCGTTGCCGCGGAGGATGACGAACGCGACGATGCCCTGGCCGGTCGTCGGGTCGGTCGCGCCGACGACCGCGGCCTCGGCCACCGTCGGGTGCGAGACCAGCGCCGACTCGACCTCGGTCGTCGAGATGCGGTGGCCGGACACGTTCATCACGTCGTCGACGCGGCCGAGCAGCCAGACGTCGCCGTCGTTGTCGTACTTCGCGCCGTCGCCGGCGAAGTAGAAGCCCTGGTCCTTGAAGCGCGACCAGTACGTGTCGCGGAAGCGTTCCTCGTCGCCCCAGACGCCCCGCAGCATCGACGGCCACGGCTTGTCGAGCACCAGGTACCCGCCGCCGCCCGGGCCGACTTCGTTGCCCTGGTCGTCGACGACCTTCGCGGAGATGCCCGGCAGCGCCTTCTGCGCCGAGCCCGGCTTGGTCGAGGTGACGCCCGGCAGCGGCGAGATCATGATCGCGCCGGTTTCGGTCTGCCACCACGTGTCGACGATCGGGGTCTTGCCCGCGCCGATGTTCTCGCGGTACCAGATCCACGCCTCGGGGTTGATCGGCTCGCCGACCGAACCCAGCACCCGCAGCGACGAGAGGTCGTACTTCTCCGGGATCTCCGCGCCCCACTTCATGAACGTGCGGATCAGCGTCGGCGCCGTGTAGTAGAGGGAGACCTTGTACTTCTGGACGATCTCCCAGTGCCGCCCCTCGTGCGGGGTGTTCGGCGTGCCTTCGTAGACGACCTGCGTGACGCGGTTGGCGAGCGGGCCGTAGACGATGTAGCTGTGGCCGGTGATCCAGCCGATGTCCGCGGTGCACCAGTAGACGTCCTCGCCGGCCTTGTGGTCGAAGACGTTGTGGTGCGTGTACGCCGTCTGCGTCAGGTAGCCGCCGGAGGTGTGCAGAATGCCCTTCGGCTTCCCGGTCGTGCCGGACGTGTAAAGGATGAACAGCGGGTGCTCGCTGTCGAACGCCTCGGGAGTGTGCTCTTCGGACTGTCCGTCCACGAGCTCGTGCCACCACAGGTCGCGGCCGTCGGTCCACGGCACGTCGCCTTCGAGCTTGTCGCCCGTGCGCTTGACGACGATGACCTTCTCGACGGTCTCGGCGCCTTCGAGCGCTTCGTCGACGTTGGCCTTCATCGGCGCGGCCTTGCCGCGGCGGAACTGGCCGTCGGAGGTGATGACGACCTTCGCGGCGGCGTCGTCGACGCGGGCACGCAGCGCCGTCGGGGAGAAGCCGCCGAAGACGACGTTGTGCAGCACGCCGATCCGCGCGCACGCGAGCATCGCGAAGATGGCCTCGGGGACCATCTGCAGCTGGATCGCGACGACGTCGCCGGCGGTGACGCCCAGCGACACGAGTGCGTTGGCGGCCCGGGAAACCTCGGTCTTCAGCTCGGCGTAGGTGATGTCCCGGGTGTCACCCGGCTCGCCGACCCAGTGGATCGCGACCTGGTCGCCGTGGCCGGACTCGACGTGCCGGTCGACGCAGTTGTACGCGACGTTCAGCTTGCCGCCCACGAACCACTTCGCGAACGGTGCATTGGTCCAGTCCAGTACCGTGGTCCACTTCGTGTCCCACGTCAGCCGCTCGGCCTGCTTCGCCCAGAACGCTTCGCGATCGGCATCCGCCTCGGCGTAGAGGTCGGCCTTCGCGTTGGCCTGGCCAGCGAATTCGTCGCTGGGCGGGAAGGTGCGGCTCTCGGTGAGCAGGTTGTCCAGGGCTGGGGACTGCTCGGTCATGGTGCAAGGCCTCCTGTAGTGCGCCGAAACGACGGCTAGCGGCACGCTAGCGACGTTAGTCCGCCTTGTAAAAGGTTGCACCCACGTGGCTCGGCCGGTTCACCGTGGCAGGCGAGCGGCGGTGACTAAGCGTTCGTTCAGCCGTGCCTTCGCCGCAGGCCACTCGGGCGCCAGCATCGAATAGGTGACGGTGTCGCGCGAGGAACCGTCCGGCCGGATCCGGTGCGCACGCAGCACGCCTTCGCGAAGCGCGCCAAGCCGTTCGATGGCGCGTTGCGAGCGCAGGTTGCGGATGTCGGTCTCCCAGGCGACCCGTTGCGCGCCAAGGGTTTCGAACGCGTGGCCGAGCAGGAGCAGCTTCGACTCGGTGTTCAGCCCGGTGCGCTGCCAGTCCGCGCCGATCCAGGTGTGCCCGATCGACAGGATCCGGTGCTTCTCGACGACCTGGTAGTACGACGTCGTCCCGGCGACGCGCCCGGAGGCGGCGTCGAGTTGCGCGAAGGGCCGCCGGTCGGGGTCGGCGAGCGCCTGCTCGACCAGCCGTTCGGCGGCCGGGACGTCCGCGGGCTGCCGGGTGCTCAGCCACGCCCAGATGCCCGGGTCGGTGCCGGCTTCGAACAGGCCCTTGGCGTGCTCGCGGGTCAACGGCTCCAGGCGGACGTGCTCGCCGGACAGGGTCGGGAGGGTGCTCCAGTCGCTCACGGGATCACCGTAAAGCCGATAATGGCCGTCTCTGATAGCCAATTTTCGAGCATCTTCAGGTACCACTTCCCCGTTGCCTATGCTCGGCGGACCACGACGAAGGGCGAGATCGATGGCCGAAGAGCGGGAAGAGCTGAGCTGGGAGCTGTTCGGCACGGCGAGCCGTGAACTGGCTCACACCATCGCCGAAGACGGCTTCGCGCCGGACCTCATCCTGTCCATCGCCCGCGGCGGGCTCTTCGTCGCCGGCGCGCTCGGCTACGCGCTCGACGTGAAGAACCTGCACGTGATGAACGTCGAGTTCTACACCGGCGTCGACCAGCGCCTCGACTTGCCGGTGATGCTGCCGCCGGTGCCCAACCTCGTCGACCTCACGAGCAAGAAGGTGCTCATCGCCGACGATGTCGCCGACACCGGCGCCACGCTCAAGCTGGTCCGCGACTTCTGCCTCGAGCACGTCGCCGAGGTGCGTTCGGCGGTCGTCTACGAGAAGCCGCATTCGACGGTCAAGTGCGAGTACGTCTGGCGGCACACCGAAAAGTGGATCAACTTCCCGTGGTCGGTCCTGCCGCCCGTGGTCCGGCGCGAAGGACAGGTGCTCGACGCATGACTGATCCGCTCAAGCCTCTGCTCGACCTCGAAGGCGTCGCCGCGGCGGCGAAGTCCGCGCAGGACGCCGTCTTCGCGGTCCACCGTCTCCCGGCCAACCTCCGCGGCGGTGCGGCGACGGCGGCGGAGGCGTCGGTGCGGGCCGCCCGCGCGTCCGCCGGCATCGAGGGTGCGAACCCCGAACTGCCCGCGGACGGCGCGGTCGCCGACCCGGTCCTCGCGGGCGCGCTGCGCGTCGCGGAGACGCTGGAGTCGCTGCTGCCGACCTGGCGCCGCGCGCCGATGCAGGCCTTGGCGCGGCTGCACGTCCTGGCCGCGGCGGACCTCGTCGACCACCCGGATGCGTTGGGGCGCCCGCATTCCGGCGGCGGCCGTCTCGAACTGCTCGCCCAGCTGGTGACCGGCGCGACGTCGGTCCCCGGCCCGGTCCTGACGGCCGTGGTGCACGGGGAACTGCTGTCGCTCAAGCCGTTCGGCAGCGCGGACGGCGTCGTCGCGCGAGCGGCCGCGCGGCTGACGATGGTCGCGTCCGGTTTGGACCCGAAGTCGTTGAGCGTGCCCGAAGTCGCGTTCTTCCGGCGTGTCCCGCAGTACCTGGCGGCGTCGGACGGCTTCGCGAGCGGGACGCCCGAAGGCGTCCGCGCGTGGTTGCTCTTCTGCTGCGAAGCGTTCGAAGCCGGTGCGCGCGAAGCGAAGAGCATTTCGGACGCAGCTTCCTAAGGCTTGAGCACGATCTTGCCGTGGGTGTGCCGCCTCTCCAGTTCGCGGAAGGCGTCCCGGACCCGCTCCAGGGGATAGGTGCGGGCGATCGGTACTTCGAGCTGTCCGCGCGCGGCGAGCCGGGCCAGCTCGCCGACCACGACCGCGCAGGCCGCCGAACCTTCGCCGTCGGTACGGGCGCCGACCCGTGCCGCGGCCGCCCAGTCGCGGATCGTGTCGATCCGCTCGGGCCGCACGCCCAGCTCGATCGCCAGCTCGACGTAGCCCTCGCCGAACGTGTCGATGAACGCGTCGACCCTGCCGCCGGAGACCTGCCGGATCCGCTCGGCCACGCCACTCCCGTACTCGATCGGGGTGACGCCGTGACCGGCCAGCCAGGCGTGGTTCCGCTCGCTCGCCAGCCCGATCACCGTGGCGCCGCGCCGCCGGGCCAGCTGCACGGCGAGGGAGCCGACACCGCCTGCCGCCCCCGACACGACGACCGTGTCGCCCGGTTCGAGGTCGACCGCGAAGACCGCGGCATACGCGGTCGTGCCCGCCACGGCCAACGACCCGGCCACCTCCCAGGACAGCCCCTTCGGACGCGGGGTCAGCCGGACGTCTTCGACCACGACGAACTCCGCGTGACTCGCCCTCTCGTGGGTGAAGCCGATGACTTCGTCGCCCACCGCGACCCCGCGCACCTCCGGACCGGTCTCGACGACGACGCCGGCCAGGTCGGTGCCCTGCCCGGAGGGGAACGTCGCCGGCCAGCGCCCGTGCCGGGCGCCCTGCCGGATCATCGTCTCGCCGGGCTGGATCCCGGCCGCGCGGACCTCGACCAGCACCTGCCCGGGGCCGGGCACCGGACGCGCCACCTCCGCCACCCGCAGGACGTCGATCCCGCCGTACTCGTGGAACCGCACCGCCTTCATCTGTGCTCCTTTCGTCCCCTCGACCGTGCCGCTTCGCGGCCGGCCCGGGAACGGAGCGGTCTGCCTAGGACCGGCGGTCCGAGGCTGCGCCCGGTGAACGGTGCTATCCATGGACACATGGGAATGCAGCGCGCCGACCTCGCCGGCTTCCTGCGCCGGTCCCGCGAACGGCTGGGCCCGCGGGACGTCGGACTGGTCGAGGGACCGCGGCGGCGTACGCCGGGCCTGCGCCGGGAGGAGGTCGCGGCCCTCGCCGGGATGTCGCCCGACTACTACATGCGGCTCGAGCAGGCCAGAAGCCCGCAGCCGTCCGGGCAGCTGCTGGCCGCGCTGGCGCGGGCCCTGCGGCTGACCGAGGACGAGCGCGACCACCTGTACCTGCTCGCCGGGCACCGCCCGCCGGAGGGCACGCGGGCGGGCGAGCACCTGCGGCCGGGCCTGCTGTACCTGCTCGACCGGCTCGACGGCGTCCCGGTCCAGGTGCTGAGCGACCTCGGTGACCTGCTGGCGCAGAACGACCTGGCGCTGGCGTTGTTCGGCTGCGTCTGCTCGGTGGCCGCCGGCGACCGCAACGTCGTGCTGCGCTGGTTCACCGAGCCGGCCGTGCGGGACCACTTCGCGGCCGAGGAGCACGAGGAGCACGGCCGGGAGCTGGTCGCCGACCTGCGTGCCGCGGTGGCCCACCGCGGCGGCGACACGGCGTCCCGCGCGCTGGTCGCGCGGCTGCGCACGGCCAGCGCCGAGTTCACGGCGCTGTGGGACCGGCACGAGGTCGCGGTCCGCCGGGCCCACCGCTACCGGCTGGTGCACCCCGAGCTGGGCACGATCGAGTTCGACTGCGAAGTGCTGGCGACGCCCGCGACGGACCAGCGGCTGCGGATCTTCACCCCGCCGCCCGGGGGCACCGACGCCCTGGACATGCTGCGCGTCCTCGGCCCGCAGCACCGGTGCGTCACGACAGTTCCGCCGAGCCGGAGTTCATGAAGCAGCTAGGCGAGGACGGCGTCCAGCAGCCCGGGAAACCGCGCCTGCACGTCTTCGCGGCGTAGTTCGACCCAGCGCGTCCGGCCTTCGACGAACGTCGTCGTCAAACCGGCTTCGCGCAGTACGCGCCAGTGGTGCGAGAGCGTCGGTGCGGTGATGTCGACGTCGTACTCGCCGAGCGCGCAGCTGCGCGGCTCGATCACCTTCGCCAGTTCGCGCACCAGTTCCAGGCGCACGGGGTCGGCGAGCGCTTGCAGCACCGGCACGATCTCGATCGCCTCGCGCGCCGGCTGCGGCAGTGTCCGGGCCACGACCTTCCCTTCGACTATTTGACAACAATCGAAGTGTACCCCCATCATGGGCCACATGACGATTCGACGATCATCTAATGATCGGCTGGGGGTCCTGCTCGTCCTCGCGGTGGGCACGTTCACTGTCGGCACCGACGCGTTCGTGCTCAACGGCCTGCTGCCGGCCATCGCCGCCGACCTGCACGTGACGGAGTCCGTCGCGGGCCAGCTGACCACGGTCTTTGCCCTGACGTACGCGATCGCGTCGCCGCTCATCGCCGCGTTCACCGGTGACTGGGACCGCCGGTGGCTGCTGGCGGGCGGCATGGCGCTGTTCACCGCCGGCATGGCCGGGCAGGCGCTCGGCACGTCGTTCGCGGTGGTCGCCCTCGCGCGGTTGCTCGCGGCGATCGGCGCGGCCGCCTTCCAGTCCAACGCCTACGTCCTCGCCGGCGCACTCTCGTCCGAAGCACGCCGTGGCCGCGCGCTCGCCACGGTCGCCGCCGGGATGAGCGTGTCGATGGTGCTGGGCGTCCCGATCGGCGTGCTGGCCGGGACCTGGTTCGGCTGGCGCGCGGTGATGTGGGGGATCGGGGTGGTCGCGGTGGTCGTCGCGGCGCTGATCCCGGTCATCCCCGAGGTCCGGCTGCCCGCGGCCGGGCTGCGCGCGCGGCTCGAGGTGGTCCGCCGGCGCCCGGTCGCCCGGGTCCTGCTCGTGACGATCTCCGGCACGCTCGCCGGCTTCACCGTGTTCGTCTACCTGCCGGTGCTGGTCGCGCCGGTTGCGACCGGCGCCGTGCTGTCGTGGGTGCTGGTCGGGTCCGGGCTCGGCCAGGTGATCGGGACGACCGTCACCGGGCGCGCCACCGACCGCTTCGGCCCGGCCCGCGTCCTCGCGCTTTCGCTGGCGGG
This sequence comes from Amycolatopsis balhimycina FH 1894, assembly GCF_000384295.1. NCBI lineage: Bacteria > Bacillati > Actinomycetota > Actinomycetes > Pseudonocardiales > Pseudonocardiaceae > Amycolatopsis > Amycolatopsis balhimycina. The sequence goes on along the minus strand of NZ_KB913037.1, from coordinate 4,677,347 downwards.
CACCGCGGTGGTGCTCGCCGTCCTGGACCTGGCCGTGCGGTCCCTGCCCGGCACGCTGCTGCTCGCGCTCTTCTCGGGTGTCTTCGGCGGAATGCTGATGGTGCCGCAGCAACACCGGCTGTTCACGCTCGCGCCGGACGCTCCGACCGTCGCATTGGGACTGAACGGCTCCGCGATCTACGTCGGTGGCGCACTCGGCTCGGCACTGGGCGGGGTCGTGCTCGCCGCCGCGGGGCCGGCTTGGGTCGGGCCGGTCGGCGCGCTCGCCGCCGTCGCCGCGCTGGGCGCCGCTCTCAGGTCAGCTTCGCCGACCACTTCTCCTCGATCCGCCCGAACCGCCACACCGCCAGCGCGATGACCCAGGTCAGCACGAACAACCCGACGATCCCGAAGCCGACGTAGTCGAGGTCGACCGACGCGATCGCGGCCAGCGGACCCGACGTGATGTCCAGCTGCTCGGCCAGGATCGACACCAGTTCGATGGTCCCGACGACCAGTGCCACCGCGATCGACAGCGCGGTCACCGTGATGTTGTAGAAGATCTTGCGCACCGGTTTCGCGAACGCCCAGCCGTAGGCGAAGTTCATGAAGCAGCCATCCGCCGTGTCGAACAGGGTCATCCCGGCGGCGAACAGGACCGGCAGCACGAGGATCGCGTACCACGGCAGCGCGAACGTCGCGGCGCCCGCGGCGAGCACGAGCAGCCCGATTTCGGTCGCAGTGTCGAAGCCCAGCCCGAACAGCAGCCCGACCGGATAGATGTGCCACGGCTTGCGCACGGCCTTCGTCGCACCGCGCAGCAACCGGTTCAGCACGCCGCGGTTGTCCAGCTGGCGTTCGAGCGCGGCTTCGTCGAACTCGCCGTGGCGCATCTTTTTGAAGACTCGCAGGATCCCGACGAGCACCACGAGGTTGAGGATCGCGATCACGTACAGGAACACGCCGGACACCGACGTCCCGATCAGGCCGGTGGTTTCGTGCAACGCCGAGGAGCCGTCCTCGACCGGCCCGGCGAGCGCGCGGACGCCGAGGGAGAGCAGGAAGCACAGCGCGAAGACGACCGTCGAGTGCCCGAGCGAGAACCAGAACCCGACCGACAGCGGCCGCCGTCCGTCGGCCATCAGCTTGCGCGTGGTGCCGTCGATCGCGGCGATGTGGTCGGCGTCGAACGCGTGCCGCATGCCCAGCGTGAACGCGGTTACGCCGAGGCCGATCCCGAACACGCCGGACGTGCCCAGCGCGTAGTGGTGCGGCGCGACGAACGCCGTGAGCACGCCCCAGCCCACGACGTTCAGCAGCAGGACGAACCCGGCCATCCCGCCGATCGACACCCACTCGCGGCGCGACAGCCCACGCCGCGAGTCCTCGCCCGTGTCCCTCACACCTGAGAGGTTAGACAGATGAACAGATAAAGGTCTAGCTTGCCCGCACGCGGACCAGGTCCAGCGCCTTGCGCACGTGCCCGCCCGACACGTGCAGCGCCTTCGCCGCGCTCTTGACGTCCTCGCCGGAGAGCAGGTGCACCAGCGCCACCTTGAGGTCGCCCCCGGCCTCGGTCAGTGCGTCCGAGCAGTCCGCCATCGTCATGCCGGTGGCTTCCTGCAGGATCCGGATGGTCCGGCCGCGCAGCTTCGCGTTGGTGGCCCGCATGCTGACCATCAGGTTGGAGTAGGTCCGGCCGAGCTTGATCATCGTCGCCGTGGAGAACGACGTCAGGATCATCTTCTGCGCCGTGCCCGCCTTCATCCGGGTCGAGCCGGCGATCGCCTCCGGGCCGGTGTCGACGGCGATGAGCACGTCCACCCCGGCGGGCTTGGCGGCCTTGGCGTTGCCCGAGACCAGCCCGGTCCGGGCGCCCTGGCGCGACGCCGCGAGCAGCGCACCCAGCACGTACGGCGTCCTGCCCGACGCCGTCAGCCCCAGCACGAAGTCACCCGGCTGCACCATCGCCGCCATCTCGGCGGCCCCGGCCGCCGAGTCGTCCTCCGCGTTTTCGACGGCCTGGCGCAGCGCGCGCTCGCCGCCGGCGTGGTGCGCGATGAACCAGTCGCCCGGCACGTTGAACGTCGGCACGAGCTCGGCCGCGTCCAGGGTGGCCAGGCGCCCGGACGTGCCCGCGCCGACGTAGTGCACCCGGCCCCCGGCCCGCAGCGCGTCCACCGCGTAGTCCACCGCGCGCGCCACCTGGGGCAGCACGGCGGCGACGGCACCGGGGACCGTGCGGTCCTCGGCGTTGATCGCGCCCAGGATCCCCGCGGTGGACATCAGGTCGATGTCCGTGGTGCGGGGATTGCGGGTCTCGGTCGGCGAATCGACGTGCACCGCTTGCACGGGGACGGTCATCATGCGCCTCACATTTTCGTCGGTCATTACTTGCCGGTTTCCCGCGGACGGCGACGACCGTCCGGCCTGACCCCCAAGCGGTGCGAGCCGACTGCGTCCCTCGTCGCGTCCAGGGCGTTGACCGACGCGTCCATGTGCCGCTGGGCGACGCCGATGAACAGGCAGTCGATGACGGTCAGCTGGGCGATGCGGCTTGCCGTGGCGCCCGAACGGAAGGTGGTTTCCCGCGCCGCGGTGGTCAAAACGTGGTCGGCGACCTCGGTGATCGGCGAGCGCGGGAAGTTCGTCACGGCGATGGTGTTCGCGCCGTGCTCGCGCGCCACGCGCAGCGCCTCGACGGTGTCGGTGGTCGCGCCGGTGTGCGAGACGCCGATCGCGACGTCACCGGGGCTCAGCACCGCGGCCGAGGTGAGCATGATGTGCGTGTCCGACCACGCGAAGCACACGCGGCCGATGCGGTGCAGCTTCTGCTGCAGGTCGGCGGCGACGAACGCGCTGGCGCCCACGCCGTAGACGTCCACCCGGCCGGCGTTCGCGACGACCTCGATCACGCGCTGCAGCGTGGCGACGTCGAGCTGGTCGGCCGTCTCCTCGACGGCCCGCGCGTCGGCGAAGCTGACCTTGCCGATCACGGCGGCCAGGTCGTCCTCCGGGCCGATCTCGCCGCCGAGGTTGCGCGTGGTCCGCGCCTCGGTGCGGGCGGTGTCCGCGGCCAGCGCGATGCGCAGCTGCGGGTACCCGCCGACGCCGACGGCCTTGCAGAACCGCGTCACCGTGGTCTCGCTCGTGTTGGCGGCCAGGGCCACCTCGGTGATGCTGCGCCGCGCCACGTGCGCGGGATCTTCCAGCACCACCTTGGCCACGCGCTGTTCGGCGCGGGCCAGACCGGGGAGCAGGGACCGGATCCGCACCAGCGGGCTGGAGTCGGCGTCTCGCACGGCCGTCTGGACCGATACGGGCTCGGACGGTGCCGGGCCGACTACGGATTCGGTATCACTCACCGTCGGAAAGTTACTAACCGTTGGCATTTGCGACAAGGCTACCCACACCCTTCGGTACGATCGCAACCCGTCCGTGTCTGCGGATCTAGATTTGCGATTAATCGTTGACCAGAAAGTCGCCAACAGGGTCGACCTTGTTAACGAGGTCAAGCTAACGACTTGGCAACTTAGTGTCGCGGTGCAAGCAGCAAGAGGACGGTAAATTCCGGCGGTTGGTCGACGTTCGGCGACGGAGGGGTCACCGAGAGCTCAATTGCCAACCCTCTGCGACGAAAAAGGCGGGGTCTCGTTCACCGTCGAGGAGTGATCGGCCGCTCTCGGTGACTTTCACACCGTCCACGGAAACCCCTCGTCCTGTGTAACTCGGGTCGGTGCTGTAACGCCACCGCAGGCTCACCGCCGAGCCCTGCGGCACCGCGGCCACCACCTTCCACCAGGCACGGTGCCCGTGTCCGGAGAGCGACGTCACGCTTCCGGAGGGTGCGCCCGGTCCGGATACCGATACGGCGATCGGTTGCCAGTTCACGCCGTCGGTGCTGGCCTGCAGCTGAAGTGGATCACTGCTGCCCTCGGTGTCCACGAAAGCGAAGAAGGAAACGTTTGCTTGATCACTATGCGTAGTAAAGGGCCGAGTACTCAGGGTGGCGACGCCGACGTTACCCAGGGTGCTCGTCCAGGCGTCCTTGCCGACCACCGGCCGGACGGCCATGGCCCTGGCCAGCGACGTCGCCCAAACCTGGCGCGCGGTGTTGATCGAACCCCAGCTGCGGGTCGGGTGCACCCGGTTGGTCAGCAGGATGGCGAACGACCGCGACTCCGGGTCGATGACCAGCGTCGTCCCGGTGAAACCGGTGTGCCCGGCGCTGACCGGCGACGCCAGCGCACCCATGTACCAGGGCTGGTCGAGCTCGAAGCCCAGGCCGTGCGAGTCGTCCGGGAACTGCTGGTTGTAGTTCGTCAGCATCTCGCGCACGGTGTCGTCGCGCAGGATGCGGTGCCCGCGGTAGCTGCCGCCGTTGAGGACGGTCTGGGCCAGCACAGCCATGTCGCTCGCGGTGCTGAACACGCCGGCGTGCCCGGCGACGCCGCCCAGCGACCACGCGTTCTCGTCGTGCACGCTGCCGCGCACCATCCCGCGCGGCGGGTTCGCTTCGAACTCCGTCGCGGCGATCCGGTTCAGCTTCGCCGCGGGCGGGTTGTACCCGGTGTCGGTCATGCCGAGCGGCGCGGTGATCCGGTCGTGGACGACCTTGTCCAGCGGCTGCCCGGTCAATTTCTCGACGATGAAGCCGAGGGTCAGCAGGTTGATGTCCGAGTAGAGGTAGGTCGTGCCCGGCTTGTTCTTCAGCGGGCTGTCGAGCACGGCCTGCCGGCGCGACGGGATGTCCGGGTAGCCGGCCCACAGCGACGGGATCGGGTCGGCGGCGAACCCGGAGGTGTGGGTGAGCAGCATCTTGACCGTGATGGCGGCCTTGTCGCCGGTGGCGAACTCCGGGAAGAAGCGGGAGACCGGGGTGTCGATGGTCAGCTGCCCGCGTTCGACCAGCTGAAGCACGGCGATCGAGGTGAACAGCTTCGAGATCGACGCCATGTCGAAGATCGTGTCGTTCTTCATGGGGACCTGCTGGTCCGCAGGCAGCTCGGTGCCCTTGGCGTCGGCGTACCGCAGCGCGCCGCCGACCGCGTACCGGTCGACGACCACGCCGTCGTGCGCGAGCAGGCCGACCGCACCGGAGAAGTGCGGGTGCCCGGTGGCGTCCGGCTTCGTCCAGCTCGCGAGGAAGTCCTCCGCCGCCTTGATCGGCGCTGGGTCGAGGCCGGCATCCTGGGGTTTTCCGTCCCGCAGGGTCGTCCACGGCGCGGCGAAGCCCTGGTGCGGCCGGTCGAACCGGCCGGCGCCGGTGTCGTGGCGTCCGGTGATGGCGCTGGCTCCCGAGTCCGACACAGTCAACGTGGTCAGCGCGACCAGCACTCCGGTGGCCGCGGCGAGGACCTTCCTAGCACGCACGACTCTTCCTCTCAGCGGTAGAGCAGGTAGCGGCGACGTTTCCGGTCGAACTCGGCCAGCTCGGCCCGCCAGGCGCCGGTGACCTCGTCGACGCCCGCACCGGCGTCGACCATGGTCCGCAGGCGATCGGACCCGGAGAGCTTGTCGATGTAGGTGTCGGGACGCCAGGCGAAGAGGTCCGGGTGCAGGGCCTTCGCCGTGACGAGCATGGCGACCGCGGTCCGGATCGCGTCGAAGGCCCGCGGGTCGTCGACGCTCACCTGCACCCCGCCGCAGGTCTGGTTGACGAACTTGCCGAACGTCGGCACGAAGTAGGTCTCGCGGAACCTCGCCCCGGGCAGCGCGAGGTCTTCGAGCTTTTCTCGCCAGCGCCAGTCGAGCCCGGGCGCGCCGATGATCTCGAACGGCCGGGTGGTGCCCCGGCCCTCGGAGAACACCGTGCCTTCGAACATCCCGGTGCCCGGGTAGACGAGCGCCGTGTCCGGCGTCGGCATGTTCGGGCTCGGCAGGACCCAGTTCAGGCCGGTCCGCGCGAAGAGCGTGTCGCGCTGCCAACCGCGTACCTGGACGACGTCGAGCTTCTGGAGCTGCACGCCTTCGCCGGGGAGGAATTCTTCAGCGAAGAAGCGGGCGAGCTCGCCGACGGTCATGCCGTGTTGCTGCGCGATCGGCTTCCGCCCGATCCCGGACGCGAACTTCGGGTCGAGCACCGGCCCGGCCGCCCGGCCGCCGAGCGGGTTCGGGCGGTCGAGCACGACGAAGGCCGCCTGGGTCCTGGCCGCGGCCACCATGGCGGTGTAGAGCGACCAGATGTAGGTGTAGAAGCGCGCGCCGACGTCCGCGATGTCGAACACGACGGTGTCGACGCCCGCCTTGGTGAACAGCGAAGCGAGCTTCGTCGCGTCGACGCCGTACGCGTCGTATACCGGCACGCCGGTGCGTGGGTCGGTGTAGTCGCCCTCGGAGCCGCCGGCCTGCGCGCTGCCGCGGAAGCCGTGCTCGGGGCCGAAGGCCGCGACCGGTTTCACCCCGGCCGCGACCATCGAGTCGACGATGTGGTCACCGTTCAGCAGGACGCCGGTCGGGTTCGACAGCACGCCCAGTTTGCGGCCCTTGAAAGCTTGCCAGCCCTGCGCCGCCAGTTGCTCCGCGCCGGTGAGGACGCGGCCGTGGTTCTGTGCCTGCTCGGGCCGGCCGGCCTGCTCGGGCTGGGCTCCGGCGACGGCGGAGCCGCCCGCCAGCATCGGAACGGCGAGCGCGCCCGCGCCGAGGAAGTGCCGGCGGTCGAGGTTCACCACGTCAGCCCGTGGCCGAATGGGTACTTCACGGTGTGCACGTCGGCGCCCGCCGGGATGTCGACCGGCAGCTTCCCGACCGGTTTCGTCTCGCCGAGGATGACCTTGGCCAGCGCCTCCAGGGTCGGCCCGATGTAACCGTAGGTGGCCAGCCAGGTCTTCACCGTGGTCGGGAAGCCCGCGTCGTACGGGATCTGGGCGGCGACGGCGACGACCGGTTTTCCGGTGGCCTGCAGGGCTTCCAGGAGCTTGGTCTGGAGGGGTAAGGCGGCGATGTTGTTGGTCAGCACGACGACGAGGTCGGTGTTCTTGGCGTTGGCGACCGCCTGCGCGATCTGCGCGTCCGTCGGGGCCTGACCGGTCGGGTACGCCGTCGCGGCCGTGCCGTGGGCGGTCAGCTTCTGAGCGAGGGACGCCGTCGTCGAGACGCCCCAGCCGGTGACGAGCGCCGTCGCGGGCTTCTGCTTGAGCGGCAGGAGGCCGGCGTCGTTCGCGATGGCCGTGATGCCGCGGTCGGCGATGTCCTGGGCCGTCTTGAGGCTTGCCGGGATGCCGACGGTCTTCATGACTTTGCCGGCGTCGGCGAACGGCGAGAACAGGATGCCGCGCTTGAACTTCAGCTTCAGCACCCGCAGCACGCTCTGGTCGATCCGCCGCATCGGGATCTCTCCCGACCGCACGGCGTCGAGCACGGAGTTGATCGCGACGTCGAGGTGCACCGGCATGAGCAGCTGGTCGACGCCGGCCTTCAGCGCGAGCACCGGGATTTCGGCGTCGCTGTGCAGCTTGCGCACGCCCTCCATCTCGAGCGAATCGGTGATCACGACGCCGTTGTAGCCCAGCTCGTCGCGCAGCCTGCCGGTGACGATCGGCTTCGACAGCGTCGCCGGTTCCAGCGACGGGTCGAGGCTGGGGAACTGGATGTGCGCGGTCATGATCGAGTCGATGCCGGCCGCGATCGCGGCCTTGAACGGCGGCACGTCGTTGGCCCGCCAGTAGGCCTCGGTGCTGTCGATCCGCGGCAGCCCGGTGTGGCTGTCGGTCGGCGCGGCGCCGTGGCCGGGGAAGTGCTTGGCGGTCGCCGCCACGGTCTTCTGGAACCCTTTGACCTCCGCGGTGACGAAGTCACTGGCCAGGCCCGGCTGCCCGGAGAAGGACCGGACGCCGATGACCGGGTTGACGGGGTTGGAGTTGACGTCCGAGTCGGGCGCGAAGTCCTGGTTGATGCCGACGGCGCGCAGCTCGTGGCCGAGGATCGTCGCGGCCTTCGTCGCGCGGCTGGTGTCGCGCCCGGCCGAGATCGCCATCGCGTTCGGGAACTCGGTGGCCGGCGCGCCCATCCGGGTCACCGTGCCGCCCTCCTGGTCGGCCGCGATCTGCAGCGGGATGTGCGCCCCGCTCGTCACGGCGGCTTTCTGGAGGCCGTTGGACAGCTTCGCGACCTGGACGGGGTCGTCGAAGTTGTCGCGCGTGTCGTTGTTGAAGTAGATGACCCCGCCCAGGTGGTACTTCTCGATCACCTGCGCCGGGGTGCCGACGCCGAAGTCCGCCTGGTTCTTCGCGTTGACCTCGTCGGCCGACTTGCCGTTGACCCAGGTGACGAACAGCTGCCCGACCTTCTGCTCGAGCGTCAGCCCGCGCAGCGCCTGGGTCGCCGCGGCCTCGGCCTGGGCGTCCGCGCTCACGCGCGGCGCGCTCGCGGCGGTCGCGACACCCACACCGGTGAGGGCAAGCACCCCCGCGACGGGCAGGGCGAGCGCATGGAACCTCCGATTTCGGGTCGTCACGACCAGCCTCCCAGAAAGTAGCGGGCGCCCGGTGGTGAGGTCAGAAGTCCACTCGGAGGCGCCAGTATCGGGAAGCTACTCACCGAATCCGGTGATGTCCATCGACCGACCGCGCGAACGGTCCAGTCGTACCCGGATCGGTAGGAAATTCGCCGTTCGCAAGATGCCGATGAGGCCGAACGGGTGGCGAGTCACGGCCCCAATCACGCGAGTCACGGGCCCAATCACGCGAGTCACGGCTCCGATCACGCGAGATCCATCCCCGCTCACAGGAGATGCCCCGTTGATCACGGGTGATGCGTAATCCCGCATCTCGCGCGCAACCGCCCCGACGAGATCCCACCCCGGTGTGTCCCCCACATAGACGAGGCGGCGCCCATGGCCGAGGGCCACGGGCGCCGCCTGCAAGCGCGAACTTCTCGGGCGACCAAGCGTGCAACTCTGGTCGTACCTACATGGACTCGGCGTGTGGCGTCCCACTACGCAGTCCCTAGACGACGAGCCTCCCGCGGCGCGCTGCGCGTGGGTACCCGGAGTCCGCGCACGGAGGTTTGCCGGGGTGGAACAGGCTTCTCTTCTACCTGCTCCCTGGCCGACCGAACGTCCGCACCTACTTTCTACGCCGTGAGCCCGGTCACTTCAAGTGCGCGTACGGGTGCACCGGTACAGAGGCTGGATCGGGTGACACGGGCACCCTGCGCGACGGACAATTCGGGGCTGGGCCAAGCAAAGTGGAGGCCTTACGGCCGTGTGGGTGGCCGGCGCGCGGTTATCGGGACCGACGGCGACGGCTGATGCCGTACCAGGTCGCCCCGGCGGCCACCGCGCCGACACCGAGCGCCACCATCCCCGCCGACCGCGTCGGGAGCCGGGTCCGCAGCGACATGGGCCGGTCGAAGGCCAGGATCGGCCAGCCGCGTTCGAGGGCTTCGCGCCGCAGGAGCTTGTCCGGGTTGACCGCGTGCGGGTGCCCGACGACCTCGAGCAGCGGGATGTCGGTGCTCGAGTCGGTGTAGGCGAAGCACTCGGCGAGGTCGTAACCGTGGGTCGCAGCGAGCTGCTTCGCGGCGACGGCCTTGTTGGCGCCGTAGCAGTAGAAGTCGACCTGGCCCGAGTAGCGGCCGTCGACGATCTGCATCCGTGTCGCCACGCTCCGGGTCGCGCCGAGCATCTCCGCCACCGGCGCGACGACCTCCTCGCCGGTCGCCGACAGCACGATCACGTCGTGCCCGTCCGCGTGGTGACGCGCGATCAGCTCCGCCGCCTCCGCGTACACGAGGGGGTCGACGACGTCGTGCAGGGTTTCGCGGACGATCGCCGAAACCTGGGCGACGTCCCAGCCCGCGCAGAGCGCGGAAACCTCGGCGCGCAGCCGTTCGGTCTTGTTTTCGTCGGCGCCGGCGAGCGAGAACACCAGCTGCGCGTAGGCGCTGCGCAACGCGGCGCGACGGTTGATCAATCCCTCTTTGAGCAATGGTCTGCTGAACGCCAGTGCGCTCGACGAAGCGATGATCGTCTTGTCCAGGTCGAAGAACGCGGCCACCGCGTGCTCCGGGCCCGGCTTCCGGATGCGCGACGGCGCGCTGCTCGGTTCGGCCACCCGCCCAGGATAGAAGCTTGATCGAGGCGCGTCCCGTTGATCCACCACGCGCGCGTCGCGGCGGGCGGAAAATCCATGACAGGCAGGCACTTCGGGCGCGCTGTGCCGTTACCGAACTGTGTGCCTCGCCCGGCGCGCGAACCGGTGCCGGGCGGAGTTACAGTGAACGAGCCCGGTGTCCAACCGGGCCGGTTCAGTCCGACCCCCCGGGGCTGAACCCACGGCGGCCCCCGTCCCTCCCCCCTGGCGGGGGCCGCCCTCTTACCTTCCCCTTGCTTTTCTTCGCCCCGGCTTTGATTCCCGTTTTCGCGCGCCTCTCGCCGGGGCCGCCGTCTTGCCTCCCGTTTACCTTTGCCCCTTTCTCTCGGGCGCCGGGTCCGGGTTTCGGCAACGCGGCGAGATCGTCGAAAGCGGGTTTTCGCGGCCATTTCCGCCGCAGGTGCGTCGCGGGCGCGCGCGAGCCTGCCACAGCCCACCGACAAAACCGGTCCGCGAGCCGGTCCCTGGGCGGCAGTTGTCCACAACACCCCGGTTGTCCACAGCCGGCCGTCCGGCCCGTTGTGCCGCCGTGCCCCCGCCCGCGACGGTGGAAGCCGGGCCACCCACGGCCCGCACCGACGACGGGGGAGGAACGCCATGACGGGGGAACGACCGCTGGTGGTCGCCGCGGACGAAACCGTGCTCGACGAGATACTGCGCGTGGCCGCGGTCGCGGGCTGCGAGCTCGACCGCGCACCGGACCTGACCGCGGCGCGCGGGCACTGGGCCCGCGCGCCACTGGTGGTCCTCGACGAAGAAACCGCGCGGCTGCCACCCACCTTGCCCCGGCGCGGCGGGATCCTCCTGGTCTGCAAGGGCAGCCCGGGCCCGCGGACGTGGGAGCACGCGTTCCGCAGCGGCGTAGAGCGCGTGATCTCGTTGCCCGACGAGGAGACCGAGCTCGCCGGCGCGTTCGCCGACATCGTCGAGACACCGGCGGAGCAAGCCGGGTTGGTGCTCGGCGTGGTCGGCGGCCGGGGTGGCGCGGGCGCGTCCGTCTTCGCCGCGACGCTGGCGCTGGTGGCCGACCGCGATCCGGGCGGTGCCCTGCTGGTGGACTGCGATCCGCTCGGCGGCGGCCTGGATGTGCTGCTGGGCTTGGAAAAGACGGCCGGACCGCGCTGGCCGGACCTGCGGCTGGACGGCCGGGTGTCGATGTCGTCGCTGGCGGCGGCTCTCCCGCAACGAAGACATCGCGGCGGCAGCCTGCCGGTGCTGGCGTGCGGCCGCGATGGCGAGGGCCCGGCGGTCGAGTCGCTGTCGGCGGTTCTCTCCGCGGGCCGTCACTCGGGCCGCACGGTGGTGTGCGACCTCCCCCGGACACTCGGCGACGCGGCGGCGGAAGCGGTGGCGCGAGCCGACCTGGTGGTGCTGATCGTGCCGGTGGAGCTGCGCGCGTGCATGGCGGCGAAGCAGGTCTTGCGCGGGCTCGCCGAACTGACGGCCCGCACCGGCGTGGTCTCTTGTGGACGGTCCAAGAACGGCGTCTCGGCCATCCGGACGGCCGGCCTCCTCGGGCCGCCCCTGCTGGCCTCGATGCTCCCGGAGCGCGGCCTGTCCGCCGACGTGGAGCGCGGCGAGTTCCCGGCCAAACCGGCGGGCCCGCTGGCCTCGGCGGCGGCGGAAGTGCTGGCGTCGGCCCGCCGCGAAGCCCGGGCGGCGTCCCGATGACCGCGGCCGCCGATCTCCGCCCGCCGGGCGGCCCGATCAGAGTGGGCGAGCTCCTGCTGTCCACGGTCTTGACCCTGGCGAGCCGCGGCCCGATGAGCGCGGAGAACTTCCTGGCGTTGCTGACGGCCCCGGTGCCGCAGCCGCGCTCGCGCCCGTCGCGCGGCACCCGCGTCACGGCCGGCCACCGGCCGCACGCACCCCGGCCCACGCTCCGAGCAAGGCGGATGAACCCATGACCACCGATTTCGTGGACCGCGTCCGCCACCGCCTGGCCGGCGACCGACGGCGGGCCGATCCGGTCGCCGTCGCGACCGCCGTCCGCGCCGAAGCGGGCGGTGCCCTGGGCCATGACGCGGCCCTCGACGCGGCTCGCCAAGCCCGCGACGAATTCGTCGGCGCCGGCCCGCTGGCCCCGCTCCTCGACGACCCCGCGACCACCGACGTGCTCGTCACCGGCCCGGACGAGGTCTGGACGGACGGCCCCGCGGGCCTCACCCGAACCGGTGTCCGCTTCACCGGCGAAGAGTCCGTCCGTCGCTTGGCCCAGCGCCTCGCCCTCGCGGCGGGCCGTCGTCTCGACGACGCCCAGCCGTACGTGGACGGCTGGCTGCCCGCCGCCGGCCCGCACGGCCGGATCCGCGTGCACGCCGTCCTGCCGCCGATCGCGGCCGGCGGCACCTGTTTGAGCCTTCGCGTCCTGCGCCCGGCGACGCACGACCTCGCCACGCTCGGCGAACTCGGCGCGTTCGACACGGATGGCGCGAAGCTGCTGCGGAACGTCGTTTCGCGACGGATGGCGTTTCTCGTCACCGGAGGCACGGGCGCGGGAAAGACGACGCTCCTGGCCGCGTTGCTCGGCGCGGTCGACCCGGGCGAGCGGATCGTCTGCGTCGAGGACGCCGGCGAGCTGCAGCCCGCGCACCCGCAGTTCGTCGGCCTCGTCACCCGTCCGGCCAATGTGGAGGGTGCGGGCGCGGTCGGCCTGCCCGAGCTGGTGCGCCAGGCGCTGCGCATGCGACCCGACCGGCTGGTGGTCGGCGAGGTCCGCGGCGCCGAGGTCGGCGCGCTGCTCACCGCGTTGAACACCGGCCACGACGGCGGCGCGTGCACCGTCCACGCCAATTCCCCGGCCGAGGTGCCCGCCCGCATCGAGGCATTGGCGGCACTCGGCGGCCTCGGCCGCGACGCGGTGCACAGCCAGCTCGTCGCCGCGATCCGCGTGGTGCTGCACATGCGTCGCGAACCCGGCGGACGGCGACGGCTCGCCGAAGTCGGCGTACTCCGCGCCGAACACGGCCGGGCGCGGGTCGTGCCGGTGTGGCGCGGCGGCCGGTGGACGGTCGATCGCCACCTGTTCGCGACGTCGGGGGCGATCGCGTGCTGAGCCTCCTCTTGGTGCGTTTTTCCTTGCTGGTGAACGTGTTCCCGCGCGTGCGGAGGAGGTGTCGATGATCACCGCATGGGTCCCGCTGTGCGTGGGCGCGGCTCTGGCGTGCTGGCCGGCGCCACCGAACCGCCTCCAAGCGGCGGTCGAGCAACGCACGACAGTCCGGATTCCCGAGGTGTGGCGCGTGGTCCGCTGGCTGCTCCCGGCGGCAGCCGCCGGACTGCCGGCGGGAGCCGGAGGCGCAATCGCCGCGGCTGTGCTGACGCTGGCGTGGCACCAGGAGCGGCGAGCCCACCACCGCGCGGCCGCCGACCTCGCGACGGCGGCGCACACCGCGACGGCGTTGCGGACGATGGTGGCCGAACTGAGGTCCGGAGCCCACCCGGTGACGGCCGCGGAAGCGGCGGCGGAAGTGGTCCCACAGCTGGCGGGCGACCTCCGGGCATGGGCAACGGCAGCCCGGCTCGACACGGAGCCGCCCGCACGGGCACTACCGGAACTGGCGGCGGCCTGGACACTGGCCAAGCGCCACGGCTTACCGATGGCCGACGTCCTGAACGCGGCCCGCCGCGACGCGGAGGCGGCCTTGGCCTTCGCCCGCCGAACACGCGCAAAACTGGCCGGCCCCCGAGCGAGCGCGGCGGTGCTCACCGGCCTCCCGGCCCTGTGCGTCCTGCTCGGCCAAGCCATGGGCGCGGCTCCGCTGGCGGTGTTGACGGAGAGCACACCGGGCGGGCTGCTGCTGGTTGTCGGAAGCGTCCTGCTGTGGGCAGGGACGGCTTGGTGCCGTGCCCTGACCGGACAGGTGCGTGCCCGATGACCGCGGCAGCGCTCCTGCTCTACCCGCGCGGCGGACGGTTTCAGGCGGCGATGGCCGAGTGCCGTGCCCTGACCGGACGGGCGGGCATCCGATGAACCCCACCGCACTCCTGCTCGTCGCCGGAGCCCTGCTCGTCTGGCCGGACGACGTCGCCGTGATGCGGCGCTTCAGCCGGCTGGCCGGCAGCCCCGAGCCCGTGCGCAAGTGGCCCCGCGCGGTACCTCACGTCGCGGCGACCCTGGGCGGCGTTTCGGTGGCGGTGCTGGTCGGCGGCGTGGCCGGAGTGGTGCTGGGCGCGATCGTGACCGCCACCGGGTGGTGGGCGATCCGCCGCACCCGCCGGCCGCGACCACCGGCCGTGGACGTCGCCACCAGGCTGCGGCTCGCGGGGACGCTCGACCTCCTCGCCGCCTGCCTGCAGGCCGGGCTGCCGGTGCCCTCGGCTCTCGATGCCGTGGCCGGTACCGCGCCCGGCGAAGCGGGTGCGGCGTTGCGCTCGACCGCCGGGCTGCTCGCCCTCGGCTCCGGGCCCGGCGAGGCATGGGCGCCGGTGCGGGCCGTCCCGGGACTCGGCGAGCTGGCGGCCGCCGCGATCCGGACGTCCCGCTCAGGCGCGGCCTTCGCCGCGGCGGCCGCCGACCTCGCCGGACGCGTCCGCGACGAGCTGGCCACCGAGGCGGAGGAACGCGCCGAACGGGCCGGGGTGGCGCTCGCCCTGCCCGTCGGCCTGTGTTTCCTGCCCGCCTTCTTCTGCCTGGGCGTCCTGCCGATCGTCCTCGGCCTGGCCGGAAAGCTCGGCCCGCTCTTCTGACCACCGCAACCGAAGGGAAGTCCCATGCGCGCGTTCCACCGGCGGCCGCCCCGCCCGGACGACGGTTCCACGACGGTCGAGTACGCCATCGTCACCGTCGCCGTGGCGGCCTTCGCGGCTGTCCTCTACGGCCTGCTGACCGGGGACTCGGTCGTCTCATGGCTGACGAGCCTGCTCATGAAAGCTCTCTCGGTGCCGTCATGAGCCGCCGAGACGAAGGCTCGGTGACCGTCGAGGCAGCGCTCGGCTTGGCCGGCCTGACCGTGGTGACGGTGCTGCTGGTCGCGGGCCTCACGGTGCTGACGAGCCAGCTGCGCTGCACCGACGCGGCCCGCGAGGCGGCACGCCTGCTGGCCAGGGGCCAGCCCCACGAGGCCGCGGCCGCGGTCCACCGGATAGCGCCATCGGGGGCGAGTCTCTCCGTCCAGCAGACGGGCGACGCGATCTCGGTGCAGGTCACGGCCCGCCCGACAGGGGGCCTGCTCCCGGCGATCCACCTGGACGCCACGGCCTACGCGGTCGCCGAGCCGGGCACGGAGGCCGCCAATGCACCAGGTTGACCGGCGCACACCCACCCGGCCGCCGTCGCCCAGCCAACGAAGCAGGCGTCAACCTCAGGACAGCCGCGACAGCGGGGTGGCCACCATCTGGACAGCCATGGCGGTAGCCGCGCTGAGCGGGGTGGCGGTACTCGGCTTCTGGCTCGGCGCCGCGGTCGTCGCCCGGCACCGCGCCGAGTCCGCGGCCGATCTGGGCGCGCTCGCCGCGGCCTCGCACGCCGCGGAAGGCCCGGTCCAGGCGTGCGAACGTGCCAGGTGGGTTGCCGACCGGATGAGAGTCACGCTCCTCGCCTGCCGATGGCAGCGCCTCGACGCGTTCGTCGAAGTCCAGGTCCCGGCCTCCGGGCTCGGCGGCATGCCCGCACTGTCGGCGCGAGCACGCGCCGGCCCCACTGGCCAGCCGCCGTGACCCTTGAGGGCGGCCCCCTGTGCCGAAGACAAGGCAGCAGCAAGCAGGCGAGCGTCACGCCCGTCTGCCGGGCCAACCACCGCGGCCCGGCCGGCACCGCCCGGCGGACGCCGACCGGTCGGTATGCGGCGATGACCGGCAGATCCACCGGGGCGGGCGATGAGCGGCCGATTGTCACGGGCAGCGGTCGTCAGTGCACGGCGAGCGGTCGAATTGGCTGCTCACCTGGGCCGGACCGGAGCGTTTCGCCTGGCGCGCGACCGCGAAGCGGCGTGTCCGTCCTGGCCTTTCGCGCGACGAACGGTCCGTGTGTGGTCGCCGTTCACCGTCGATCCGCGCCGCCGGATTCGGTCGGGCCGTAGGGATCACCGGGCGTTCATCGCCCCGTAACCACCGGTTGTCGCGCGGGGGTTCCGGGCAATGTGCAACTTGCCGTTAAGTGAGATGTGCGACACCACGACCGGGTCTAGCGGGTCGCGGAGAACCGGACTTGAAGGCAGGAAAGACAATGTTGGACGCGAATTGGCCGGACAGCTGGCGGGGCGCCTTCCGCATCGAACTGCGGGCGGAGGCGATCGGTCTCGCCTGGCGTGGCTGGCCGGTGCTCCCGGGCGTCAACCCCGCTCCGCTCGCCGACGGCGACGACCTCACCTGGCGCCGTCCGGTCCCGGCCAGTGACGCCTGGCGCGAGCAGATCGGCACCCACGCCCACGAGGTCGCCACCTGGTTCTCCGACCGCACGCACAGCCTGCTCGTCGCCACCGGCACCGTCCTCGACGCCATCGAGGTCGACGACGAACTCGGCAAGCGCGCCTGCCGCCTCCTGCGTGCCCTCGGCCACCCGGCGCCCATCATCGCGCTGCCGAACGGCCGCTGGCTCTTCCTGACCACCGTCGCCGACCACGTTCCGGCCGAGTTCGGCCCCCTCACCTCCATCCAGTGGCACGGCAAGGACAGCTACATCCCGCTGCCGCCGTCGCCGCTCCAGCACGGTGTCGTGCACTGGCGCGTCAAGCCCGAGGTGTGCGGCTGGCAGCTGCCGGACGCCGCCGAGGTGCACGACGTCCTCGTCCGTGCGCTGCGCGGTGAGCAGTCCCCGCAGCTGGTCCAGACCAGCGCGGCCTGAACCACCCGCACCACCCCGCAACCACCGCCACCGGCCGGTCCCAGCCCGGCCGGGGCGGAGCAGGACACAACTCCATGAACCACCAAAGTGGCCGTCCTAGGTGCCGTGTTGACGCAAAGCCCCGAGCACGGTTCCCAGTACTGCCACTGCGCCCGCCTTGTCCAGCGGTTCGTTGCCGTTCCCGCACTTCGGCGACTGAACGCAGGACGGGCATCCCGTCGGGCACTCGCAGGAGACGATCGCCTCCCGCGTTGCGGCCAGCCACGGGACAATCGCGGCATAACCGCGTTCGGCAAATCCCGCACCCCCGGGATGCCCGTCATGCACGAACACCGTCGCCTCCCCGGTGTCTTCGTGCCACGCGGTACTCACCCCGCCGATGTCCCACCGGTCGCACGTAGCGAACAGCGGTAGCAGGCCGATCGCCGCGTGCTCGGCGGCATGCAGGGCACCGGGGACCCGTGCCGGAACCAATCCGGCACCCCCCGGTGCCCTGCCACCCTCGTGAGCGGGCCCCCGACCGCTCGCCTGGGTCTCCTCCCCGGTCCCCACCGGCCCCGCAGATTCGGTCCCCACCCGATGGCCCCCGGTCCCCACCTCGCCATCGGAACCACCGGACGAAGCTCGGGCACTCCCGAGCAGCTCCGAAGAGACCGTGTACCAGACCGCCCGCGTGCGCAGGCTCTGCTCCGGCAGGTCTAGCGGCGTGTGGTCCAGCACCTCCCCGGACGGCCGCCGCCGCAGGTAACCGACTACCTGTGACGTCACGGCGACTTCCCCGAGGCAGACGCTCACCCCGCCGAAGTCCTGCTTTTCCTGCGTGCTCAGCACCGAGATGTCGACGATCTCGCGGGGGGTCGTCGTCCAGTCCGGGTTCTCCGCGTGCACCAGCGCCAGCCCCTGCTCCAGGTCCAGCTCGTCGACGACGTACGACGATCCCTGGTGCAGGTACACCGCGCCGGGGTGCACGGCGAAGCAGGCCGAGCCAGGGTCGACCGTGCCGAGCATCCGGCCGGAGTCCGCCTCGACCACCGCGATCTGCTCGCCGCCGGTCCCGCGGATCCCGACCTCGGCGTGCGGACGGTCCCGTGAAGTCCAGTACCAGCCGCTCGACCGGCGCCGCACCAGCTTCTGCTCCGCCAGCTCGGCCAGCACCTCCTGAGCCGCCGCACCGCCGAACACCTCCAGCTCGGAGAGGGTCAACGGCAGCTCGGCCACGGCGCAGGCGAGCTGCGGCGCCAGCACGTACGGGTTCGCGGGGTCGAGCACCGCCGTCTCGACCGGCCGCGAAAGCAGCGCCGCCGGGTGGTGCACCAGGTAGGTGTCGAGCGGGTCGTCCCGCGCGACGAACACCACCAGCGCCGAATCACCCGAACGGCCGGCCCGCCCCGCCTGCTGCCAGAACGAAGCGAGCGTGCCCGGGTAGCCGGCCAGCACCACCGCGTCCAGCCCCGCGATGTCCACACCGAGCTCCAGGGCGTTCGTCGTCGCGACCCCCCGCAGCCGGCCCGACAGCAGCGCGGCTTCCAACGCGCGCCGCTCCTCCGGTAGGTACCCAGACCTATACGCCGCAACGGTTTCCGTCAGAGCGGGGTCTACTTCGGACAGTATGCGACGCGCTCCCAGCGCGGTCAGTTCCGCGCCGCGCCGCGACCGGATGAAGGCCAGCGACCGCGCGCCTTCGAGAACCAGGTCGGCGAGGATTCGCGACGTCTCCGCCCCGGCCGAACGCCGGACCGGCGCGCCGTTCTCCCCGGTCAGTTCCTCCAGCAGCGGCGGCTCCCACAACGCGACCGTGCGCGCCCCGCGAGGCGACGCGTCCTCCGTCACCGCGACGCACGAGACGCCCGTCAACCGCGAAGCGAAGTCAGCGGGCGAAGCCGTCGTCGCCGAAGCGAGCACGAACACCGGCGAAGCGCCGTAGTGCTCGGCCACCCGCCGTAGCCGGCGGAGCAGCAGGGCGACGTGCGAGCCGAAGACGCCGCGGTAGCTGTGGCACTCGTCGACCACCACGCAGCTGAGCCGCCGGAAGAACGTCGCCCACCGGCCGTGCGCCGAGAGGATCCCGCGGTGCAGCATGTCCGGGTTGGTGAACACCCAGTTCGCGTGCGCGCGCACCCAGTCGCGCTCCGCCATCGGCGTGTCGCCGTCGAACGACGCCGCCCGCACCCCCGGCACGTCCAAAGAGGACACCGAACGCAGCTGGTCCGCCCCCAGCGCCTTCGTCGGGGACAGGTACAGCGCGTTCGCCTTCTCGCCCGCGGCCAGCCGGGACAGCACCGGCAGCTGGTAGGCCAGCGACTTGCCCGACGCCGTACCGGTCGAGATCACGACGTGACGGCCCTCGTACGCGTGCGAAGCCGCCTCGGCCTGGTGTGCCCAAGGCGCCGAGACGCCACAGTCACGCAGCGCAGCGACAACCGCCGGATCCGCCCACGACGGCCACTCTGCGTAGCCCGCGGCGCGCCCCGGCAGGTCCGCGACGTGCGTGATCGGGTCCTCGCGCGACGGGATGCCGGCGGTCACCCGCCCCAGCAGCCGCCGCCCCCGTGAGTCGTCCACCCGCCGAGCTTGGCACAGGGGTCCGACAGTTCTCGCATCCCCAACGGCGGCAACGGATCGGCGCATGAGTGATCGATCAAGTGAGGAGGCTCACAGGGTAACGGAATGTACCGTCACCGGGACGGCGTGAAGACGCTGGTTGCAGTACCAATACACTCCCGCAATCCACACCCTCTGTGGTGAGCGTCATGTGAGACGTGCATTGCTGCCCGGCTAGCGTGTCGCTCGGTACAGGGTCCATGCCAGCGCCGGCCGTGTCGAACCCTCGGCTTGCCGTCGACGCTGGCGCACGGCGACGTCTCCTGGAGGACGAATGTCACGGCAGTTCCTCGCGGAGGGCGGGTCCATCACGCTCTCCGGAGGTGGCTACACGATTGTCGGTGTAGTCGCCGTGGTCGCGCTTGCCGCACTCGTCATCGGCTACGTCCTGCTCAAGGAGGTGCTGGCCGCGGGCCAGGGCACCGCCAAGATGCAGGACATCGCCAAGGCGGTGCAGGAAGGCGCGGCCGCATATCTCAAGCGGCAGCGGAACACCCTCGCCATTTTCGGCGTGATCGTGTTCCTCCTGCTTTTCGCACTTCCCGCCGACGACTGGAACGAGAAGATCGGCCGTTCGATCTTCTTCCTGGTCGGTGCGGCGTTCTCGTTCGCGATCGGTTACCTCGGCATGTGGCTGGCCACGCAGGCGAACCTGCGCGTGGCCGCCGCGTCGCGCGAAGAAGGCGGCCGCGAGGTCGCGATGCGCGTGGCGTTCCGCACCGGTGGTGTGGTCGGCATGATCACCGTCGGCCTCGGCCTCTTCGGTGCCGCGGTCGTCGTACTGGTCTACACCGGTCAGGCACCCAAGGTGCTGGAGGGCTTCGGTTTCGGCGCCGCGCTGATCGCGATGTTCATGCGTGTCGGCGGCGGCATCTTCACCAAGGCCGCGGACGTCGGCGCGGACCTGGTCGGCAAGGTCGAGCAGGGCATCCCAGAGGACGACCCCCGCAACGCCGCGACCATCGCGGACAACGTGGGTGACAACGTCGGCGACTGCGCCGGCATGGCCGCGGACCTCTTCGAGTCCTACGCCGTCATGCTGGTCGCCGCGCTGATCCTGGGCAGCACTGCCTTCGGCGTGCACGGCCTGATCTTCCCGCTGATCGTGCCGGCCATCGGTGTCATCACGGCCGTGATCGGCGTCTACATCACGAAGGCGCGCGTCGGCGAGGGCGGCCTGGTCACGATCAACCGCTCCTTCTACATCTCCGCGGTCATTTCCGCGGTCCTGTCGGCGATCGCGGCGTTCGTCTACCTGCCGAGCAGCTTCTCCGACTTCGGCGTGGACTTCGCGAGCACCGCGGGCAACCCGGCGGTCATCGCGACCGTCGCGGTGATCATCGGCATCGTGCTCGCCGCGGTCATCCTGAAGCTGACCGGCTACTACACCGGCACCGAGTACAAGCCGGTCAAGGACGTCGCGCAGACGTCGGAGACCGGCGGCGCGACCGTCATCCTCTCCGGCATCTCGGTCGGGTTCGAGTCCGCTGTGTACACCGCGCTGGTGATCGGCGCGGCCGTGTTCGGCGCGTACCTGCTGGGCGGCGGCGTCGCGCTGTTCGCCGTGGCGCTGGCCGGTACCGGTCTGCTGACCACCGTCGGCGTCATCGTCGCGATGGACACCTTCGGCCCGGTTTCGGACAACGCGCAGGGCATCGCCGAGATGTCCGGTGACGTCGACGAGAAGGCCGCGCAGATCCTGACCGAGCTGGACGCGGTGGGCAACACCACCAAGGCCATCACCAAGGGCATCGCGATCGCGACCGCCGTCCTCGCGGCGACCGCGCTCTTCGGCTCCTACTCGGACGCGATCACGAAGACGCTGTCGGGCATGGGTAACGGCGTGGCCACCGGCCTCGACGCGGCCAAGTCCTTCACCAACACGATCGTCAGCCCGAACACGCTGGTCGGCGTGATCATCGGCGCGGCCGTGGTGTTCATGTTCTCCGGTCTCGCGGTCAACGCGGTGTCCCGGGCCGCCGGCGCGGTCGTCTACGAAGTGCGCCGCCAGTTCCGCGACATCCCGGGCATCATGGAGGGCACCACCCGCCCCGAGTACGGCAAGGTCGTCGACATCGTCACGCGTGACTCGCTGCGTGAGCTGACGACGCCGGGTCTGCTGGCGGTCTTCGCCCCGATCGCGGTCGGGTTCGGCCTGGGCACCGGCGCACTCGCCGGCTACCTGGCCGGCGCGATCGCCTGCGGCACCCTGATGGCGATCTTCCTCGCCAACTCCGGTGGCGCGTGGGACAACGCGAAGAAGCTGGTCGAGGACGGCAACCACGGCGGCAAGGGCTCGTCCGCGCACGAGGCCACCATCATCGGTGACACCGTGGGTGACCCGTTCAAGGACACCGCCGGCCCGGCGATCAACCCGCTGATCAAGGTGATGAACCTGGTCTCCGTGCTGATCGCGCCGGCCGTCGTGCAGTTCTCGATCGGCCCGGACGAGAACGCCGCGGTCCGCATCATCATCTCGCTGGTCGCGGTCGCGATCATCGTGGCGGCGATCGTGGTGTCGAAGCGGCGGGGGACGGTTCTCTCCGACACCCCGACGGAGATCAAGGCCTGAGTCCGGCTCCCAGGTGACCCCGGGCCCGGTGCGCGGCGACGCGTGCCGGGCCCGGGGCTTGCCCGGTCCGGTCAGGTCATCCCAGAAAGGCCCGGCGACTTGCGAAGCAGCACCGAGTCGGTACCGTCGGGGCTGCCGGGACGTCGTCGGGCAGGAGGTACGCGGGTGCGGCAGCGGTCGACCGTTTTCGCCGCCCTGACAACGACGATCGCCATCGGTCTCGCCGGGTGCGGGCAGCCGTCCGCGGTGCCGGCGCCGCCGCGGGACGGGGGTCTTTCGGTGACGACCGGGGTGCCCCCGGCCGATCCGGCGGCCACGTGGGCGGACGCCTACTGCGACGCGATGACGCTCCTGGTCCGCACGCTCGCGGCGCTGCCCGCCGTCGACCCGAGCACGCCGCAGCAAGCGTCCCGGACGTCCAGCGACCTCCTTTCGTCGGTCGTCGGCGGGCTCGACCGGAGCCTGGCCGGGCTGAACGCGCTCGGTGCGCCGCCGGTGCCGTCGGCGGACGGCGGTCGCGAGGCCGTCATCAGGCAGTTCGCCGAGATCCGCGCCCAGGCCGAGAACGCCCGTGAGCGCATCGAGCGGGTCCGCGGCGACGCGGCCGCGACGAAGGAGGCCCTCGGCCAGGCCAGGGCGGCGCTCGACCGCATCGACGCGCTCGACTACTTCAAGGGCCTCAAGGACATCCCGGCCTTGGCGGCGGCGGGGCAGCGCGCTCCGGCCTGCCGCCGGCTGGATCAGCCTGCCGGATGAAGATCGGCCCGAGACCTGCCGCGAATCGAACTTGTGTTCTAGTATGTCGCGGTGGATCGGACGATCTCGCTCTTCTCCGCCGAGGCCAGCGGGCCGGGCCTGGGCGACCTGGCCGGCCTGTTGTGCTGCCACGGCCAGATCACCGGCTTCGGGCGCACGGCCGCCCGGCTGTCGGTGGTCGTCGAGGAGCCGTGGCGGGCACACGTCCTGGTGCGTGAGTTCCGCTGCCGCGGTGCGGACGCGCAGGTGTCGAAGGCCGCCTGCGGCCGCCCACAGGTGCGCACGTCGTTCCGGGTCGACCTGCTCCCGCTGGCGCTGCGGTGGCTGCGTGAGGGCCGCGCGGGCCCGGTGGAGGACGACTCGGGCAAGGCGGTGCCGGAGGGGTTCCGCCTGAGCGGCGCGATGCTGCGGATGTGGGCGCTGGCCGGCGGCCGTCCCGGTACCCAGGGGTACCTCCTCGGCGTCGACCCGCTCGCCCCCGGCATGCACGAGCGGCTGGTCGAAGCGCTGACGCCGTTGGGCGTCGCGGCGAAGCTGACCGGCCCGAAGGCCGAGGTCCCGGCCGTCAAGGTCACCGGGAAACGCCGGTTGGAGGCGCTGCTGGAACTGATCGGGGAGCCGCCGCCGGGCGCCGAAGCGGCGTGGCCAGGGGCCGCACCGGAGCCGCAACCGGAGTCGCACCCGGAGGCCGTGACGAGCACGGCCTGACCGGGT
This sequence comes from Amycolatopsis balhimycina FH 1894, assembly GCF_000384295.1. Classification (NCBI taxonomy): domain Bacteria; kingdom Bacillati; phylum Actinomycetota; class Actinomycetes; order Pseudonocardiales; family Pseudonocardiaceae; genus Amycolatopsis; species Amycolatopsis balhimycina. The sequence continues at coordinate 4,653,847 of NZ_KB913037.1, read as the reverse complement.
GCGAGAGCCGCGTCAGGGCCGGGGAAGCGTGCAACCGGCCTGGGTGAGGGCGATTTCGTTGGCCGCGGTGAGGCAGGCCGGGATGCCGTAGGTCTCCTGCCCGTAGTTCGTCTTGTAGTGCACCGTGACGGTGCCGGCCTGGTCGACCTCGCACGGGTTGTTCTCCGTGCAGCGTTCGCCGTCCTCGTTACCGGTGTTGTTCACGCCGACGACCTTGCCGCCGGAGATGATCGGCGAGCCAGACGTGCCGCCGATGGTCTGGCAAGCCGGCGTGTAGCGAATCGAGTCCTTCCAGGTCCAGCTGCCCTCCTTCAGCCGGTAGACGAACCCGTCGATGTCGCACGAGTAGACGCGCTTCCAGTACCCGGAGACGACGTCGATCGCCGCGCCGGCCGCCGGATGGGCGTTCGACAGCTCGAGCGGCGAGATCCCGTAGCTGGCCTTGATCTGCGCGTAGGTGGTGGTGAGCTGGTAGAGCGACACGTCGGTGTCGGTCATCGTGCCGTAGACGATCTTCTTGGCGCGGAGCGTGGCCTTGGTGCTGCCACTGGCCGTGAGCAGCGTGAACGCCCGGGTGGAGGCGCGGTTGGTGATCACCTCGCCCGGCCCGGGGAAGCCGGTCTCCATGCAGTGCCCGTTGGACATCACGAGCGCGGGCGCCGAGTCGGGCGTCGCGGCCGGCTTGACCACCGACCCCGAGCAGTTGGACAGGGCCACGGTACCGGCGAAGTTCGCCGCGGCCGCGTTCGCCGGAGTGGCCCCCAGTAATACTGTGGCGGTCGCGGCGGTGAACAGGGCGCCGAGCAGGCGTCGGGTCATGGCAAGTCCTTTCGGCTGGACGGGGAAACCAGTGAAGCTGTGACATCCCCGGGCCCACCACCGTCGAACGGAGGGTATCCGGACGGTCACCCGCTAGGCTGCGCCGGACGTGTCCGAAATCACGTGACGGGTACGTTGAGGAAACATCGCCGAGGTCAGCGGCGATGCGCTGGGCACAGGACCGGCGGCGTGTTGGGCCACCTCCGCGCCGTCCGGGCCGGGAGTGCGTGCACACTGGCAGGTCGAGACGCGGCCCCTGGCGGGTACGTGGTGCAGTCCCGCGGCGGCGGGACGAGATGAGCGGAGAGCAGGACAGCGTGGCAGGAGCACGGACCAATAAGAACGGAGCCGGCGCGGACAACGGCGCCGGGCACCGGCGGCTGGTCATCGTCGAGTCGCCGACGAAGGCCCGCAAGATCGCCCCCTACCTGGGCAGCGGTTACGTCGTCGAGTCCTCCGTCGGGCACATCCGCGACCTGCCACGGGGTGCCGCCGACGTCCCCGCCCAGTACAAGGGCGAGGCCTGGGCGCGCCTCGGCGTCGACGTCGACAACGGCTTCAAGGCCCTCTACGTGGTCACCCCGGACAAGAAGTCCAAGGTCACCGAGCTCAAGAGCCTGCTCAAGGACGTCGACGAGCTCTACCTCGCCACGGACCCCGACCGCGAGGGCGAAGCCATCGCGTGGCACCTCCTCGAGACCCTCAAGCCGAAGGTCCCGGTCCGCCGGATGGTCTTCCACGAGGTCACCGAGCAGGCCATCCGCGCGGCCGCCGACTCGACCCGTGAGCTGGACGCCGACCTCGTCGACGCCCAGGAGACCCGCCGCATCCTCGACCGCCTCTACGGCTACGAGGTCTCGCCGGTGCTGTGGAAGAAGGTCATGCCGAAGCTCTCGGCGGGCCGCGTGCAGTCGGTGGCGACCCGGATCGTGGTCGAGCGCGAACGCGAGCGGATGCGCTTCACCTCGGCGTCGTACTGGGACATCTCCGCGACCATGGACGCCGGCGAAGAAGCTTCGCCGCGGAACTTCCCGGCGCGGCTCGTCGCCGTCGACGGCGCGCGCCTGGCCACCGGCCGTGACTTCGGCTCGGACGGGCAGCTCAAGTCCTCGAACAACGAAATCCGCGTGCTGGCCGAGGCCGACGCCCGGCGCCTGGCCGAAGCGCTGAAGCAGCGTGACTTCAAGGTCGCGAGCGTCGAGGAGAAGCCGTACACGCGGAAGCCGTACGCGCCCTTCATGACCTCGACGCTGCAGCAGGAGGCGGGCCGCAAGATGCGGTTCACCTCGGAGCGCACCATGCGGATCGCGCAGAAGCTGTACGAGAACGGCTACATCACCTATATGCGTACCGACTCCACGACGCTGTCGGAGTCGGCGATCTCGGCCGCGCGCAGCCAGGCCACGCAGCTGTACGGCAAGGAGTACGTCTCGCCGACGCCGCGCCAGTACACGCGCAAGGTCAAGAACGCGCAGGAGGCCCACGAGGCGATCCGGCCGTCGGGCGAGGTCTTCCGCACGCCGGGCCAGGTCGCGAGCGAGCTGGACACCGACGAGTACCGCCTCTACGAGATGATCTGGCAGCGCACGATCGCGTCGCAGATGGCGGACGCCAAGGGCACCACGATGTCCGTGCGCATCGTCGGCAACGCGACTTCGGGCGAGGAGTGCACCTTCGCCGCTTCGGGCCGCACGATCACCTTCGCGGGCTTCCTCAAGGCGTACGTCGAGGCAGTCGACACCGAGACCGGTGGCGAGGCCGACGACAAGCAGAGCCGCCTGCCGGTGCTCGAGAAGGACCAGGCCCTCACCGCGGCCGAGCTGAGCCCGGACGGCCACACCACGTCGCCGCCGGCCCGGTACTCCGAGCCGAGCCTGGTCAGCAAGCTGGAAGAGCTGGGCATCGGCCGCCCGTCGACGTACGCGTCGATCATCAAGACGATCCAGGATCGCGGTTACGTCTGGAAGAAGGGCTCCGCGCTCGTTCCGTCGTGGGTCGCGTTCGCCGTGATCGGCCTGATGGAACGGCACTTCGAGCGGCTGGTCGACTACGACTTCACCGCCGGCATGGAGGACGAGCTCGACCGCATCGCCAACGGCGACGAGCAGCGCGCGCAGTGGCTGTCGAAGTTCTACTTCGGCGGCGACATGGGCGTCGACGGCTCGATCGGCCGTCTGGGCGGGCTGAAGAAGCTGGTCGAGGGCAGCGTCGAGGACATCGACGCCCGCGAGATCAACTCGATCCCGCTGTTCAGCGACGAGAACGGGCACACCGTCGTGGTCCGTGTCGGCCGCTACGGGCCGTACCTGGAGCGTGAGGTCGACGGGAACTCGCAGCGCGCGAACCTGCCGGAGGACCTGCCGCCGGACGAGCTCACCCAGGAGATCGCGGAGAAGCTGTTCGCGACTCCGCAGGAGGGGCGCTCGCTGGGTGTCGACTCGGTGAGCGGGCACGAGATCGTCGCGAAGGAAGGCCGCTTCGGGCCGTACGTGACCGAGGTGCTGCCGGAGATCGAGATCCCCGAAGACGCCACGGCCGCGCAGAAGAAGGCCGCGAAGGCGAAGGCGCCGAAGCCGCGTACGGGATCGCTGTTCAAGTCGATGGACATCGAGACCATCACCCTGGACGACGCGCTGAAGCTGCTTTCGCTGCCGCGCGTGGTCGGCAAGGACCCGGAGTCCGGCGACGAGATCACGGCGCAGAACGGGCGCTACGGGCCGTACCTGAAGAAGGGCACGGACTCGCGCTCGCTCTCGACCGAAGACCAGCTCTTCTCGATCACTCTCGAAGAGGCGCTGAAGATCTACTCGGAGCCGAAGCAGCGTGGCCGATCCGCGACCGCGAAGCCGCCGCTCAAGGAGCTGGGCGAGGACCCGGTGTCGAAGAAGCCGATGGTGGTCAAGGACGGCCGGTTCGGCCCGTACGTGACCGACGGCGAGTACAACGCGACGCTGCGGAAGGGCGACGAAATCGAGTCGCTGACCGTGGAACGGGCGTCCGAGCTGCTGGCGGAGAAGCGGGCCAAGGGCCCGGCGCCGAAGCGGAAGGCGCCCGCGCGCAAGCCGGCTTCGACGACGGCGAAGACGGTCAAGGCGGGCACGACCAAGAAGGCCGCCGCCGCGAAGTCGACCACGGCCAAGCGCTCCACCGCGACGAAGACGAAGTAAGTCCGTCTCGAAGGCCTCCCCGCCTGCTGGCGGGGAGGCCTTCGACGTCACACCTTCAGGTGACACCTCGAACGGATGTTCGGGAAATTGTCGGTGGTGCCGGGTTCCATGAACGCGTGACCAAAACACCACGCACCGTGCACGCGGTGACCACGAAGATCCTCAAGCCGGTCCGGCCGGCGGCCGCCGGCAGTTCCACCGCCACGGACCTGATGGAATCGCTCCCCGGCTTCCTCGGGAGCGGCGGCGTCTGCGGCGTGGCCGTCGCGATGTCCGACGAGCCGTGGACCTCGGCGTTCTTCGACGATCGGACGAGATTCGGCATCGCCGGGGACGGCCTGCGCCTGTCCGGGCCTTCGCCGGGCTCGGTCGCCGAGCTGCTCCGGCTGGCGTTCACCCGGCTGCCTCCGCTCCCGCCGGCGCCGGGCGAGGGGCTGTACCTCGACGCCGACGAGCGCGGGGTGCTGGAACCCGAGCAGGAGTGTCTCGTCCTCGACCTGATGGACGACCTGCGGCGGACCCGGCTCGGCACCGTCCAGCTGGACCTCGTCCGCGACGGCGAGCGGCGGCCGTGGGAGATGCTGGCGTTCGTCGACGACGACCGCGGCCGTCACCTGGCGGCACTCGGCAGACGCCGGGGCGGCCACCGCCGGTTCTGGTGGCTGCCCGGCAGCGTGGAACGGCTGGCGGACTTCGTCGAGGGGCGGGTGCCGGACCATGGCTGAGCCGCCCGCCGACCGCTCGACGAACGATGTCACCCACTCGAACAAATGTGCGAGAAATTGTCGGTGCCAGGGTGTTCAATCGAGGGGTGAGCAACGCAGTCGCCGTCTTCGACGTCATCGACGAGGTCATCGCCCCGCTGTCGGCCGAGGTGCCGGAGCGGCCCTCCGTGATGGAGTTCTACGACCCCGAGTTCGAAATCCCGCCGGTGCTGGCGGACACCTCGCCGCTGCCGGGCCGCCGCTCTTCGCCGCCGGCCGAGCGGAGCCTGGCCGACGAGGTCGAGCAGTACATCCGGTTCGTCGCCGGGATGGCCGCCATCGGCCTCGCGCCCGGCGGCGAGGTCACGGCCGAGGCCGTCGGGCTGTACCGGGCGCTGCGCGGTGGCTTCATCCGCGGCGTGGTCACCGGGGTCTTCCCGGCCCGTGCCAAGCCGTGGGAGGTGCGGTTCTTCGGCGACGAGGACTACACCACGGTCCTGCACAAGCTGGGCAACCGCGCGCGGCTGCGGTCCGGGTTCCTCAGCGAGCTGCCGGGCTGGGTGTTCGACGGGCTGCCCGACCGGCCGCCGGGGCCGGGAGAGCACCTGCGCATCGAGACCGACGAGCGCGGGCTGATCCCACGCCGGTGCGAGCGGGCGGTGGAGCTGATCCGGGCGTGCGCGGCGCGGCCCCGGCTGGGCACGGTGCTCGTCGACCTGGCAGTGCGCGACGCGATCCTGGCCGAGTACCCGCACGGCGCGTTCGGGCTGGTCGACAACGACCTCGGCCGGTACCAGTTCAGCGCCGCCGTGGCCCGGAACGGGCGCTGGACGGTCACCTGGGGTCCGGCGTCGCGGAGCACGGCGGAGCAGTGGATCGTCGAGGCGGTGCAGAACCATGCGTGAGTACGACGGGCACCATCCGGCCCCGGCGGCCGGCGGTCCGGCACCGGAGGTTGCTCCGGCGCCGATGGGTCTCACGGTGGGGGAAGCCATCCTCGAGGCGGCGGAGCTGAACAGCGGCGTGCCGGACCAGCGGGCCACGGATGGCGCGGCCGCTCGGTCCGGTCCGGCCGAGGGTGGGCCGGCGCCAGGGGCCGAGCCGGTCTGCCGCGATGACCACGGCCGCGCGGCGGCCGAACGGACCGGACTGGCGGAGGAGGTGGTGCGCAGTCATGGCTGAACGGACTGCGGCCCGGGAGCTGCTGGAGCTGGCGGCCTGGCCGGTGCTGGCGGCGATGCCGGATCGCGAGCCGGTCGACCGGCTGTACAACCCGGACGTGAGCGACCACGAGATCCTGGTGCACGGCCCGGTCTCCGACGACCCGGCGGACCTGGTCGCCGAGGTCGAGCGGCACATGTCGTGGGCCGCTTGGATCGACGGCACGCCGTTCGGCGAGGCCGGCGAGCTCAACGAGGTCGGCTTCGAGGTGGTGTCGCTGATGCTGCGCGGTTCGGTCCGGGCGGCGCTGTGCGGCGTGTTCGACGGAGGACCGGAGACGGCGGACATCCGGTGCTACGCCGACGGCGAGCGGGCCTTCATGATGGGCTCGCTGCCCGACCGCACGGCGATCCACCTCGCCGACTTCGAGGAGCTGCCGGAAATGCTGGTGGCGGAGCTGCCGGAGGTCCCCTACGGCGCCTCGCCCCGGGCGATCTGGGTGTCGGTGGACGACGACGGACTGGTCCACGACGGCCAGGACGACGACGTGGGCGCGATGCGGGAACTGCTGGCCCGGCCGCGTTCGGGCACAGCGGTGCTGGACATGCTGGCGTTCGGCGGCCTGTGCGCGGAGTTCCCCGACCACGGCTTCGTACTGGTCGACACGGACCTGGGTCGCTTCGCCCTGGCGGCGCTCGACCGTGGCGACGGCCGGCGTCAGCTGGTCCTGAGTCCCTTCAGCCGCGGCATGCTCCGCGACTGGTGCCGGAAGATGATCGACCTCGGACAGGAGGAGACGTCCTGAGAAAAGCGTCCCGGCGGGTGCGGCCGGAGAAGCCGTGGCTCGCAGCCGTGTGATCGGGCTCACTACAATCTGTCACCATTGGCGGTCGACCAGACCACGCCAGGACTGGACACTGCAGAGGTTCGGGCACGGGCTTGCGCTGCGTGACCGACTCTCCACTGGAGACAGAGCCATTGGGCGGATGCGTTATCCGCCATCGTCGCTACCCTGGAAAGGCGAGGACATTCAGTAGTGAGGTGGTCACCATGAGCGCGAACGGTGAGGCTCCCTTCTTCAATGCCCCCGAGCTCACTCAGCGCGACGGCACTCTGTCCGCGGCACCTGCCGAGACGTTCGCGGATCCGGTCTCCGGGCTGGTCACCGCGGCGCCCGAGCCGGGCGTCGAGGTCCCGAACGGTCGCGAGCCCGCCGCCATCCCGGTGGCCGGACCCGTGAAGCCCGACGAAGAGGTCGTGCGCCGGATGGTCGAAGAGACGCTTCGCGACGAGCGGGAAACCGGGTTCAGGGCCCCCGAAGCCATTCCGCCGGCGGGCACCCTGACGTCGGTGGGCGAGACCGTCGCCCCACCACTGGGGGTGCTGCCCCGGCAGCGGAACCGGCAGCGCACGTGGCCGACCCGGCCGCCGCAGCTGCTGCGGCCCGTCCGGCCGGAGGTGCCGTCCGAGGAGGACGCCGACGACGTGGAAGTCGTGCCGATCCGGCGGCGGAAGCTGCCGAAGGTGCCCTCGATGTCGATGCCGGCGTTCAACCGGCCGTCGTCGAGCGCTGCTGGTGTCATGCTCGCGGTGGTGCTGCTGATCGTGTTCGGTTTCGTCGCCATCGAGATGGTGTCCAGCCTGGTCAGCAGCGTGACGGGGCTGTTCGACTAGCGTCCGTCCGCTGTTCACCGCCTGCCCCGCACCACGGGGCCGTGCCGCGCGCCAGAGGCCGATCGGGCTACCCTGGTTTCACGGTCGGACGACCTCCATTGAAGAAGACGGAGGGCGTCCGACGCCGCGGTGACTAATGGGGTGGGCGTATCAGCCAGGGCGTGCGATCGGTATCCGGGGCCGGCCCGGGTACGTCGTCGGGCGCCGAGGCGTCCACGATCAACCGGGTCCGGCGGGTACTGGCGATCAAACCTTTCCGGCGCCTCTGGGGTGTCACGTACCTGTGCAGCGTGGCCGACTGGCTGAACATCCTGGCCCTCACCGGCCTGGCCACGAAGCTCACGAACAACTACTTCGCGCAGAACTTCGCGTTCGTCGGCGTGGTGCTGACCGGCTTGGCACCGGGGCTGCTGTTCGCTCCGATCGGCGGGCTGCTCGCGGACCGCTTCGACCGCCGCAAGGTGATGATCGTCGCCGACCTGCTGCGGTGCGGGTTCCTGCTGTCGATCGCGATCGTCAGCGCGCCGTGGTGGCTGCTCGCCGGCAACTTCCTCGTCGGCAGCGCGGCGAGCATGTGGATCCCCTCGAAAGAGGCTGCGGTCCCGAACCTGCTTCGCCGGCCCGACCAGGTCGAGACGGCCAACCAGCTCGGCATGGTGATGACCTACGGCCTCGCCGTCATCACCGCGGCCGGCGCGAACGCGATCATCACCGGCATCAACACGACGTTCCACTTCTTCCCCAACGACAACGCGAGCTTGAGCATCGCGAAGCTGGTCGTCATCATCACCGGCCTGCTCTACCTGGCCAGCGCGATCCTCATCGCCACCCGGATCCCCGAGCTTTCGCTGCGCAACGTCCACGAGCTGCCGGAGCAGAAGGTCAAGCCGGCCGACGAGGAGAAGTTCGGCGTCGGCCAGATGATCGCCGACGGCTTCCGGTTCATCCGCAGCACACCGCTCGTGCGCGGCCTGCTGGTCGGCGCGTTCGGCGCGTTCGCCGCCGGCGGGGCCGTGATCGGCTCTGCCAAGCCGTACTCCTCCAGCCTGCTGGCCGGTGACTCGGCGTTCAACCTGCTGGTGCTGGCCGTCTTCCTCGGCCTGGCCACCGGCATGGCCACCGCGCCGAAGATCGCCCGGCGGCTCGCGCACGACCGGCTGTTCGGCCTGTCCATCATCGCCGCCGCGCTTTCGCTGCTGGTGGTGGCGTTGTCGCCGCACCTGACCATCTCGCTGATCGGCGTGTTCTTCGTCGGCATCTGGGCCGGCACCGCGTTCCTCACCGGCGTCACGATCATCGGCTCCCGCGTCGAGGACGCCATCCGCGGCCGGATCAACGCGATCTACCAGCTGATGATGAAGCTGGTGCTGTTCGGCACCACCGTCACCGTGCCGCTGCTGATCGGCCTGATCCAGCAGCAGAAGGTCACCCTCTGGGGCGGCCAGGTCACCATCGACGGCACCCGCCCGGTGATGCTCGGCGGCGCCGCCATCGCGCTGGTCGCCGGCCTCTTCGCCTACCGGCAGATGGACGACAAGCGCACCGAGCCGATCCTTTCCGACCTGCGCAACGCGCTGCGCCGCACGCCGCGGCGCGTCAACGGCTTCCTCATCGCCGTCGAGGGCACGACCGCCATCAACACCGCCATCCAGGCCGTCAACCTCGCCGGCTGGATGCGCGGCGGCACCCGGCCGGTCGTCGTGGCCGCCGACCCGGCGCTCGACGACCGGCGGCTCACCGCGCTGGTCTCCGGCGCCTCGCTCACCGGGGCACGCGCCCAGGCGCTGGCGGCCGCCGCGGTGCGGGCCGACATCGTGGAGCGGCACGTCCAGCCGGCCCTCGACGCCGGTTCGGTGGTCGTGATGGAGCGGTTCGTCGACTCGCCGCTGGCGCACCTGTCCGCCGTCGCCGGGCTCGATAGCGACGAGCTCGAAGGCCTCGCCGACTGGGCGACCGGGCGGCTTCGCCCGGACCTGACCGTCCTGCTGGACTCCGCCCCGCACGGGGCGCCGCGGGACAAGTCGGCCACGCTGAACGACCAGTGGCGCGTCCAGCACCTGCTCACCGAGATGGCCGCGGCCGATCCCGACCGTTACGTCGTGATCGACGCCGACGGCACCGACGCCGAGGTCGCCGAGCGCATCCGGACCGCGCTGCGCGCCGTGTTCGTCGGCCGCCTGGCCGCGCTGGCGCCGACGACGGAAAAGCCGGTCACCCTGCCGCTCGACGTCGACATCGACACGACCCTGCCCGTCGAGACCCCGGAAGAGCCTCGCGTGGAGGCGAAGTGACGACGACCGAACGCATCGGCGTCTGGAACCAGCTGGTCGGCCAGGAGCCCGCGGTCGAAACGCTGAGCGCGGCCGCGTCGGCGGCCGCCAAGATCGTCGCCGGCGAGCCCGCGCCGCCCGGCGCGATGACGCACGCCTGGCTGCTCACCGGCCCGCCCGGCTCCGGCCGTTCGGTGGCCGCGCGGACGTTCGCCGCGGCCCTGCAGTGCAGCACCGGCACCGGCTGCGACGCCTGTCCCGGCTGCCACACGACGATGGCGGGCACCCACGCCGACGTCCGGCTCGTGGTCCCCGAAGGCCTGTCGATCTCGGTCGCGGAGATGCGGGCGCTGGTGCAGGCCGCCGCGCGCCGCCCGACCACCGGCAGCTGGCAGGTCGTGATCATCGAGGACGCCGACCGGCTCACCGAAGGCGCGTCGAACGCCTTGCTGAAGGCCGTCGAGGAGCCGCCGGACCGCACGGTGTTCCTGCTCTGCGCGCCGTCCGACCACCCCGAGGACGTCTCGGTGACGATCCGTTCGCGCTGCCGCCTGGTGACGCTGCGGACGCCGCCGCCGGAAGCGATCGCGGACGTCCTGGTGCGCCGGGACGGCGTCGACCCGGAACGCGCGCAGTGGGCCGCTTCGGTGTGCGGCGGCCACGTCGGCCGCGCGCGCCGGCTCGCCACGGACGAGGCCGCGCGGCAGCGCCGGGCCACCGTGCTGCGGATCCCGCTCGGCCTGCGCCGTCCCAGCGACGTCTTCACGTGCGCCGACCAGCTGATCAGCGCGGCCGAGGCTGACGCGGGCGAGGCGAGCAAGGGCCGCGACGAGGACGAGCGCAACGAACTGCGCACCGCGATGGGCGGCGACGGCGTCGGCAAGGGCGTCGCCGGCGCGAAGCGGGCCGCCGAAGCCGCCGTCAAGCAGCTGGAGAAGAAGCAGAAGTCCCGCGCCACCCGGACCCAGCGCGACACGCTCGACCTCGCGCTGGTCGACCTCGCCGGGTTCTACCGCGACGTCCTGGTGACGGGAACCCGCTCGGGCGCGTCGCTCAACCACCCGGACCACGCCGACCAGATCCGCGAAGCGGCTTCGTCGTGGACGCCGGAGTCGACACTTCGCCGGCTCGAAGCGGTGCTGGAATGCCGCGAGGCGATCGACCTGAACGTGAAGCCGCGTATCGCTGTCGAGGCGATGGTCACGACGCTTCGCCAGGGCTGAACGCAAAGGAACCCGCCAGGAGCACCTGACGGGTTCCTTCACACCCCTCGGATCAGTCGCGCGGACGGGGTGACGGCTTGAACGGCTTCTCTTCGACGGCGACGGCGAGCGGGCGACGCCGTCCGCCCGGCATCGCGGCCACCATGACCACGCCGAGCAGCAGCATCGCGGTGCCGGTCCAGAACAGCGGCACGGTGTCGTAGGCGCCGCCGGTGTAGGCGAGGTTCTTCACCGGCCCCTTCGGTGCCTCGCCGCCGGCGGGCGGCGTCGCCGTGGTCCCGCAGATGACACCGCCGGTCGGTGCGTAGGCCCGCGCGACCTGCTCGCCGAGCGACAGCTGGGCCAGCGACGACGGCAGGTTCTTCGCCTGGTCGTCCGGCAGCAGGCTCTTGAGCTTGGTCGTCGGCAGCAGCTGCAGGTCGAACATCCGCGCCGAAGCGCCGAGCTGGAAGCCCTTGAACGGCGTGGTCATGTTCGCGGACTTCTGGTCGAGCCCGGCGATGCTCAACCGCAGCACGCCTAGGTCGAGAACGGTGCCCGCGGTGTCGCCGACCTGCTGGACGCCCTTGGTGAGCGTCGAGACCAGCCCGCCGACCACCGGGATGTCGCTGAGCTGCCCGAACTGGTCGCTCAGCCCCTTCAGCGGTAGCCCGATCGGGATGTCCTTGGCCGGGTGCGCGGCATCCAGCGTGTAGAGCACCTTGCCGCCGGCCGCGATCGTCAGCACCGGCGCGGTGTACTCCACTTTGGACGTCTTCGCGTCGCCGGTGGAGGTCACCTTGAGCGTCGGCTGGCTGGCCACCTTGACGCTCAGCGCCAGCGGCGTGCCCTTGAGAATCTCGATGTCCGCCGCCTGCAGCGTCGACGTCGCCTGCACTGCCTTGTTCTTCGAGCCGGGCAGGTCGACCAGCTTGACCTGCGAACGCGACGACAGTGTGTTCGGCAGGCTCAGCAGCGAACCGGTGCCGTTCGCCGCGGTCTGGCCGCCGCCCTGCAGGAGGCCACCGAGGCTCTGCAGGCCCTTGGTGAGGTCGAACCCGTTCGCCAGCGCGCTCGGGTCGAGCTTCGGCTTGAGGGCGTCGAGGCCGAGCTCCGGCATCGACGGGATGACGTTGAGCAGCGACAGGCTCGCCACCGACGTGCCGGCGTCGGCGATGGTGTCGACACACGGGCCGAGCGTCGGGCTCCACCGCGCGTGCGCGCTCCCGTTGAGCAGCCCCACGTTGAGCAGCGGGTTCGACGGCGCGTTGAGCCCCCCGCTGATCGGCTGCGGGTTGTCCGGCAACGCGGTCTGCACGACACTGCCCGGAGTCTGCGGCGCGTTCCCGCCCACCGACAACCCGAACGGCGACGCCTGCGCGATGGCCTTCTCGTAGCTCAGGTAGGCGTCGGAGTTCGCCGACGCGCTCGACAGGCCCATGCCCGCCTCGAGCGCGGACTGCTTCGGCAGCGTCTGCCCGAACCCCGGCAGGATGGTGCTCGTCGGCACGGCGTTCGGCAGCAACCGGATGATCCCGAGCGCGGTCCCGGCATCGCCGACGGCCTGCCCGAGCGGCTGCGGCCCGATCGGCGCCGAAATGGGCGCCTGCCCCGGATTGGCGGGCTGCGGGATCGGCGTCGTCGGATAGACGGGATCGGCCTGCGCGGGCGCGGCGCTGAACAGGAGCAACACCGCGGCCGCGGGCAGGGCCACCGAACGGGGCAGTCGTCGCCGCATGTGCCAGAGCCTCCAGGTAGGTCGACCGGGGAGTGAGACCGACGTCATAGGGCCCTAACGACGGTCCCCCCGGAAAGTGACGCGCACAGCCTCCGCTACACTTGTGGTCGTCGCCAGCGCGAGCCGGAGACATGCCGCCTTAGCTCAGTCGGCCAGAGCGATTCACTCGTAATGAATAGGTCAGGGGTTCGATTCCCCTAGGCGGCTCCACCACTTGACCAGGGACTTTCCGGATTCCGGAGGGTCCCTGGTTGCTTTCTGTGTAGCCATCTGTGTAGCCAACCCGGGTTTACGCTGGCTACATGACCAGCGCAAACGGCCCTCGGAAGCGCACTCGCGGCGAGATCGTGAAGCTCCCCAGCGGGTCACTCAGGGTGAAGGTCTACGCGGGCATCGACCCCGTGACCAAGAAGCGGTACTACCTGGACGAGGTGGTGCCCGCTGGTCCCAAGGCGGCAGCCGAGGCGGACAAGCTCCGGACCAAGTTCCTCAACCAGGTGGACGAAAAGCGCAGCTCACGGACCCGCGCGACCGTGACGCAGCTGCTTGACCGGTACTTCGAGTTGGTGAAGATCGAAGAAACCACCCGGACGGGCTATGAATCTCTGGTCCGGAACCACATCCAACCCCTGCTCGGAGAGACGGCGCTCGGCAAGCTCGACGGCGAGATCCTGGATTCGTTCTACAAGCAGCTCGGGACGTGCCGCGCTCACTGCCGGGGTCGTGGCTTCGTCGAGCACCGCACAGATCGGCCGCACGAGTGCGACGACCGCTGCGGCCCGCACAAGTGCAAGCCGCTCGCCGACAGCTCGACCCGCAAGATTCAGGCGATCCTGTCCGGCGCTGGCAAGCGCGCGGTTCGCTGGGGCTGGATCGGTGTCAACCCGTTCGACCTCGCCGAGCCGCTTCCGGTGGCTCGGCCCGAACCGAAGCCGCCGACGGTGGAGCAGGCCGCTCGCATCGCTACCGAGGCATGGCGAGATCTCGACTGGGGGATGCTCGTCTGGCTCGCATTCATCACGGGCGCACGCCGAGGCGAGTTGTGCGCTCTCGCGTGGGACCGGCTGGACTTCTCGACCCGCGTCCTGACGATCCGGAGCAGCATTGCCCAGTCGGGTGGCAAGACGTGGGAGAAGCCGACGAAGACGCACCAGCAGCGCCGCATCTCCCTCGACGAGCGCACCGTGGCTCTGCTGCGCTCGTACCGCGAACACTGCGCAGAACGCGCTGGGCTGAAGACGTTGAAGCCCGAGGCCCGGATCTTCTCGCTGAAGCCGGACGGCAGCGAATGGCTGAAGCCGGATTCGGTCAGCCAGCGCTACGCCCGGATGTGCGCCCGTCTGGGTTGGGACATGAACATCCACCAGCTCCGGCACTACTCGGCAACCGAGCTGATCGCGGCCGGCACGGACATCCGGACGGTCGCCGGACGCCTCGGCCACGGTGGCGGCGGTTCGACGACCTTGAAGGTCTACAGCGCCTGGGTCGCCGAGGCCGATGACCGCGCGTCTGGCACGCTCGCAGGACGGCTGCCTGACCTGCCCATCGCGCTCAGTGCGGAAGGCAAGCTCGCGCCGGTCACGCCGGTTGTCGCGCCCGAGGACGAGAGCCCTTACCGACGTATTGCGCAGGATCTTCAGGGAGCGATCGTGTCCGGCGTGCTCGCGCCCGGCCAGCAACTCCCTACCGTCGTCGACTTGGCGAAGCGGTACAAGGTGTCATTCGGGACGGCTCAGCGCGCCATAGCGCAACTCAGGACGGCTGGGCTGGTGAGCGTGAGCCGGGGCAAGCGCGCTGTGGTTGTCGACCCCGCCGCCGCTGTCAATGCCGAACCGGCGAAGGTCGTCGGGTTGCATTCGCCTCGCGATAAGTAGCCGTGTGAAGCTCTAACGGGTGGTCGACTTGACTGAGCTTTGCCCCCGATTGGGTGACTAGCGCACCGAGAGTGCTGGCAAAGCAGAAGTGTCGAAAAGTTGCGTAAGGGAGACCGAGGCTGCGTCTTTCATCAACGTGGAACGAATCGCGTTTACTGCTGTTCTGTCAGCTCAGGAACCGATCCCTGAGCTGCTGCCGTGGGGGGAGTTGGCCCGTGCTCTCGGGCCTTGGGCACTGATAGTCCTGGTCTGCGTGGTACTTGCCTGGAGGTACTGCCAGACCCGGATGATCTTGCGGCAGAGCTTACGTCGCCATGGCAGGAATGTCATCGTCCGCATTCGGCCGTTACGTGGCGTGGAGGTCGAAATTTCTGATCCTCCCTGCGCTGACTCCGCGTCGCCCAAGCTGCCATCCCCGCGTGTCGGCAATCATGACGAGCCCGCGCGTTGAGTTGCATCCGTCGCTGCATCGAGCGCCCGTAGCACCGGGCCGTAGACCTGACCATCGGGAATGAACCGGGTGAGATCGGCACGATCAACCCAGATTGCCGCGACGTTCTCGACGACGTCGACGTTGCGTGCCTCACCGGCCACGTAGTCGCACAGGACGTACTCGCACAGCACGCCGGTCGTCGGGTGCAGCCGAGTGCCGAGCTTGCGCGTGATCACGCAATGGACGTCCGTTTCGGCCAGCGTCTCACGTACTGCGATGACAGCCGGACGTGCGCCCGGCTTGATCACCCCGGCCGGAAACTGCCATGAGAGGCCGTTCGCGTCCTCCGCGCGACGGCAAACGATCAGGACATCGGAGCCGCGAACCACGATGGCAACGGCGACGCGCAGTGGTTGAAACGTCGTTCCGGCCAGCCTGTCGAGCGGCGCAAGGAGCTCATCGATGCTTATGTCGAAGATCCGTTCGAGAAGCCGTGCCGTCGCCGGCCGGACCGGGCCGAGCGGCTTTCCGTCTGGGTGGGAGCCTGCCACGAGCCGCTGAAGGTGTCGGACGCTGAGTGTGCCCGGCTCGCCGTGCTCCCTGGCGAACTCCTCGGCAGACTCGGCGAACTCTTCGAAGGTCTGGCGACGCTCCCAGATCAGTTGTTCGAGCAACGTGCGGGGTGCCGACTCGTCCCTGTCCGCGTCTCGCATTCGTCCTTCTCCCTTGTCGCCGCCCGAGTCGTGCTTATGGCGCCCACAGGTCGTCTGCGAGTCCTGGTTCTCCGCCCGCGCTGACCTGAGACTCATTTCATTCTGTCATGGAGGTCAATTTCGACCCAGCTTGGAAGGCGTGCGGGTGAGCTACGAAAGGCCGGGGAAGGTCGCCGGGTTGTACTTGAGCTGGCATCGATGCGTTGTCGACGGTCGCGATCACGCAGTGACCGATGAACAGTTCCTAGCCGGAACGCAAGCGCAGGACGGCCGTTATGAGGCAGTCTGCGGGCACGTCGTCGACGTCGCCTCGCTCCTCGTGCCTCCCGGTACCCCGTGCGCACGATGCCACGCCTTTCTAGCCGCTCTGGCCACCCTTCGAGATGTGTCCGAGCGGATAGCGCCGCGTCGGCATCCGAAGCGTGGTGTCTGGCGTCGGCTGTTCCGACGCTCGTGCACTCCGGCCGTCGTCGGCCGGACCCCGGTTCCGGCGGGGGCGGGTAGCGCCCCGATCGCATCCGTTCCCGC
Organism: Amycolatopsis balhimycina FH 1894; assembly: GCF_000384295.1. NCBI lineage: Bacteria > Bacillati > Actinomycetota > Actinomycetes > Pseudonocardiales > Pseudonocardiaceae > Amycolatopsis > Amycolatopsis balhimycina. Next base: position 4,637,564 of record NZ_KB913037.1, on the reverse strand, counting down.
CGGGCGTCACGCGCTGCGGGGTGCGCGGTGACGGTTCGGCTGGTGTTCGGGCGTCCGTTGCCGGGCACGGTCGGCGAGACGCGTCGAGTGGTGCACGTGTTCGAGCTGCCGACCGGCGATGTGGTCCCGGAGCGGCTCACAGCGCTGTGTGGATCGGCGTTCGGTCCCGGCGAGCTTGAGCACCTCGACCTGATACAGGGGATGCCGTGCGTGTCCTGCTTGCGCCGGACACCGACACCCGATCCGGAGTTGCCCGCTGGTCGTCAGGAGCCGCAGGGCCAGCCCTGAACCCTTCGAGCAGTCTGCTCGGAGTTTGTTGGTAGACAAAGGAAAGAGGCGTGTTGAGAACAACCGTTATTGCGTGCGCGGTCGCTGTGCTGGGGCTTCCCGGTCTGCTCGGTGCCAGCGTGGGTACAGCCGCTGTCCAGCCTGATCTCGTCGGCGGGCAGCAGGCCACAGGCGACACCAGTTGGACGGCGTCGATGGTGTACGACGCCCCCGCCTACGGCCGCTTCGCCGCTCCCTGGTGCGGCGGCGCGCTGCTGTTCCGTAGCTGGGTGGTGACCAACGCCCACTGCGTCACCGACATGCCCGGCAACACCGGGAGCATCCCCATGTCAGCACGGACCTTCTCCGTGCGCGTGGGCTCGAAGGACCGTACTCAGGGCGGGGAGACGGCCAAGGTCGTCGAGATCAAGGTTCACCCCGGCTGGCAGTGGTCGGCCGGGGCGCCCGCCCAGCCGGTCGACGATATCGCCCTGCTCAAGCTGGACCACCCGGTGAACGTGCAGCCGATCCAGCTCGCCGGGCACACGGCCCGGCCCGGTGATCGGGTGACGCTGTACGGCTGGGGCGCGGACCAGCCGGACGGAGATACGAGCCATCGCCCGGTGCAACTTCAGCAGTTGCGCACGACGGTGCTGGCGCCGGACCGGTGCGCCGACGCGGGACAGTCGGCGGGCGAGATTTGCACCGACAACCCGCACGGCACGGACGGTCCCGGCGGCGGGGACTCCGGCGGCCCTGCCGTGGCGCTGGTGCGCGGTGTGCCGCAACTGGTCGGCACGTGCGGCCGCGCAGCTGCCCAGTACCCGGGTGTGAAGCCGACCGTCTACACCAGCGCGCCGGACTTCCGGACCTGGCTGTACGACACGGCCCGAGGAGTCCCGGCCGCTGCCGCGTAGTCCCACGACTGACCGTCAGGTCCCCGGCTGCCCGCCGGGGACCTGACGCCATTTCACGACACGACAAGCAACTGACGAAGGAACGACGAGTGATCGCCGAAGCGCACCGCGAGGGACGACCGGTCGCTGTCCGCAGCCTCAGCCGTGATCTTGACCCGGTGCTGCTGGCGCCCGCGCGGCTGTTCGTCGTGACCCTGCTCGCCGAGATGCGCTGGTGCGAGTTCGGCTTCATCTGCGAAGCGCTCGGCGTCACCCCGGCCGCGCTGTCCACTCAGCTCGGCAAGCTGCGGCGGGAGGGGATCGTTCAGACCCAGCGGAGCAAGGCGCGGCGAACGTGGGTCCGGCTCACGCCCGAGGGCTGCGAGCGGCTTGTGAACCATCTCGAAGCCCTGCAAGCCGTGGTTTCCCGCGCGGCCGAACTGGTCGAGACCGGGGCCGCAGCATCCGACGGCCCACCGGTCGAGAGTGAGGCGTGACGCCACGTCGACACGTCGCCGAAGCGACTCCTGACGGCCCATTTGGGACGGGTGAGACGGGTTCCGGCGAACCTGTCTTACCCGTCACGGACTGCGTATCGCCTGGTCGAACGTGGTTTGTACCCGTCACACCGCCTGAGACGGCGTGACGGGTACCTGAGACGGGTTGTGACGGGTTACGGGTCGTCCTCCCCGTCCCCGGGATCGAGCATGCCCGTCACCACGGCGTCGACGGCGGCCCGGATGTCGGCCGTCGCATAGCCGCGTACTTGCCTCGTCCGGCCGTCCCCGGCGGGCACGCGGAAGCGTTCCGAGCGGCATCCGTGGTCGCCCATCTGCCGCCCGAACGCGGTCGGCTCGACGTCGAGTGCTTCGACCAGTTCTGCCGTCGGTACGAAGTCCCGGCCGTCGTCGAGGTCGTCACCGAGGTACTCGACGACAGCCGCGAGCGGTTCGGGCAACTCGACCCGTTCAGCCGACACGGGCGGCGGTTCCGGCCTGCCCGACCCGATGGCGCGCGCCACGGCCGCATGGTCGAGCGCGGGCCGGGCGTCCTCTCCGGCAGCATGGCCGGATAGCGTCCCTGCCGCTTCTCGCAGCGCCCGGCCCTGCTGGCAGATCGTCTGCCAGTCCTCGTTCGGCATGTAGTAGGTCCGGACCGTCATCGCGAGGACGTCGGCCCCGGCGGCGGTGTCGCCGTCCGGCCGCAGGATGCCGACGCCCTTGTGAGAGGGCAGCAGCCGGGACGAGTCGAACCCGCGCGTGTTCATCTGCTCGCCGAGCACGATGTTCGAGTCGCGCCAGTCCATCACCCGCAGCGCGAACCGCGACCCGAGCACGGCCCGCAGCCCGGACGGGATCGTCTTCGAGTCCGGCCGCTGCGTGGCGAGCACGAGCACGATGCCGGCCGCTGGTCCCTTCTTCGCCAGCCACGTCAGCAACTCGCCGACGTACTCGCCCGCGGTGAGCTTCTTCCCTTGTACCGTCACGGGTGTCCGGTCCTCCAACGGAACCTGTACCTCATCGATGAACACCGCAGTAATCGGCATGTTCAGGCTCGCGTCCCGGGACATGTCCGGGGTGACCTTCGACTCGGGACAGGTCAGGTCGTCGAGGTCGCGCATGCGTCGGAACCGGCCCTGGACCTCGCCGACCAGCTCGACGAGCCAGTCCACCAGGGTCAGGACGTGTTCCGGTTCGTCGCCGGACATGAACCGGTGCGCCACCTGAGCGGCGGCGTCCCAGTCCTTCCCGGCCTTGAAGTCCGCCACGTACAGCCGGACCCAGGCGTCCAGGATCAGGCCGGCCGCCGCGAGCCTCGCGGCGAACGTCTTGCTCTGCCGGGGGATCGCCCCAACCAGCAGCGACGTCCACACCAATGGCAGGTCGATCCGCCGGTCCCGGGCGTCCCGTCCGAACGGCACCGGCCGCCACGCGTCCCATCGGGACACGCCGAGCAGGGGCGTCCGCAGCGGCGGCGACGCGTAGGGGTCCTCGTCGGCCACCCACATCGACACTCGCCCCGCGTGCCCGCCGTTGCCCCGGACTCGCTCCACGATGAGCTGAACCTCGTCGACTGCGAGCGCCGACGCGAGTGCGTCCCGGTTCTTCACCACGTCGGCGGCCTTGCGGGTGGCCGGGAGGTCGACCGTGACCGCCCACCCGTCCCCGACCCGCATGGCACGTTCGACCAGCCGCAAGGACTCGTCCTTGCCGATCAGCTTCGCGTCGCGGAACGCGTCCACCAGGACCTGCGGGTCCATCGTCCACGTCAGCGTCCGAGGGCCGGCCAACGCCGGTTTCCGGCCGGGGCTGCCATCCTTCCGCCGACCGAGGATCGCCAGCGCCACCGACAAGACAGCACCGGCGATCCACAGCGGATTGGAGCCGTACACCAGATCCACCACGGCGACGGCAAGCGCGACGACGGCGAGCACGGCGCCGGTGACCTTCCACCGGAACAGCGTCAGCTCGCGGATTTCGGTGAACTTGTCGGCCAGCTTCTCCGACTCCTCCGCCGCTGTCCGGTAGTCCGCGACACGGACCCAGCCTCGCCACCACCGGACACCGACCACGACACCGCGCACTACGGCGCCGAGGTATCGCCACGGCGACCGCAGTACCGCCACCGCCGTGTCCTTCGTGGCTTGCACTGCCTGTGGCTTGCTCTTCAGCCACAACGGCACCCGAGGTGAGTGCAGCCACCACCGCACGAACCGACGCCGGACGGTCCGGCGGCGCGGCTGCGGCAACGTGTCATCGATCAACTCGCCGTCGAGCACGGGCCCGACGTGCTCGACCGCGCGGGAATCGGCCCGAGCGGGGAGCGTGGCGCCGTTCACGGAGGCGTTCTCATCGGCGTTCATGACTGCTCCTTTCCGGGTTCGGTGGTGTCGAGTTCCGCCGTGAGCGCGGCGGCGAGCCGAGGCGACAGGCCGCGCGAGCAGCCGGTGACCTCGCGAATCCACGCCGGGGTGACGACCACGCCGGCCGACCAGGCGTCGCGTGCGTCGGCGAGGTAATCGGCGAACAACTTGCGCCGCGCTGCTGCCGTTCGGCGGGGCTTGCGCTCCGTGGATTGGTGAACGGCCGGACGACTGACAGGCTCCGCGTGGTCGACCGCATCCATGAACGCCACGTTCACGGCCTCGGTGAGCTTGTCTCGGAGATCCGTGATCGCCTCGGCGGCAGCGAACACGATCAGCGGCGTTACGGAGTGGAGCACCACGCCGGACAGCGAACCGGCCGCGAACGACGCCCAGGTGTTCATGACGTACGTGGCTCCGAGTGCGAGCCATTTCGCCGCGCGAACCCACCGGCCCGTGTGCACCTGGTACCGCGCGGTGACCTGCTCGGCCCGCAGGATCGCCAGCAGCACCAGCGACACCGTGGGGTCGAGCAGCCACGCGGCCAGCCACGGCAGCGACCACGGGACCGAACCGGCAGCGGCGAACCACTGCACGTTGGCCATCGTGAACGCCAACCCCAGCACGATCCCGGCCCAGCACAGCCGGTCCACCTGGGACCGGACGCGCTCGACCCGCAGAGCGATCACGTCAGGGTGGTCTTGCCAGTGCCGGACCTCCGCCGCGTCGGCGGCGTCAGCAGCCAGCCGCTGTGCCCTGGTCCGGGCGGGTGGCCGCCCGGAGGCGGCCACCCCTTCCAACCCTCGGAGTTCCTTCCTCGGTTCCGTCATCGCCGACCACCGCCGTGACGCTTGGCGGTGTCCATCGACGTGACCGTCAGAGCCCGCGTGAGCACGTAGGCGGCGATCAGATCCGGCACGCCGAGCACCACAAGCAGCAGCGTCGGATTGCCAGGGTGTGTGATCACCAGCCACTGAACGCCCGTGAACGCGGCACCCATGAACAGGACGCGTCCGGCCAGCGACACGACCCGTGCGGACGCACGAGCCGCGTCGGCCGCTCGGCGCGCCTTGCGCGCACCGAACCGCCACACCACGAACAAGGCGAGCAGGACCCCGATCCCGGCGAGGATCTGAGTCGGCGTCAGGTTGACCGTCATCGCCGCTCACCCCGTCCACGACCGGCCCGGCGTTCCCGCCAGGCCTGATAGACGGCCCGCCGGTCAGACTCGGGCAGCGCGCCCCAGACCCCGACGGTGTCGGCGCCGGCCGACCGCAGTTCGAGTTCCAGGCACTCGCTCATGACCGGGCAACCGGCGCACAACCGAGCGGCCAACTCCCGGTCCGGCTCGTCCTCTCCGGACAGCTCGGGCATCTCCGAGCGATCGAACGCCCAGAAACAGGCCGTCCCGTGTCACCACCTCGGCGAGCACGTTGTCAGGCACGACGGCATACCGATCCAGGTAGGCAGCAATCTCCTTGAAGTTGTCCCGGCTCACCACGACGCACCTCCCGCCCGGTTGGCTTCGCGCTCCATCCGGCGCTTGGCGATCACCTCGGCGAGGTCGATGCAGCCGCCCGACGCCGTGACCTCGGCAATCAGCTCGTTCAGGGCGGCGGCGGGGATGACATAGCGAGTGCGGATGCGGACTGCGGGGAAGGCGTCGTCCCGGATGGCGCGATACAGCGTCACCGGGTTGACGCGCAGGATGCGCGCCACTTTCCTGACTGTGTAGAACGTCGGTCCGACGTTCTGGTTGGTATCCATGAGTAAACCCTTTGATCGAAGACTAATTTAATCCATGAAAACGGGATGATTTAATCCCGCGATGGCGCAAAAGGGCCGAATGTGTCCACGCTGGCGCGGAGAGTGGGCCCCGGAATCGCGAGCCGCGCTAGTCTCGGCGTCGAGGCGGAGCGCGGAGGGATACGTGTCGGAAGACTGGGCGGCAGTCGCAAGAGCGATCAATCAGCGCATGGCCGAGCTCGGTCTCAGCCAGCGCGAGCTCATTGCGCGCTCGCAGGTCTCCAAGGCCACGGTTCGCGAAATCCAGCACAACACGGCGCAACGACGTCGAAGTGACCGCACGCTTGAGGCGCTGTCCCTCGCGCTTGACCTGCATGCCGGGCATCTCGCTGCGGTTTTGGCTGGCCGACGGCCGCCTGAGCTGGGCGAACCCGTGCTCCGGGGTGATGACGACATCTCGGGCCGACTGGCGGTGATCGAGCATCAGTTGCGTGAGATCACCGATCGGCTTCGCGGGATGAGCGAGCTGAACGAACGGCTCGACGAAATCAACGCTAGTGTCGAAACGGTGCTCAAGCACGTTTCCAACGACCGCGAAATACGTCGCCGCTGAGGGGATCGGATGACTGTTTTCCATGCATCACAGTCAACGCCGAATGCGCGCCTCAAACGATGCATAACCACTGCAGGAGCAGTGCACAAGCAGTGCATCAACGGTGCACTTTGCGAGTTCTGGGGGTACCGCCCGTGGAGTTCGTGAACAACTGGACGGGGCAAACCGCGTGCGCGCTCCAGGCGGCGTTCCGCATGAGCAATGACGCGTTCGCTGAACATCTCGGCGTCGCTGTGCGCACGGTTGCGGCCTGGCATTCGAAGCCGGGCGTCACGCCGCGCGCGGAGATACAGGACGCTCTCGATACCGCGCTAAGCCGAGCATCAGAACTGGTCAAGGCGCGCTTCGCGCGGTATGTCGAGCCGGTGGACAGCCCGGCCGTCACGGGCTCGGAGGGTGCGCAGGCCCTTCGCGTCGCGGTAGCTGTCGTTGTCAACGACGATGACGTCCTTGTTGTATGCCGACGCGGGGAGGACGGGGCAGGGATCTCGTGGCAGTTCCCGGCCGGCATGGTGAAGCCCGGGGTTGCGCCTGAGACCGTGGCTGTGCGGGAGACCCTCGGTGAGACGGGCGTTCACTGTGCGGTCAAGCGCACGCTCGGCAGTCGACTGCATCCGGTACTCATGTTTTCTGCGACTACGTTCTATGCGAGTACCTGACAGGGGAGGCGCAGAACATGGACGTTGTCGAGAATGTTAGCGTGGTTTGGATCGAGAAGTCGAAATTGACGCGATTCATCCCAGCTCAGCAGATTTTTCCGCCGATATTGGAAGCCTTGGAGGTCTCGGAGTGACTTCGGACGAAGTGCGGCCGCCGATCGCGGCCGCCGTCATCGTGCAGGACGGCAAGGTCTTGCTCGTCAAGCGCCGCGTTAAGGAGGGCAGCCTGTCGTGGCAGTTCCCGGCCGGCGAGGTCGAGCCCGGTGAGACTGGTAGCCAGGCGGCGGTCCGTGAGACGCAGGAGGAGACCGGGCTGACGGTGGCCGACGTGAAGGTGCTCGGCGAGCGCGTCCACCCGAACACGGGGCGAACGATGATCTACGTGGCGTGCCAGGTTGTCGACGGCTCCGCTTCGGTGGTGGACGACGAAGAGCTTGTCGAATTCGCTTGGTCTAGTCTGGGGCAGATTGCAGACTACGTTCCATATCCTTTTTATGGCCCAGTGCAAGAGTATTTGAACGAATCCTTGTCAAGCTGACTTGCAAGGATTGTTTTCTTGGCGAGTCTTACTTCTGGAAGATGAGACGGTCCCGTGATCGAATTTCTGTCGCGGTTAAATTGGGGTAACGTTCCCGCCTGGGCGGGTGCGTTATCGCTCATTCTTGCCTTTCGCATATTCTTGCGCGATAGAAAGAATTCCGATCGGCGACATGTCGACCAGTTGGGAATCTGGTTTACGTCCGAGTATAAGCCGGTTGCACCGTGGCGCGTTGACCCCGTTGAGGACGTTCGAGTGGTCGCACATGTTAGAAACGCGAGCGAGACTCCGATCGAGGTTGCAAAACTGGCTTACGAAGTGAGTACCGAATGGAGTGTTGCAGATCGAACTCAGTGGACTCCGCCGACCGAATATGAAGAGTTCGAAGGGCCGGGGGTATGGACGCCTGAACCTGGCCTTAATCCCGCCAAGCTCTTTCCTGGTGACTTCGTAGTTCCGCCGGGTGAAACTTTGGATATTCCCGTTGTATTGAGTGTTCGAAATATGGTCCCCGTCGATGCATTGCAACTTTCTTTTTTTGGCGGCGTTAAGTGTCGAACCTTGTGGGTGCTTGCTATAGATAACTCAGGTCGTCGATGGCGCCTAAATCCTAGCCAGGGATTGGCGCGTCCGATTGGGAGGCTTACGCGCAGACGCGACTTCTATCCCAAGGGTTGGGGTCACGACGTCACGATCGTGTCTGCGCGGGAACTGTTCCTAAAATCATGGTTCGGTTCAGATCGCTGAGAAGGCGTTCGCAGGATTAGCTGCGGTGACCTCCTTTGCTGCACTCGTCAAGATGTGGGTCTAGGAAGGCACGAGTCGCTCCATGGTCTTGAGTGCTCCTGCCTCTACACTTTGATGGATGAGCGACAAGTTCAGAACGATCATTGACCTCCTGGATGCCTTCTTCGGGGCTTCTTGGACTCCTGAAAGCGTCAGTAGGCTCACGGCGGACGAGCTTGATGCTCTTGCTGTAGATGTAGATGATTTCTATGCCGGTTATCAGCCCTCTGTCGCTAAGCCAGAGCTTCTTAGGTGCTTTCGGCGGAGAGCACTTATGGGGCAGGATTTCAGCATTCCTCCGAAGATGAGAACCGGGTGCAGATCAGGGAAGCGCTAATTCGCCTTCATGTTTTGGCGCCAGCCATTCGGCAGGGCTGGGTAATTCCTGTTCCACATTTGCGTATATGGAAGTCTAAGCAGGAATCTCTGCGTGCGCAGATGAGGCGAGATGTGGTGAATCTAGATCTGCTGCAAGTACTAACGTCCGATTTTGA